>NZ_JBIUCS010000028.1:0-39502 GCF_044538485.1 Acinetobacter sp. ABJ_C5_2 | reverse complement strand
AAAGCACCCTAGGGTGCTTTTTTCTGAGAATAAATAAATTTATCAAATAAAAAATTATTATCATCCATATTGTTTTTGAAAAATTTAAATCTTTGTTTCATATATTGATGATTAACATCCCAATAAATTATATCAAAAGAATTATTATTCAATTCACTCATACTTTTTACTATTATATTAATTTTCAAATTAAGCTTATCTTTACTTTTTATGAAACTTTGAAAATCACTTATACTCCCACTTTCTACATGTTCAATAGCAATATTTCTTGCGAATCCATTTTCACAGCAAAGGCCCAACTCAATAATTTGATATTCCTTCATATTAGCTACATTTTCAATTTTGATGTGAAAAAAAGGTTGTAATTTCTTTTGTTCATTAAGTGCTGTTTCTTCATATTGTGCTTTCATCTCTGAGAGCTGATCTTCTTGTATTTCAGTTGTTTTTTTCATTTCTTCAACTTGAGCAGTTAAAGCTTGAGTATTGTGGCTCAACTCTTCTGCTTGCATCACTAAAGCTTGTTGACTTTGATAGTAACCAACTACTACCCAAAGAAAAGCAAGTGGTGATGATACACCTGCTATAAAATCTCCTATTTCATTTAATGTAGAGGGTATTGGTTTCTTAATTAATAAAAAAACAATTATTAAAATCCAGATAAAAGTAAGTATCCATCCAACTTTTACAACATTTTTAACCATAGTCTTACGTTCATAAGGTTTTTATAAACTTATAATCTATCAAGAATTATAAAAAATATGAATGAGCAGATTATGTGTGCAAACTATGAGCCGATATCAAAAGACCGAGTACACCTCTTAGATCTATTCGAACCAACCTTCGACTATAAAACTGATGTTTATCCGGGTTATGACTGCCCTCTTATTTTTTCTAAAGATGGCCTATCTTTTACAAGAAGCTATAAAATTAGCTCTTAATGGTGACGTAATAGCAATTCCAGATGGATGCCAAGGAACTTGCCGTGCAGATCCAGAACTACAAGTTGAAACATGGAAATTTGATCCATCATTAAAATTGAGTTTATAAATTATGATTAGATATGTGGCTATATTATTTTTATTCTTATCAGGTATTGGTGGATATACGATTGATAAGTTTGGTCAAGATTTATGTATTAATGAATATATTGCTATTGGTACTATTACCTATTTTAAAGAGTTAAATGGAGTTTCGGCTAATGATCCATCAATGTTAGGGATGTGCGGCCTATTATCGATCATATTTTCAATAATCTTAATTTTTATAAGAAATAAGTATTTTTATACTATTATTTCTCTGGTTCTATTTTTAGCTGAATCCATACTACTAAACATGATGGAAACTGTATCTTATAAAGAGATTATTTATGATTCCATCACTAAGTGTTCAAATTACTCAACACTTGTATGGCTTTTATTTCAAGCTATATTCTCAATTTTTAGTGGTATTTATATTTTCAAAAAGAAAAGTTTAAAATAAAGGGGCAAAGGCCCCTTTTTTATTAGTTATCTTTGGCTGTGGTTTTGATTAAATTATCAAAACATTCACTATGGGGTGTCATACACCAAGGAAATTCAGCAAAACCAGAACCTTCAAAGTGAAACGCGGTTGGCGATCCAGCCATAAAAAAATTGCTCTTGCTTCGGATTACGCTCACAGATTTCAATATAGCGCTGTCCTTGCATGATATTAAGAACTCGTACCAGAACTTTCTCGCCCTCTTTTCCTCGTTTTGACAAGTATGTTTTAAGGGCTCCTAGCGTTTCTGAGCCATAAACACCATCGACCTCTAAGTCTGACCAACCTGCTTTGCCTTCATTATTCAGTAGATTCAAAGCACGTTGTAAAAGAGGTTTTGCAAAGCCGGTACCACAATTCACACCGGTATCTAAAAGCTCTTCAGCTACAGCAGAAGAAATTGCATTCACTTGGTCAAAACGTGGAGCAGTCCAATAGTTTTTGCGATAAATAGACTTGGCAACTTCAAGCGGTAAATCTTTCATATTTCCTTTGTAGCCATTTTCACGGGCCACAGCTTCAGTTATACCGTACTTTGTTGCACCACCTCGATCTGCAGGGTTATTTACGTAACCACCTTCTCGTTTAATGAGTTCTTCAAGATATTGTTCAATGTTCATTTCACTTTTCCTCAATTAATAAAAAACCGCCCGAAGGCGGCATTAGCTGTTTTCGATATCTTTTCGGGCTTTTTTCACTTCTTTAATTACTTCAACAATCGTCTTACCTTCCTGTTTATCAATAAAGTTAAAAATCCAACGGACCAAAGCCCAACCAGGAATACCACAAATAAAGAAGAAGCCACCTAATGCAATCATTCCCCAAATATCTGTAATCCATTCATGAAGACCCCACTTCACAATAATGAATGAACCGCCAGCCAAGCTTGAAACAACCGTGCAGATCAAGCCTACAGCCCACTCTTGTGGTGAGCGCGGCATACGTGTCATCAATACAACTGCTGCAACTAAAGCGACTGCTAAAGTCACCATAATTGCTGCCCCATAAAATTTTAAAAGTGCTGTTAAACCGCTAGTGGAAACTGGTTCCATTTGTATCTCCAGAAATAAAAAAATCGCTCGAAAGCGATAGTTTTTCGTTGTCTATTCCTCATTCGAGGGATAATAAAAAAGCACCCAATTGGGTGCTCAAGGTTCTTTCAAAGTATTAAAGGGTTTGTAAGATTTTCCCTCCATTTATCAATTGTGTCGTTAGTGGTGCTACTCCAACAATTGCAGGTCCACCCAGCCCAGGTTGGCCTTCAGTCGTACCATGGTATTGCCAATTCCAAGTGTCGCTATTTGTAGACTTAGTACCACGTTGCCCCCAGCCACCCCCATCGCCAGATAGTGGAGGCGTAACATAGCCATTTGCAAACCTAGATCCTTTTCCAGGTATTTCTGCACCAGCGTCAGTAACTTTCATAACTAATAAATAACTATCTAGGTATAGTCGCCAATCCTGAGAATCATTGTAAATTGGCTGACCAGACATAACACGTCCAAATGGTGCACCACCACCACCAGCACCGCCTTGAACTCCAAATGATGAATCTGCATAAATACCACTTGGCGTTGCTCCACCGCCTGAGCCACCTCGGGCCAATGTTCCACCATCAATGGTCAAATTCAGTTTACTATGTCGGTTCAATAAGCCTGGTGCTCCCTGAAATCCATCACGACGAGTTTTGGTAAAGTTAAAATCCGGATCACTAGACCATGCACCATATGCAAGATGCGGTAATCCGCCATCTCCGCCACGGCCAACTACAGCTCCCTTAATGATAAGATTAACAACCAGATCAGGTGGAAAATCTCCTGTATCAATTGCAGGAAGTTCATTAGCGGATTGAACCGTAAATACGCGTTTAGGAGGATTACCATCATACTTAGGATAATAGACAAATCTAGTTTCTGATCGGTACGAACTGGAGCTCGATACCAAAGCACCGGCTTCAACAATAAAGCTAATTTCTCCAGTCGTTGGCAAATCACCTCTTTGCATCTGATATAGCCGTGCCAGATTAATATCTAGCTGATCATATCGAATATAGATCGGTGAATCGTCTACCGGCACATCAATAAAGTCCTTGTCATTAAGGTAATAGCGCACATCGTAATTTACTGCAGTAATGGTATTTGAGAACTGATCCACTGGATCTTTCTTCGCTACCAGATAAGGCAATGAACCCTTGGTGTCATCATTAACAACTGTATAAATCGTATTAACAAAATCATCAGGACTTAGCTTCAAGGCTCCGTTTGGCAACCGTCCTAAAACAACCTTATTCTTGGTAGATCCAGCCGTGATAGGGATCAGGTCCACGGTACCATCGCCCATTTGAAGATAAATAACATAGCTCTTGCCAGCTATAAAATCGACGTCATGGCTCAAGGTGAGAATCAAGCCTTCTTGCTGCACAACCTCACCACTTTGATGTATTCCATTGCGATAATCAGCTACAGCAATACGGTCACGCAAAACCAGCAACTCTGACTCAGGTGCCGCATCAAAGGTAATTGATTTACGTTGAAAGCGTAACTTGTTCCAGAGTCGGTACGCATTAAAGTGGGCTTGCCACTTGTTACGTACACCAACTGATTTCACTTCTTTCGGCTTTTTGGCACCTTTATTAGGTAAATAGATGTTGATACGACTATCGTCAGTCGGATCCGAATATTCATAGATCAAACCGTCGTAATCATCCATTACACCGAAAGTGAGATCATGCTTGTAACTATCTGGAATGATATTCCTGAAGTTAAAAAGCAAAACTGAGTTATCCGTCGGTCGCTCAAAGTATATTTTAAGCTTGTTATTTTGCCGATATGCTGTACAAAACACTGCATCACAAAGGTTCGTTACCAGCTCTTCAAACGATAAGTTTGTATCATCAATCGTTGTACAGAATTCTGCTGCTAAAGGTGTTCCGAAATAATCGACAATATCGTTATAAGTCCGATAGATGTTTTCCAGATCAATCTCGTCGATCGTACGACGACCTATCTTGTCATCCAGTGCCATCGATACAAGAGCATCCGCAAAACTTGAAGTTGGGAATAGCTCTGTGGTCATTGCTCCATTTTTATAGGTTGGCAACATCCGCTGAAGCTCAAAATTGATCTTGCGAGACTTAACCGATAGAGCTCCTGTGGTTGCATATGTACGTGCACGGAAAACCGTTTCATGTTCATACACAGTGCTCTGCAATGGATAAGCACCATAAAGTGCTTGCCACTTCACATCATCAACCACGGTTGTGACTCCCGGAGTTTGAGTTAAACGGCGAGCACGAACACTACAGCGCCCCTGAAATGTAACCATATCAAGCGTTGCACCCACTGTTTGGCGTGACTTAGCCGAACCTTTGAGAATGATCTGTTTCAGCATTGGGTTACCAATGGCTGCACCGGACTCATTAACTGGCGTTACTTCAACCTCAATCGTGACGTTAACAGCTGCCTGATCGCCCCCTGAAGAAACGGTATAAAGGCCATTTGTAGCTACAAAGTTACAAAGCACTCGACTGCGTTCAATATTGTCTAAGATAAATGGGCCAATCCATTTTTCACCTATGGATGAAAGCTTTGGAGACAAAGCAACAGTTTGCTGATTAGTGAGTTCTTTTAGCTTTAACCAGTTCGGATTAACTGCTGCTGGGTTAGATAATGCCATCCGGTCATCAGCAACTGATAAGACACTGTAAGTACCGTTTAAATCAAAAGTTTGTCCGTTATAGCTAAATGAAGCATTGGTGATTTCTAGACGATCATTGCTGACAAATTTTGTTGTTAGATCCGTATTGTTTGCAGATGCCCGCAGGATCTCGTTCGGATAAGCAAAAAGAAGATAATTGGTCCCTTCCAATGTCTGCGTATCTGCCGGACGTAAAATCTGTCCATTGACCGAGTTTTGATGTTGAACGGTTAACGGTGGTGTTGTAATTTCGCTTCCAAGCGAGAAATAGGGTTGTCCCGAGACAATATCTACACCTGGTCGGTAAACTTCTACCGATGCTCCAGCAATATCGACAATATTAGTTTCACCGTCATAGGCACCATTAATTTTATAGTGACCGCGACCGATACAGCCCACAACATGCTCAACCTCCACGTTGTTTTCATAAACCTTGTAAGGGACTGCGATAAGGTCAGGTGTATCGTGAGCTGCACCATAAATATCAGCAATACGGCCATTCACACGAATCTTGTTTTCACGGTTTGATAGTTCATTATTTGCTGAGGAAGACTGGTTATTATTATTGTTGGTCTGAGCAATCGAAGGTGTTGGCATTAACAACGCAACAGCTACACTTAGAACTATTGACACAATAGCAGCAATAAGCGCTGGCATCCCTTTTGGATTCTCAATCACAATGAATGTACCCGGTAAGAAATCAAGTTGCTTTAAATCATGGGCATTCTTCGGTGTGACTTCATTCGCAAAAGAAATTTCCGCATGATCCATATTGCTTGCAGTATGAAAAATACGGATATGTTCTGGTAGATATTCATATTTTGAAGTGAGCCATTGCCCTATGGTATGAGCATATTCAACTGTCTTTTCTTCAGATAAAGGATCTTGCTTATAAATAATCTTAATCATAATAACTGACCCGACTAAACCCCATCGCTTTAATGACATCTTCAGCTAGATATGTGACTCCAGCTTCCATAAGGTGTAAAACCTTCTGCCCACGAAAAAGCCCCACATGTGGGGGCTTATTTCTTTGTCTAGGATGGAAGGCGACTATGCAGCCTTCCTTGGGCATCGGCAGCGGATTTAAAAGTTTTAACCGTGATGGCAGGAAAGTAATTTTGCCCTTAGGTTGCATAAACAATTCAAGTGCTTCTGCTCGATCAATTCCGTATAGATCTATAGCAGCTTCATGCGCGAAATGAACACAATTGTAATACTCTTCATCGTATTGCTTATCAAGCAAATGATCGTGACTTTTCATACAGCCCCCTTTAGTCCACTAAAGCGATCCAGTGAGAAAATGTCACCAGTTTTAGCGGTATTTAAACGTGGTGATTCCGCCTTGAACGTCACCGCCTTGTGGTTCATTGAAACACCTGCAAGTTGAAGCCCTAATAAGTAATGCATCGGCGCATTCAAATTGTCGGAACTATAAATCCGGTAATTTACTGTTGGTTTTACATCTGGGAATTGACCTTCAATTACTCGTTCGAACTCATCTGGCAATACATCACCTAAACCAGAAATTGAGACTGTTAACGTCTGGTCCAGATCACCCAACATTCCGGATCTCTGAATTGACACCGGTAGATATTCATAAAAGATTTGGCCAGATCCTACACTATGCTGAACGTATACCCCACGGTCATCATTACGGACAACCCGATAGGTATTTGAGAAAGAAGGATGTGAGAGTTCAATACATTCCAGTTGATAGATATCAACTTTACGATTGAGAAAGAACTTGGCGTATTCGTTATTCATTAAACCTCCCAATCTTTTATAAGAGCCTCATCATCTGTAAGGTTCGGCTGATTTTGAATAACTTCAAGTTGAGCATTTACCCTGTAAAGATTACCGTTGACTTCATTGGTCTTGAACGAGTTGGGGATGAAGTTACACAGGTATTGCTGACGTGTTCCCTGATCAATCACCAAGTCTGCATAAAATGAGGCTGGCTTGTTCTGGTAGACCCGCCAAAAAGCCATCATTTTATTGAAATCGGTTTTACTTAAATTCCAGTTCACATCAACAATGTGGCTGTTACGTTTCACATCATCACCCGGTGTTACGCCATAGCCGCTGGTTTGAGGATTTAGCTTTAGCTTGTACATAATGCTCCTTTAATTAATAAAAAAGCGCCAAATGGCGCTTTATAAAATAGATACATAAGTAAAAATAAGAACTTTTAAATTTAATTAATTATTTGTTTACTGAATAATAGGATAGAAAATCGTCTGTGTACCAGCATCCTCTCTATCAGTAGTTAATAAAACTAAAGCAAAACAACCAACATTTTTACTCCACACTCCATTATGACCATTTATAAAATCTTTATTAACTCTTACAAACCAATAAGGGTTTCTTTTCCAAGAAACATTTGATTTACCTGCATGTAGTGCAGCCCACTTTACCTTACTGTGTAAATCATATTCTTCATCTTTAGTATTATTGGTTATTAAAAAATTAGTATATGTATTATCTGCAATATTTTCTGAATCCTTATTTTTATCTACCAGAGTTTTCAGCCACTCTATTTTATCAGGTTTATTTTCTAAACAGTCATTCACCTCAAGAACCTCATTTTTAATTTCAATTTTATTTTCAATTGTTGCCCAATGAGTGAAATATGGTTCATATTGACCAATAGCTGTTGTATCCAATTTACGAAGACTTGCTTGTTCAATTTTTTTTGTATTTCCAACATGAATTGGCGTTTTTCCATGATAGTTTTTAAGTTCAGCTAAATTTCTTCCCAATGAGAAAAGATGCCTAACAGGAAAATCATTATCAGTAGCCAGCACAATTAAGTTGGGATGTAAATTATTTTTAAATATATCTTTATTTTTGTTTGCCTCAGTAAATACTGCCTCTCGTAAAGGTGTAAATCTTAATGCTTGAATTGCAGGATTAAGTAATATCACCATATCACCAAAACCTTGTATTTTTTGATTTTTATCTAGTTTCTGTGCTTCCAGTGACTGATAGAATCTATTGAGCAACTCTGTCTGAATAGCAGTATATAAAGCAGAAGCACCAAAACTATGTCCTACTAATATTAAGGTACCATTTTTATTAGATTCTTTAATTTTTTCTGGTTTTACAATATTCTCTAATCTGGAAATAAAAGTAGTCAACTCGCCACGACCAACTTCTTCACTAACCGCTTTCCTTCCCCAAAAAGTAACTATTGTATTTAAAGTTTTTGTGGGTAATGTTTGACCACGCCAAGAAATATATATTCCTATTACCTCTCGCTTAGTACTATCAATACCCCTTTGAGTACGAGACAAAGCTAAGTTTGCACCTTCAAACTGAGTCAAATCACTATCTTTACTTTTCCCACCATGATTCCAACCATGGATGTAGACATTAATAATAGGTTTTGATTGCTCTGATTCCATAGAACGGCGGATATAATTTAAAATATTTTCAGCACCATCTTTGTTTAAAATTATTCCAAAGTCATTAATTTCTAACACAGCAATTTTAACTTTATCATTTAAGTTATAAAATTGCTCTTTATCACAAAAGTTGTTAACTCCTTTTTTACATGTTGCAGCAGTATCTAAATGTGGTCTTATTGGTTGTTTAGTTACACATCCATTTGTTATAACCATTACAAACAATATAATTAAAACAGTATGTATTTTTTCCATTTTTATATTTCCCATTATTATTGTTCTTTTAATAAATAACTATTTATAGTTAATGTCAATATAAAAATAATATAAACCACCTCGGAAGGTGGTTTATATTAATTATCGATTACGTCTTGCGGTTGTATTCTCAGTCAAAGAGCGACTAATAGTTGAGTTTGGATTCCCAATTTGATCACTTACTAGTTTTGGTACAGCTCTTGGAAGCTGCTTATCAAGCTCTTCCCTTACGATGATACGTACTGTTTTATCATCCAGTTGTTCAGCTTCAACTGTTGCCCCACTAACCTGATTCACAACTTCAATTTTGAAATTGATCACTGGAGAGGAAGGTGCAATTGAAGACACAATCTCAGATTGAGGTCGTGAAGAACGACCGAATGTGAAATCCTGCACATCATCAAGATTTGAACGATCTGAAACCAAACCATTTGAAGAGAAATAAACTTTGCCATCATGGAATAGATCCGAATTATTAGACGGCGTCATTCCACCTTTTCGAATAGATTCAACCGCTGCAACACCTCCATTTCTAGCGACATCTTTCTGAGAGAATACAACCTCGCCTTTGTGTACTAGACCGGCAACATCATATTTACCACCTGATCCTGTATAGCCACCCTCAGCAAAGCCTTGATCTTTGATTGCACGAATATTTGCAATAATGCTTGCACCTTGAGCAACTGCCCCAGCAATTAAAGGCAAGTTATAAGGGAAACCAACTTTTGAAGCTGCTGCAATATTCTGCTGAATGGCAATACCTACAGCTGCAATGGCATATGCCTTATCTGCCGCAAACATAAGCTTATAAGCTTTGGATTGCTCACCAAACATTGAACCAAACATCGAAGTAACTGAACCCATCATTTGTCCACCAAGGGCAATCTGTGTGTTCAATCGATCTTGTTGATACTTATCTTCAATATCCTTAGCATTCTGAGCATATTCAATAGCAATTTGATTTCGTTGCTCTTGAGCAGCTTGAATAATTGCTGTTTTCTGATTTTCGAAGTCTTGCTGGCTAATAAGTTGTTGTTCAAATTGTGCATTTAACGCATCTAGTGAGCTCTGTTCACTAAAGTCTATAGAAGTAAGTTGACTATCAAAAAGATTATGAGCACTACCCAACCGACTGGATCGCTCTTGATCTTGTCTAAAGAACTCACCGGTACCAATCATATCTGCTTGAATGCCACTCCAATTCTGAGCAGCATTATTCACTTTGTCCCGTGTTTCTTTGTCTTGATTAGTTTTGGATAAAGCAATTCTTGCTCGACGTTCTTCAGGATCTTTAACAGTTTTTGCGATTTCCTCCCGCTCTAATCTATAACGCTCTTGCATGGCTTGAGTTTCAGTTAGTAAAGATTGTCTGGCTTGAAATAAGCGTTGTTCTTGGGCTAGTTTTAATAGTCCTAGCTCATGTCGATATTCCTGATCTAGCAATTCGACTGCCTGCTTCTGTTCTGACTTACTTAATTCAATATCATGGGCAGCATTGAACTTTTTACGGTTAAAGTTCTCTTCAAGTAACTGTTCTTCTGTTTTCTTGAATTCCTTGTAGTCTTCCAGCTTGCTTCTAATTGCTTGTTTGGCAATAGCCACATCATTATCTGCACGGCGCTGTAATTCAGTCTTAATTTCAGCTGTTCGTTCTGGTGAGAATCCAGCCTTATCGACATCCTCCAGTCTAACTTTTAAATTATTCTGGATCCGCTGTACTTCGGTAGCTACTTCATTTTCCAAAGAACGCTGATTATCAAGCTGACGATTAAGTTGTGACTGAATATCGCCCGATGCCTTATCACTACCTTTACTTGCACCACCTTTAACCTTACTTTGCATCTTTGGTGATTGATGAAGTAATTTAAGAGATACTCCATCCTCAAAGATCACTTCGCTGACATAACCACCACCTTTGCTGTCATATCTTGTCTTGATATCTTTTACAGCGACATTAGTTGTGATCGGCGTACCTTCAGGCATTGAAAAATCAATACCCTTATGAAATGAAGAAGCCCCTTTAGTAGGGGCTTTTCGTGGACCGTAATTTGAACTGATCTTATACGAGGATAATGGCTTTCCTCCTGCTTGCAATCGGGCCAGATGTTCATTAGAAACTTTCTGTCCAGACATTGAGCCGCCATATCGAACATCAAGATGAGGGCCAGTGCCAATACCAGATTGACCAGAAATACCAACTAAACGTTTAGTAAGTTCTTGCTGTTTTTCAAGTTCTTGCGTTTGTTTACGCTTAGCTTCGGTTAATTTATCCTCTCTCTCCTGTTGAGCTTCCATGATTTTTAAATTTCTCAGTGCACTGTCTATTTCATCTTTGGTCAGAATTGCACTCATTCCTTTGGCCTTTTGCAACTCTAAAATGGCATTAGCTTGAGCAACAGAATACCCTTTATCGAGCCACCCAGATTTATAGATTGAATCGATTACGCTATCTTTTTGCTTAGCTTGATAATCTTGTAAAGCCTTGGTTGCCTTTTCAGCTTCACTAGCAGTATTTCCTAAAGCATTCGCTTGCTGTTGATGCTGAGCTGCTGCATTCTGAGCTTTATTACCAGTTAAAGTTACTTCAACACCAAAGATTTTTAATTTGTCAGCAGATTGAGCTGCTTTAACTGAATTTTGGTCATATTGCGCAGCTTGCTTTTTAAGATTTTCATAAAGGTCAGTAGGCAATTTAATTTTATTTAAACGCTCAATGGCTTCTGAATAACTGATAGTTCCAGTTCTTGCATCTAGCGAAATTTTTTCAACTTCTCTGTTTCCTCTAGCATAGTTTTCGATATCAATTAATGCAGATCCAACAGAACGTGACGATTTCTCTAATGCATCATTCTGAGAATTAAATGCAGCTGTTAGATCATTAACAGCTTTTGCCTTATCATTGCCAGATAATTTTTTTAAAGCCTCATCTGTTCTCTCAGCAACTTTTGCTTGTTCTTCAAGTTTTTGATTCGCTTTTGCTGCCTTATCTTGGAAATACATATAGCCAGCCGCCAAAGCAGTAATTCCAAGTGTGATTGCACCAATTGGTCCACCTACCAAACTTAGAGCACGGCTTCCAAGTGTAGTCACCCTATTTAAATTTCCTTGAGCTACCGAATAGGCTGTAGTTGCAATTGTTGCTTCTTTTACAGCAATATTATGGGCAATTTCAGCAGCGGTTAGTCTTTGAATCGCCGACGCACGTGCATTTGCACTCAATGCTGCATTATATTCTGCTCGAGCCAAACCTACCTCTGTGAGAGTCAATGCAGCAGATTGTCTTGCTCGCATTGCTTCTACACCTAGTAACTGTACTTGAGATTGTGCCTCTGCAAGATTAGCTGCTCTTTGTTGAGCAGATGCCACAATGCTTGCCTGAATAGCAATAGTTTTTGTTAAAACCGCTTTGGTCATTAGACCAACACCAAGAACAAAAGCACCATCAACTATTAAATCCAGATTATTAGCCAAAACTCGGATCGATCCAGATAGAGTCTGCGCTGCTCCCGACCCTTTACCTGCTTCACCAATGAATTGTGTAATAGCATTGTTCAGTATTGTTAATGAGTTACCGATAGTAAAATCTGTTTTGCCAAACAACTCATCAACAGAAGTTTTTGCCTTTTCTAAAGATTCAACTACAACATTAGCAGTCAGTTTTCCTTCTGCTGCCATCCCTCTTAGCTGCCCAATATTAGTTCCAAGTCCCGTTGCAATTGCTTTTAATAAACCTGGAGCTTGTTCTGCAATCGAGTTAAATTCTTCGCCACGTAAAACACCGGATGCCATTGCCTGCCCAAATTGGACTAATGCTGCTTCTGCGCTTGCGGCACTACCACCAGTAATTGCAATAGCCTTTGCTACTGTTTCGGTCAGTGATGAGGTTTGTTGCAGAGTTATCCCTAGTGCTTTTGCATTATCAGCAAATCGTTGATAAACCTGTGCAGTATTGCCCCATGCTTGCCCAGTTGCCTGAGCAATATTGAATGTATCTTTTAATGCTTGGTTGAGCTCCACTTGAGAATTTGTAACTAATTTGAGTCTGTTTTGTAATCCTGTATAGGTATCCATCTTATTTACAGCAGCGCCAATAGTTAGTAGGCCAGCCATATGTCCAGCTAAGGCACGGGTAGCTACGGACATGCGATCCATAGACCTTGAAGCGAAATCTCCTCTTCTTTCTATACTATCGAGTTCATTGCCTAGATTACGCGCATTTCGTTCCGCGTTCTGCGAATCAATAACAATGACCAAACGGGATTCTTGTGCCATACCACTTTTCTCCAGGCAATAAAAAACCCACTCATTGAGTGGGTTCTGTTTAAGTTAAATATAATTACTAAGCTGGGCAGTTAAACCAATTGGGCCTTGCAAGAAATCTCTGCCCATTTGACATTGCTATCACCGAACAGTTTGCATCGATTAAAGGCTCATTTTGTGGGTTCCTAAAATCTAATAATCGAGCGATATCTCGTGCTGCTTCATTCGCTTTCACTACTAAGTGTGAGTAATATGCGAACTTCTTCACATCAAGCATTTTGACAGCTAGCAAAACTGGAACGATTTCATCATTTTCTATTATGACTGCTTCCGTTAGTTTGCGAACCAGTTCATATGCATCTTTATCAAACAATGAACCTTGAGGTTTTTTCTCAGGTTTATTATTGGGTTTACCTGTCAAATCCATAACTTCTAAATAATGCTTAGCATCTTCAAAATGGATAGCTCTTAGCTCCCTATAACTTGCAGAATATTTAAAGTGGTTCTTTAAGCGACTCCACATTTGAACGATTGAGTTCTTATTTCCATTCGCTCTTGTGTGAACAATGTTGTAAAGAATGCCAGCTTGCTCAGGTGAAATTGTTTGTTTGCCATTTAACAGCCACTCCATCACAAGTGAGTCATAAGCACGGATTACCATTAAATGGAATTTAGGGCTAATCCACATTGCATAGGTATAGACTAGTTCTTTAACAACATAAGTACCCTGTTTGTCAGAACCACCTTTGATTACTTTTACAGCGATATGCAAATTCTCATATCGCTCAGAATCTGATCCATTCACATTTGATAGTTCAATTTCTGCGATTAAATCTTTAGTTTGTTGGTTGCGAAGAAAATATGCAGGAAAATGTTTTTTATCATCTCCACTAGCCTTATGGAGATCATTCAAACAATAACGCCCGTCTTCATCTTGACGAATTGAAAATTCACCAATAACTAACGGCTTATTGTTTGGGTTTAAAAAGTTTTGTGTTAAATTAGACATGTTGTCTTTCCTGTAGATTGCGACTTCATCAAAGCTCCCCACCGTGCAAAGTTAGGAGCTTTTTTGTTGTCTGTTGATTTCATGCTTTCGCACCTTGTTGCTTCTGCTCTCTTAACCAATCTTCAATAATCTGGTTTAACTGAGCCGTTACTGATCGACGGTTCTTCTTCGCTGCCTCCTTCAATTCATTTACTGTTTCATGAGCCATCCGAATATTCATTTGCTTATCATGCCGTGTCATTTTCAACCTCAAATAAAGCACTTTTGCTATATAGCATTTTTAATTTATAGCACTATTGCTTTATTGTGTAAAGCACTTTTGCTATATATGATTAGTTGATTGTTGATTTGCGGTATATGGTTTATGGCTAAAGATTATTCTCAAGTGAATTTCCGAATTCCGACAAAATTAAAAGAAGATCTTGAACAGAAAGCAAAAGAAAATGAGAGGTCCTTAACAGCTGAAATTGTTGTTAGATTGGAAGAAAGTCTCTCTTCTAAAATTAGCTCTGAAGAAGCCATAATGTGGAAAGAAGAAGCTGAAGCATTAACTGCAGAGCTAAGAGATATGCTAATTAAATATCGTCATCGTTAAAAAAGCACCCTAGGGTGCTTTTTTTAAAGTTTCTTATACCATTCAAGCATTTCATTAAACTTTTTTGTAAAACCCGCTAGGTCTACTTCGGTATCTTTATTGTAGTCATATGGCCACTCTCTATATCGGATAACTGCTTTTTTACCATCTTTCATTTGCTTAATGATTAGATTTGCGTAAAACGGATTAATTAATCCTTCCTTCCCTGAATAAGGTACATTGTCATCAATTTTTATTGCACTATTCGACCCAGGATAATGATGACTTCCTACACCTATCGCAAATCTACCATCAATAAACAGAACCATTAATCCACTCTTACTAACAGAACATATTTTTTTCCCATTGAATACATCTTTCCTACAACTAACATCCCACTTATTATAAATACTATTGGTCTCTAAAATTGCTGAATTGGGCTTAGTCTTATTTTCTGGATTTTGAGCCTTAAAGCACCCCCAACCATCACTTATTTCAAGTTTTGATGCATCGCTTGTCCCAATATAACCCTCTTCCTTATTATCTATTTTAACCTTAAAGACTATATCATCCCGATAAGTACCTTGATTAACTTCAGCCTCCAAAAAAGTTATAGGTACATATTTGTCATCAGTTTTGTATGATGCATCATTATATGACATATGCCATCTTTCAGCATAAATTGGATTTGCCATACACTCACTGGAGTTATACCATGCTGTCTTACCAATGATACTGTCAGTATACTGTTTGGTTTTAACCAATCTTTCGGCAAGCATTTTCTTTTGTTGCTCTTGGGGTGTCTCAAATCCTGCGTAAGCCACCGAATAAAGTAATAATCCCAATAAAACAATCTTTTTCATGAAAACCTACTTATAAACTTTTCTTAGTTTCAACAATTAAAGCATCTTAAAGTGCTCTACTTATTTCGATTTGCTTGCTTGCATTGAATGTACCAATTGTTTGCAAATTCGGTTATTGCTTCCGCCTTATACTCTTCTGATCCAAACTTTGGTTCTTTATAGGCTTCCTCGACCATCATCTCCATTAATCTTTTAAAATCCTTGCTTGGTTTGATACTCTCTATCATCTCCATTTGTCTAACCACAGAAACCCCTTCCTGCCTAAAGAGCATGACATTTTCAGCAAGTTTATTCACATCTCTACAGTGTTTATCATTAGTATCGGCTGAGTGAGTTATAAATGATGCTGTGAGTAAAAATGCAACTGGTAGTAGCTTTTTCATCAGTTACTTCCTTACATACTCTGGAAATTCTTTTAATAAACTATTACAAGTCTCATTCTTCCCATCTTTTTTCACATTTCGGTCAAATTCTTTCATGCCAAACATAAGGACTTTTTTTCCATATTCCTCGCCAAGCTCATGCTGAAAACACTTGGCTGAATCTGAGATTAACTCATTGTTATATTCACTATATCCACATTCAAATTGTGCTCTAGTTAACAAACCATGGACCGAAACAATCTGCTCACAATAAGTTGGCTCATCTCCATTTTTGGGAGCTAAAGCATGTGAAAATGATGTGGAAAAAGCAGCCACTAACATGCTCCCTAAAATTATCTTTCTCATGAATTTCACCATTTGTTATAAAGTATACTAACTTTAACAAACTGGTTACTAAATGTCACATAAAGAAAAACCACCCGAAGGTGGTCACTAAAACCTATTTATCATTCACTTTTTAATCAAACGTATTTAATTTATCTGAAAATATAAATTGAGAAGTATCTCGTATAGGATATGGAGAACCATTGACAATCAAAGGATAGAATAGTGCTTTCTTTCTAAATTCTTCCAATACATAAGTATCTAGCTCAGGCACGCCACTACCACTTTTAATCTGTGCTAAAGTTATATTTCCATTGTTATCTGCCTCTGAATAAATGGTAACTTTTCGTTCCATACCCTTAATATAACTTCTATTTACAATAATTTTTGGATAGTTTTTAAATTTTGGCTTTCTAGAAAGTTCTAAATTCAGAGGTTGTATAAATCTTATAGGATAGTAAATTCCGTTCTCTTGATATGGATTAAAACTAGCACTTTTTATTGCTAGTAAGATCTTTTTGTCTAATTTTTCTATTCCACTGCTTTTTATGATTTTTGCACTAGTTATTACCCCACTTTCATTTGCATCTGCAGAAATCTCAACAATACGGTCATAACCTTGTAGGTCCTTATCTTGAACATCAATTTTAGGTAATTGCTTCCAATTTAAATGTGGGGGCAACTCTTTAATATAATCACTAGCATATGTACCGAATGAAAGGGAAATAATGCTGCTTAAGAAAATAATTTTTAAATTTTTCATACCAACCTAGTATTAAACAATTTATTTAAATAAATAAAAGTTCTTAAATTATATGTGATTTCAATCACAATTAATGGCAAAAGTTTTTTTATAGAAGTTAGTAACTGCCTCAAAGTCTCTAAGAAGTGTTTCCTCTGTATATTGATCTGGTGCAAGCTTCAGTAATGCTGGCATATATTGCTTTTTATACACATCGGGATATGTATTGCACAATATCTATTTCTTCTCGTCGAAGGGCATTTCTCGATTATTTAATGCATCAAGCATCTTCTCTATTTGTTTATCCGAACTATTAAATTGCGCTTCAACCGAAGGAGGAAGTGGGTTAATTTCTGTGTTTTTAGTACAGCTAACCAAAACAACCAAATAAATCGACAACCCCAAAGTATATAAAAGTTTTTTCTAACATATTAATTTTCAATATAAATTGTTCTCAACATTATATTTATAATAAGTGTATTTCACTGTTACTAGATGACAGATATTAAACCACCCGAAGGTGGCTTTATGAGAATTTGATTAGTTAAAACACTTTATACCTAACTTTTCTTTGTAGTAATCAGTCGCGGCTTTCAAATCACTTAAAAGCTTTGCTTCCTTATGATCTTTAGGAGCTAATGCCATTAACGATGGCATGTAATTTTGCTTGTACTCGTTTGGATAACTTTCACAAAGAATCTTTTCTTTTACCTTAGGTGGTGTCGAGGGTGAATCCAATTTATCTAAATATATACCTATGAGAGCATCCGATTTTTCAAACCGAGCTTTGTAATTAATCTTTGATTCAATATCAGAAGATCTGTCACACCCCACCATTACAGCTAAAAGTAAAATTAGAAGTATAGGTTTCATAATTAAAAGAATATTTTAAGAATTTAAAATACATTATATAAAAAACCATCTTAAGTTGTCCTTTTTATAATTTTTACTAAGCTTAGTCTTTTATCTGATCCATTACTTCTTGAACTTGAGGTCTTGATAATGGAGTCATATATTTATCCATACAGCGATTGTATCTATCCATTTTATCATCGAATTCTAAAACCTCGTAACTAAAGCATGCATCATTTTTACATTTTGAATTCTTAGCTTTCTCTTTAAACTCTTGAAATTTCTGATCGTTTGCTTTTTCAGTTTTTAATATGTTGAATAAATTTTCAATATAAGCAAGATACTTAATTTTAGTTTTAGGGGAAGTAACTGAATCGGGATCCTCTCCAAAAATAGAGTCACCTAAATGACCTGTAGTAGGACCATATGCCACCTCTTCATTAGTCCAAAATTTTTTATATGTATGTGCATATGTATCTCCCAAAGCATGTATTAAGAGTCCAGCCTTCCAAATATCCTCAGATTTTTTCAAATTATTCTTAATCGCATTTTCTACCTCTATTCTTCTCTGTTTAATTTTTTCACTATCTCCCCCATGTAATGAATGTAGTTTCGTCACAATATCATGAGTAAACTTATTACTTTCGGATGGGATTTTATTCTTTACAGCATTAACAATTGCATCTAATTCTTTATTGGCATCGGGATATTGCGAAAAATATGTCAGTTCATTAGTATTTGCTATATCTTGTCCTGCTAGTACAGAAATTACATAAGTTGTATCACCATGGCCAACTATATTAAATAATGGAGTACCAAATCGATTCCTTAAAGAATCTATACAATCTTTGGAAGCCTCTGTTGGGTTCAAACTATTTGGAGCTGCTTTAGGCTCATTTTCTAAATCTAACAATTGAGCTGCTATCCCTATCTGAGATATGCAAAGCGTTATTAACCCAATACAAAACCTAATGTATTTCATAATGTATACTCACTTTTAATTATTGTTCTTTTAATAAACTCTTTGACAATAAATTCGTCAATTGAAATCTGATAGTTATTTAGACTTTATTCTTATTATTCAGAATAACTTAAAGATCATCAAGGATTATTAAAATAACCAAACCGTAGAATGGTTATTTACTAGATTTAGACTTAATCTTCTTATGAGCTTCATCAATAAACAAGTTATCAATAGCAAAAATACAGTCATTAAAGATATGAGCAGCAACTGGTAAATCATTATGCTCAGCATAGACATTGATAGCCTGCTGATCTAAAGATAAAGGAATGCCTTGCTCATATCGTCGTGATCTCGAAATCGTGCTGAAGGCAACCAGAACTGACTCTGCTGCATAAGAGTATTCTGGCGGCTCCGGGATGTGTCCACCTAAGAATTTGATTTGTTCGATTTCATGCGGCGTTTTCGACGCATAGGTTTTTTGGTATTTGTAGAGATCGATGACTTTCCCAGAATTAAAGCCTTATCTTTATCGGCTTCTTCCTGAATTTTCTGAGCTTGTTCTTTTACAAAGTACCAGATTGAAAAACCAATATCGCCAAGGTTGAGAAGTTTTGAAGCATTCTCTGGAGTATAAGGCATATCAGTTTCTACAGACTTGCCATCAATAATTTGTGCAAATACCACACCTTTCCAATCTTCGATTAGATGAGCCGCGCAAGCATCCATTAGGAGTTCACCATAAAGCTTAGCGGAAGGGTCACTAGCCATCACATCATATCCCTTAGATGAGATCTGATTGCCTGCTCGCTCAATAGCAACTTGGAAAGGCTTATATGCTATACCACGAACTTTAAACTCTGCCTGTACTTGTCCAGCTGTATCTTTAAACTCACACCATTTAGACACTTCTGAGCTTTTAATAATTCCAACTTTTAATGCCATAACTACCTCTGAAATTTTAGAAATAAAAAAGCCCACGGCATTCCATGAGCTTTAAGATTGATTATTAAAAATTAGACAAGAGAACGGATGATTATTGGACTTGTACGCACCTGGGCAAAGTTAATGTCCACTGTAATGATGTCTTCACCTCCACCATCTGGATGATTCGCTTCCTTAACTTCGAGCTGCGGGAAGTTTAAAGAATACTTGCTCCCTTTACTGTCTGTAATGTCAAATGACAGTGTGAAGATATCTCGCGTTTTAATTGCATCAATCCAAGCTGCCGATGTTGCCGAGAACATAAAGTTAGCATTTACTCCAATATCAATCATTTTCTCTAAATAAAATTCTGGAGTATATGAACCTGAACCAATACAACGAATAGCTTCCAGATTATTATTAAAGTTAATAGTGAGAGTCTGCAGACAAGCTTTACCTTGAATCGACTGACTATTAATTAATAATTTTTCAACATTAGGCATACTTACAAGCGGTCGTGTTGAAGCTGGAACTGGATTGATAACCGGATTAACTTGTTGTCGCGTAAATGAACTACCAACTAGACCAAAATTACCCGTGATCTTTCCTGTAGTCTGGATAGTCATTTCACCTGTATTTACTTGAATTCCACGATAAATAAAGACTTGACCAATATCTTCAAAGACTTTTACTAAGGTCAGTGACTTACGTACTCCACCACCAAAACTTAAGGCATTTGCGGCCCAGTTATTGAAAGCTAGAACATTTAAGAATAAATCAAAGGTACCTAACGATAACTCAAACTCTAACTGACCAGTTACTTCAGCTTCAGTTACGACACTGCCTTGGCGGAAACGTGAATCTGCTACTTCACTGCTATCTTCAGTAGTTACTTTTTCAGTCAAACTATCTTTTACACGTCGGACTGTGTACCAGATCGGGTTTGCGGGAGTTGTTCCTAGCACTGCTTCTTCACAAGCATATAATCGAATTTTTGCACCTGAACTCATTTATGGTTCTCCAAAATTTAGGCATTAAAAAACCCGCTGAGTTAGCGGGTTGTTAAAGGTTTTCATCTGTCACTTCAGGCGGTTCTATACCTTCAAGTGCTGCTGACACTGTCTGTGATAAATTTGTGGGCTGAAAATTTATAGGTGTATCTGAAATAACCTCAGGTTCTTCATGTAAACGAATATCAATCCATCGGCCATCGGGAATATCAACAGGACTCTCATGGTCAGCCATAATGGCTGCAAGTTCAAAATCAAATTTACGCTTATATGTCTTTATTGAAATATCACCATTTTCTAACGCTTTGTACTCAACAGCTACGACGTTATTTCCGTTTGCATCTTTAGGTACCTCGATGTACCAACCTTCTTGGGCAAAACCTAAAGAGCCTTTAAGTAAGTAGTCGCCAGTACCAACTTTTTCATAATCGATCGGTTGTTTGGCGGCATCATGATTCAACTCAATTTTTGAGGCGAATAATTTAACGATTGGTGATGCACCTTTAATAAAGCCATTAGAATCGGTGGTGGTATTAAGCCCACTCATTAAAAAAGGATAAAATTGAAAGGCTGTGGATTTAATATGGCCACTTAGAAGCTGAGGTGCACCTGAAATTGGGAAAACAATACCTTTAATCCAGTATCCACGATTTGTGTACATTAATTGACCATCAGGAATATTAGTACCTGCGGCAGACGTATCATAAAACCCATTTCTTGAGTTTTTTTGTGATTCAAAATCGGCTGAAAATAGTGGAAGACTTGTAGCTCCGATTCCAAATGCTCCTACCTCCATAACATTACCTGGTTGGGTTCCTACCAATCTGGATGCAGGGTTGGTAGTTGGAATGTCATGAATTTGAGAAAATGCTGGTGCTAGATTTGGAATGCCTGAAGCGAAAGGCAACATGAATTGCCGCTTTCCTTGCGCTGAGTTCAAAGGATAAGGTCCATGACTCCAGCTGTATTTAAAAACAAGATTGGCCATTATGCTGTCACTCCATCAATAACTTGGAAAGTCAGAGTTTCAGTGTGTTGAGTCACCCCTCCCACTGTTCCTTTTATATCCATTTGAACTAGCCCTAACGCCCAAGTTACAGTGCTACCATTTGACCCCACATTCAACCAACCTTTTTGTGCACCTTGGTTCAATGGGGTACAAGTCATCGTTGCTACAGCTACACCGTCCAAGGTCTTTACTTGTGATGTAAACGTGTAGCCTGTCAGATCAATAGCACGGCGTACATCATCCGGTGGATAGGGTAAAGTTTCATCCATATCAACCAGCTGTAAGTTCAGGTTGAATGTGTCACCACGTTTAAAAACAAAATTGCTCATAAGTGATTCCTATAGCCATTAAAAAGCCCTGCATTACTGCAAGGCTTATTCTTTCAGTTGAAAAAATGACTTTTTGTCCATTTTTCCTAGTTTGAAAACAAGAAAACCTGCCGCTAAGGACAGGTTCGTTTAAAAGTAGTTCAGGTTTATTGGGTAAATTCAGGCAATTAAGCCTTTTGTTTTGTTCAAATTATTCACTAAATGAACCACCAAACTTATCATTATTTTGTTTTGGCTCATTTTTAGCTCCCAAACATTCATCCTCCACTTGGCGTGGAAAATTCACCATAGCAAGTATGCTATTTTCATCTTTTTCGGTTACTTCTGGAAAATCATAGACCTTATCTACCACATCACTCACATCCTCTTTATAATCGTCACCTAAAAAACTTGTAAATACTAATTTTATTGCATCCTTACTAACATGAGCCCACATGGCGTTAAAAGTAGAAAAAGCAACTTTACCAATGTTCTCACAATATATTCCATTAGATATTTCGGTAGGCGTAGGTGCAGTTTCTGGGATAGCAAACGCATTGCTCGATAAACATAATAATAGTGCAATAAATAGGCTTTTACTTTTCATGATTTTTAATTAACTCTAAATTGTACTGATACATTGTACTGCACAAAGTCGGCATCTTTACCCGTATAAACTGATTGTCCTTGCAAACATTCTAAATGTTCGACTGAGAAATATTCAAAATGTGCTAGCAAAGCATCACTAAGTTCTGTTATTTCCCTATCTCCAGTATTAGGCCGGACAAAACACTGAATTAAGATATTGCCAGTACGGCGGGTGCAAGGTGAATCAGAAAGTCCAGCAATAAAGCTAGGTCCTCCTGAGATAGCCAAACGGCACCATAAACCTTTAGTTGGCACTGTGAAGCCTGGAGCATTTGGATATTGGATTCTGTCTTGAGAAATTCCTGTGAAGCTCATCATACGGTCGACTATTGCTTGTCGTGCCTGCTCTAAAGTCATTGCCATTTTAGCCACCATACTTTTGAGTAATGTATGTAAACGTTGTGCTGTAGATCCCTAACGGCGCTTGATCGGACCAACCGTTTTCTAAGCGCTCAGCATAAGGCTTGTTGTTTTGAATATAGATCAAACTACCAAGTTTAAATTTCACAGCTTGAATCGCAGCATCTTGCACTGCATTTGTTGAGGGCTCTCGCACACCGTAATCACTTGATCCAACAGAAACAATGTGAGAGGCCCGATAAGCGCCAGTATCCACAGGACTTGAAACAACAAGTGATTGAACTGTATCCATTGTGATTTTCTTTACAAGCTCATCTGCCTGTTTCTCAACTTCAAAACTAAAGCTAGTCGGCTTTACTCCCGTCCACGCCATTGATCATCTCCACTTTAACTTTGCCACGCAATATTCTTGTGCAAAGCCCACCTTTGCGCTTATTAATCTTATATGGATACTGAAAGCAACAAACCAAACCCTGTTCCTCATTCGCCCAAAGAACACGTTTAATTTCATTGCTATTCACATATATTCTGCGATTACCTTTGCCATCATTCACGCTATGGAACATTTCTCATCTCGCTTTCTTCATACATTTCAAAAAAGTCTTGAGCAATCGATTGAATTGAATAAGCCTCAAATTCTGAACTGGGCTCTTTTTCTCCCATCAACTTCTTAACCTTCTGCCAAACATGAACTGCTTCATGTAAAAGCAATCCGTACACTTCAATTAAATTCCTTTCTGAAGTATCACCAAGTTGAACAACTGCATAAGTACCATCAGAATAGAAATCAACTTGTGCCGCTGCGCCTTCAACAGACAAGAACTTATCAACGTTATTCATGTCCTCGAATAACAGATCCATGTGAAGCTGATTTCTAGCTAGTGTGTACTGGACATGTTGGAAAGGTGTGATATACCACTCAGGCACATAATCAGTATTAACCATGGACTAACCTTTTAACTTGGCAAAGGCGTTTCAGTCGCTTCTCTACCATCAAATGAGCTATGAATAAAAATGCCATCCTTATAATTGGGATGGCATTCACAATGTATTAATGAATGGGGCTTAAGATCATCGTCAGGCACTACCTGAACGCTGTCATAAATCTTGTAAACTGACCAAGTCATTAAACTTTCCTCAACTGACATTTCCAGCTTGCACTGATTGGGTCTTGTTTAATATGAATAATTCGAAATGTACCTTGCGCCGTACTCCATTCATCATCAATTTTTGGCACTTTGGTAACTTCATTCTGCAGCACAATAGCCTTCTTATCAGTTGCTAAAACTCCAAGTGTCAAAATCTCATATTGGTTATATGAACCAAACAAAACCCCACGCCCTTCATAACGCTCAACAACATCTTCTGAAGTATTCGTTTTAGGATTCCAATTCGTACTAACAACGCGGTCACATGTAAAGGGATGAACGGCATCCGCTAAATCTTCATTAAATGCTTCAGCAATATCAGCCTGAATCTCGTCTCTTAAGCTCATTAGATTTTCCTAATAAAGATCACTGATCGACGTTTACAATATGGCTTGATCAAATCAAGAATGTATTGTTCAGTTGCATTAAGCTTTACAGATCCGTCTTGATATTCCTTTTCAGACTCAACCTCAGCTTTCACTTTTTTTCGCTTTAATGCCTGTTCTTGACCTTGATATAGCTCACCCTTCATGATGCCTTTAATGACTTCAAATGACGCTGTTTTTAAGGCTTTAGGGACCATTGTTAAATCTTCATAAGGCTTGACGTTACGCGCTAATAAGTAAGCTTCCGACTTTTCAAGATAGTCAGCTTTATCACTGTCAGATAAAGCATTAAAGCCTGCTACACGTTCAATTGCTTCTTGTTCAGTGATAAAGCTCATGGATTATTCCTTCGGGATAAGTGCGATTAACTCTGGCTTAGATGCTGACTGTTTGTACTCGATACCTTTATCAGTCAGATATGCTTTGATTTGATCAACTTTCCAGTTTTCATAATCACCTGGTGTTGGGCCATCTAATGGATCAGGCGTTCCCTTGCCCGCTTCAAGTTCTGCAATACGAGCCTTCATTGCTTCAATATCATTTAAGAAGGATGCAAACTCACCTTTGGCTGTGGCAGTTTGTTCTTCGGCAGTCAATACTGCCTGATTAGCTTCAGCAAGCTCGCCTTTTAAACGAGTAATTTCAGCTTCAGACTCTTCTTCTGCTTTTGCTAATTTCGCCACTACAGCATCAAATTGCTCAACAGGGACAAGTGTGCCGTCTGTAAAGGTTTGTTCTGTCATTTCACCTAAATGTGAATATGCTTCTCGAACTTCATCGGCGTTTGGGAAATCATCCTCTACATGTACTAACGAAGCTTCACCAATAACACCTAAAAATGATGTTCGGTAACATGCATTGTGGTCACGATTTTCAGGAATAGTATTTGTATAAATTACTTTCACTTTTATCTCCAAAAACAAAGGCGACCGAAGTCGCCATGTTTATTAAGGTGTGCCAGAAATAACTGCAGCAAATGGGACAAGTTTACGGTCGAACACTCGTTTCCAATTTGAGCCGTCCGAATATTGGCCAATTGTTGGTGTTTTATTTGGATCCTTTTCACCTTCCCAAGAAAAACCAGCAGGTTGTAAAATATAAGTTTTACGTTCAACAATAGTTTCTGAACCACCACCGTTACCACCAAGCTCATCACGTTGCAAGCCAACAGGATTAGCTGGAGTTCCTTCACCATAGCCAAACGCACCGGTACCAAAGAACATCGTTAGATATTGCTTAGAACCATAGGTAAGGCCATCATCCATGAAGATTGGTTTACCCAGATAGGTTGTTAAAATGATTCGACCTTGTGAATCTTGGATGTACTGGATCAGGTCTTTCTTCACCATTTGTTTCATTACAGCTGAATGAACACCAATAGCAGCAAACTGATCAGCAGCATCACCAGCGGTAAATGCAGCATCTTGCATAGCATCAGCGGTCATTGTTGCTCCAGCATCAATAACCATGTCACCAGAATTATTAGCAATGTTAGATGCAATAATTCCTCGAGCTGCACCTAATAAGTAACGCTGCCATTGACGCTCCCAATACTTTCCATATCGGTTACGAATGTGTTGCATAGGCTCACTATTGGCCAGTTCGGTTGTTAAATCTGCTACACCATAAGGTTTGTTAAGATAAAGAGTTCGTGCTTGCATACTGCCTTGAGTAGCTTTACCCACTTTACCTTTTTGATCAGGATCATCTGTAGAAGTGTTTGGCTCTTCATTAGCATCAAGATCTTGCCAATATGAAATAGTTGAAGTGCCTTGGCCATTGTTGGCAATTGCATCTAAGGCTTCATTTTTAGTAACAATACCGGATTGATAAACTGCTGTTTTTTCTGGTGAGTTTACTGGATCTAAAGTCGCGTAATATTCACCAACGAAAATATCTTTTAATTGGGTGGCTGGCATATTTATTTACCTTTTGTTTGCAATAATTGTTGGAAAGCTGTTGGGTTTTCACGAGCTAAAGCTGCTCGCTCAACTTCTGTATAGTCAGACCATTTCTTAATTGAAGTTCCTGAACCAGGTGAACCAGAACCATTTGCTTTAGGCCAGAAGTAAGGTTTGCTTTCTCGCAGTCCTTCTACCCACTCCTTAGGAGTTACTGGGTTAGTACCGTCTTTACCGATTACCACTTCACCATTCGCGTCGACAGAAACTGCCTTGCCGTTTTCGTCTAATGAGAACTGTGATTGAGCTAAAAATGCGATATCTGCGGTTGCTTCGCTCAAAGCACCCATTTCAATTGCAGCCTGAACGATCTGACCTTGAATTACGGACTGACGAAATTTATTTGCATAAGTTTCTGCTTTGTCAGCTCGATCTTTCTCAGCCTTTAGTACCTTTTCATGCTCTTCTCGCATTTTCTCGGTGCGTTTCTGAATAACTTCTTCAATTTTGCCTTCAGCAATAAGTTTGGATTCTTCATCCTGATTTGATTTATCAAGCAAGACCTTGATTGCATCCAGATCCAACCCGTCAACCTTTGATTTCAGTGAACCTAGTTCATCTTTCAACTCTTTTTTATCTTTGATAAGTTCTGCATTCTTATCTTTAAGACCTTTAACAGCTTCATCAACGGCGGTTTGAATAGCTGCTTTAATTTCAGGATTTTCCAAATCAACTTTGATTTCGTCTGGCATTTAAAAATCTCCTAGAGATACCGCTTAGCGGGTTTAATTGTTGGACCTTCTGCTTAGCTTCAGGCAATAAAAAACCGCCCAAAGGCGGTACGTAAGTAAGAGTGCGATTATTTCAGTGCCAAAATAATCGCGATAACAATGATTCCTAAGGCTAAGCCCAAATTGGTAATTGACTGCATTAACCCTGCACGATCAGCACCTTTTTCGCTCATTTTTTATCTACCTTTAACTCAGTTTTTGATATTCGATCTTCGGGTTTGCTTTGTAATTTCGAGCATAAAAAAACCACCTAAAGGTGGCCATTAATAAAAATCAATTCGATAAGGATAATCTTTACTTTCCTTATTGGGATCTACATAAAGTGTAATATATCCATTGTCTCTAGATCCTTTAACATAAAGAGTATAGCGATACGCTTTTTTATCAGGATATGTTCCAAATGAAATTGCATATTTCTTTATTTTATACTCTTCAACTTCTCCAAAAGTTTTTTTAATTTGAGGACTACTATATAAAATTGGTTCTACTCGATTGATGTTCTCTTCAGAATAAGTACATTTGTGTACTATAAACACAATTATACAAATGAGTATTAAGCCTGTTATCTTTAACGGTGTAATTGGTTTAATCTGGAACATCTTTAAATATTAATTATTAAGTCTTTACAATTTAACATATTTTATAAAACTAATACCACTCGAAAGTGGTATTACATAACAAGTAATCTACTGTGAAGCTAAATAAATTCCTTCACAACTCAAAAGCTCTTTAAACCCAACCCCGCCTTTATGCCAGTCATGAGTTTTAGCTAATTCAAATATAGGCATATAGACTTCTCTACCTACTAACTGCCTAGCATCCTCAGCACCGAACTTAAAGTGGTCATGGATTCCATGTCCCATAGATGGACCAAGTTTTCGGATAGACTCTCCAAACTCAGACCACCAGTGATTAAGCCAAAGCATGTGACGAGCTATAGAATCTACATGTTTAGATTCATATTGCTGTTTCTTATCGGCTTGACTATATAAAGCAATCAAGTGATGCACATACTCAACGGCGATTGGGATTACATCGTATGGAATTTCGTCAATACTTTTAACGTTGAACCGTTGATGAACCAATTTATATGCTTCGCTATAGTTCAAGTGCTTGGTTTTAGACACAAGCATATTTACAGCACTGGTGAGTGGTTCACGTTCTGATTTATGAGTTTTGGACAGAATATCTTTTCGATGAAAGTAACAATCTTCTAATTGCTCAAACACTTCCCATGCTTGATCTGTGTCTAGCATCTTGGCATGACGTGCAGCGCCACGTTCAGTCCAGAGTGTTAATGCTCGTGCATTTGGACTGACTATCTTTAAGCTAGTTAGTGCTTTTTTAAAATGTCTTAATTCTTCACCAACTAATTTAAAGAAATGTTTACCTTCAACAAAACGTTCCAGATTTCTTATATAGTTTTGTTGTATACGAATATTTTCAGTTCCATATAAGTCTGCAAGAATTTCAGTAGTGACAACTGGAATAGTCTTATAGTTAATAACGGAAACTTCTTTATCATTTATATTTGCAACAATGTTCATAGCAAGCCACCTTGTGGTACATGACAGCGCCCTACTGCTCTGTCTTTTATCTTGCCATAATTATGTGCTCATTTTGGGCACAAAATCAAGATTTACTGATCTAATATTTTTTTTAGCAGCTCAACAGTTTGAGTAACTTCAACTTGTCTATGTTGTGCATGCATAAATAGTTCACTTGTTATACCTTTAGGTATAGGTCTATCCCCATCTAACCAATGATTAATCCTGCGTCTATCGACACCTAAGAACTCAGCAAGTTGAATTTTATAACCATTGCCATATAAGGCCTTGCCAACACTTTCAAGTTGTTCAGGTGTGAGACTACGATTGCCATTTGAGTCAGACATAGAGACAAAAATTCCAAAATATAAATAGGCTATAGAAATATAGCCAAAAACCTATAAATTTATAGCCCATTTTATGCGTAAACGTATAAAAATTAGTGAAAATATACATAAACGTATAAAAAAATTAGGTAAAGACAGTTTTTTCTTTATATTTTTGGAGCAATTCTTTATATCCATTTATATTTTGGGAATGAAAAAGCAGCCTGAGGGTGATAGATAACGTATGTTTATTTATAGTCCTGAGTTTTACACAACCGTAAACATCACATTCTTTCGCAGGTAAGCCTGTTTCCTTACCATACGGCTATCAGAATCCCTATCAAAGCAAGCTGCTAAAAACAGAATAAAAATTAGATTTAAATACCTTCATCAAAATTAATTTTTAATTTAAATCAATTACTTCCTTTCAAAAACCGTTCAAAAACATTGTTAAAATCAGAAATATCGAATTGTGCTGTTTTAACTCCATTATTGATTAAAGATATATCTACTTTTAACTGCTTACTTTTCTTAAGCAACTTAATAATTTTTTCCTTATCTTGAGCACTTCTAATTTGAAAAGAATGTCCATCAAAATCATCTAATACAAACATTTTAACTTTTACAGGTTTTTCTTCATCAAATTTGAATATGACGTCACAATCAGCTTCAGGACAAATAGCAAGCCCTCTAGTTACAGTTAATAAAATACTATTATTATTGGGTTCTTGCTTATAGAGGAATATTAAACGTGAATCCTTAGAATATGGTTCAGCTGTAGTATTTAAAAGCTCACTTGCAGTTGCAAAGTTATATGTAACCTTTCCACTCTGTTCCTCAATATATTTTGAAGGAATCCAGTTACTGCCTGGTGCTTGTACCAATTCAACTTCTTTGTCATATAAATCGTTTTGCTTTAACCATTTAGAATCATCGCAACCAGAAATAAAATTTATAAAAGATAGAATGAGTAGTGATTTTAGAAGGATCTTTGTCATTCAATTTAGACTCTATGATTTACTCTATAAGTTATATTAACATTATGATATATAAAATTTTAATAAAATAAATCACTTTTAAGAACAATGATTACAGTTCAAAATTTCTAAAAACCTTCTCATCCAACCTTCTAAGCTGATCCAATGTGTATAACCGCCCATCTGGATCAAAGAACTTATCAAAATCAAACTTCCCTTCTTTATAGAGCTTAAAACGCTTTGGCCCCAACCATTCTTTCTGAAAGAAATCATCAGTCTTCTTGAAGAACTCTCTGAACGTTGTATTGGCATCCAATTGGCCGATGAGTTGACTACGCTCTTCTTTTGGAATGTCCTTCACTCGCCGCTCATCCATCACAAATGGACGTTCACCGACAAGTTGACCATCTTTCTCGACTGGTACCAAGATACTGCGACAATTAGGATGTAACGGCGGTACTCGTTTTGCCGGATCATTCACTTCCCAAACAGAGCCGTCTAAAGAAGCACATAATTTTGTTGTTCTACCATCCAAAACACTTACAAAACGGACATACTCAAAACCGATTTTATTGAAAGTGTCTAAATATGCTTGATTCGCCACATGGCTCCGTACAGTTCTTACAGTACGATCAATATCAGTTTTGGAACTAGTTAATAAGCCATCTTCATAATTAAGGCGTTTGGTACCACGAATCCGCTGGACGATTTCCTGATTAGTTTTGCCTGAGCTAATCCCGTCACGGATAGCATATTCGACCTTTTGACGTGCGCTTTCAGCAATCTTACTTAGAAGATCATCTACAAGAGCCCCACCAACTAAAGGGACCTTCTTAGCAGCAGTAAACAGCCTTTCACCGTTAGGTTTATTAATCTTGCCGCCGTATAACTTAGCTGTGTAATTAGCTTCATATACAGCCATTGCAGTAGCAGAGACAGCAAAGGCTTCAGGCAATGAAGAAGTTAGACTTGTATGCCAGCCAGAAATTAAGTCTCGTATCTCCTTGAGGTTGGAAGTAGTATAAAGACCTGCTGCAAGAGCTGCTTTTTCAGAATCACTTAACTCATCTAACAAGTCCCGAAGCTTAGCTAGCATTAAAGCTGACTCATCATTAAAGATTGTTAGTAACTCATTAACTGATTGAGAAGAAGCTCTATACAAATATGCTTGGTGTTGAGTTAGTACCTCGAGCAGTGATTTATCTTCTTTTGAGGCCATTTAATACTCCTACAACGGCATCCTATCTCGCTCACTTTCAACACGCTTCAACTCTTCCTGAAAATCATGAGCTGGTAACTTACCAGTAGCGATATATTCCCAATAGGTTTGGAATGAGTTCTTGCTAGCTATAGCTCCTTCATAAAGCTGCTTAGCAAGATTGATGTCGTATTGCTGGACAATAAATTCTGGTTCGACTGTGAATGTGTATTTAGACGGATCTAACTTTAGCCACTGCGCAGCATATTTAATTGCCTGCTCAATAGCCGCAGCAGCACAAGTAACAATACTATGTAGGCTTGCTTGTTGGTCATCCTGACGCGCACGGCGTGCTTCACCTGACTCTTGTGAGTTGGTATCAATCACCTTTGCTCCAGCTTCTAGAGCGGCATTCTTTTGCGCATCCATTTCATGCTTGGTGAGTTCAATACCATTACCTGAAATTTCCAAATAACCGCATTGTGATTCTTTTGGCAGGCTCCAGACAGCCATTACACCTGTAACGCTAAGATCGGGATCTTCATCATCAATACCGTTTATCCATGGCTGAGGGTGCGCTGTATGGTGAAGTGACTGAAAATAATCAGCACTGAGCTGGTAATACTTCAAAGCAGCTTTAGCCATTGTCAAAAGTGGGACTGTACCGACATCCGGTGAATTATCAGTGGTACCGCAAAAAACAAATGGAGTAAAAGAAAGCAGATTACCACCTAGACCAGGTGTTTTATCTTCTTCCTTAGAACCATCAAATAAACGTACTGATAAAGCTCCTTCTGTCATTGATAAAACACGATGAACTGTCTTTGTGTTATGGCCAAATTCATCTTCACTATTATCAAATTGCTCCTCGAGCACCAAAAGCTTTAAATCTTTGCGACCACCAATGCTGTTTTCCTTCCAGTTAATAATCGATAAAGCATCGTAAAGCGCGAAGTAAGGCACGCCATTAGCATCAACATCAACCAGTAATCCACAGCGGCCATATTCCAGTAACTCTAAGCAAATTCTGATAAAGAGTTGTTTAAGGCCAAATCCATCATTTGTTGCATTAGTGACAAGTCCTTTTAGCAAACTGCTATCAATTACGATATTTGGCTCTAGCTTTGAGACCAAACCAATCATCGTACGAAGAGAATCTTGAACCCAAAGTGGATACTGAGCACGGCTTAGATAAGCTTTATAGATTTCTCCAGCTGTATCTCCCTGCTTTTCAGCCTCAATCATACCAGCCGATTTAGCTAAGTACTTTGTTTGTGCCTGTTTGATTTGCTCTTCACCGGCAACGGCGTCACGCATAATCAACCAGCTTTTTTGTGCAGCAATATACTGCGGATGTTTATCAGTAACTGCCATAAAAACACCAATAAAAAAGCACCTAAAAAGGTGCATTGTTTAAGACATCCCGCGAATCCTTCGAACTCCAACAGATTTCTTATCGATCGGGAATAAATAAGCGATTGGATATGTACCTGCATCATTCATATGGTCAAAACCGGCACTCTTATCCGGCTGCCCATAATCATCATAGATTTGTCGCTCTAGGCATTTTGCAAAGTGAGGACATTTATCTACATTTACGAATAATCTGCGCTCAGACAAAGTATTGCAGAGCATACCGTTCATTGAGTTAATACGATCTTTCACTGCTGGGTTTCTACTGTTTACATGTACTTTAAAACCAGCCTTTCTTAGTAAAGCCAGATCCGTTTCACTAGCATTGCTCGACTTCCGGTTCTCACCCGAGGCATCGGGATAAACTGCAATTTCATGTTTAGGGTAAAGCTCCTGAATAGCTTCAATCATTGCTGGGGTATCAAAGAGATTAACGAACTCATCGACCGCATGCATATGTTCACCACGACGGACATATACAACAGCAGCCATTTTGGTTACGTTGAAGTCCATTCCCACATGAAGAACATCATTAGCCTTAACTGTTTCACTAGATGCACTTAGCAACCGGTTAAAACAATAGTAGATGACGCCTTGATAGCTCTCAAAGCTTGCTTCATATTCCTGGCTAAATGTCTTAGGATCCATTTTGCGCTTAGCGACAATGATCTCAGACTCAGGAATATTTCCACCCTGAAGGGATGTATATGAAAAGCTTTTACAATCTGGCTCGTGCCCTAGCTGACCGTCCATGAACGTGTCATAGCAATGGTTAAAACCTTTGGGTGTTCCAATCCTTAAAACATGGCCACCTACTCGCTGCTCGCCATTAACCACATACTTACAGGTAGAAAGCATCGGGCGAAGCACTTCTTCCCATGCAGCCCATTTACAATCAGCCCATTCATCAATAATTAAGAAAAATAAGCCAGATCCTCGAAGGTCATCGTAGTTATCTAGACCGACAACACGGATAATATGGCCACTTCTTAAAGTAATTGAACATTCGGTTTCATTCGGCTTCCCTGCTCGCCATGAAGCTGGGATTGCTTGTTTTAATCGCTTCCAGAAAACCCGTTTAGCTTGCTTAAATGTAGGTGCTGCATACCAGATTTCATCCTCAACAGAAACATTCCATTTAGCCGCTAGTCTTGCGGCTCTTCGCATTTCTGCTTTGGCCAAGAAAGTTTTACCAAAACGACGGCCGCAAACAGCATCACGGAAACGGGCTTCTACTTGCCATCCCCATAAGTAGATGTTCGCCTGTTTTGGCGTTAATTGAACTGAACCTTCAGGAGGATTAAAGAATTGGCTCATTTGGTATCTCCTCATCAGGATTCAGCACAAGCTTGTAATCCTCTTCAGGTGGACGATACTCAGGTGGATTCACTTCACGCTGTAACTTCTGAAGCTCAAGTTTTTTAATCTCGAGCTCTACCTCGGCTTTTGTTTGACCTTCTTGAGTATTTTTACCTTTATTCCCTTGGTCAGCTTTCTTGTCATAAAAACCATTCATGATTTTCTGCATTTGGTCCACAATCTTTATTGTCATGGTCACGTTGTTTTTCTTAGCCCAAAGCAAATCACTTAGAATTCTCAACTGAACAATATCATTGGCACCACTAATATTCTGAATTGGCTGTTTTAGATATTCTTCTCGTGCTGTGTCAAAAACGACCTTGTACTCTTTCCTTAAATCACGTCCTGCAACCTTAGTCGGGTCATAAGCTTCAACTTGCTGTGGTGATACATCAATATTGAAAGTTTCCTTGATAGCTTTAACAACTTCAGTAGGTGTCATGAATTCTGCAAGTGACCGAACTATAAAGAGTTGCTCGGCTTTTTTTAGCTTTGCCATTATTCAAAATCCATCAAGGCTCATCAAGGAAACAAGTCAAAAAAAATGAGCCAAATGGCTCAACTGATTAGACAAGTTCCACAGCACTTGGAAATATTTACATCAGATACAAACGGCGCTTGTTTCGCCACTTCAACTAGTCGCTTCACGCTCTCGTCCGCTCCCCATCGTTTAGTAACACCGATAAACTCTTCAACATCATGTCCGGCCAAATAATGCTTTGGCAAGCCAGTCACTTCACCGTAAAGAGCTTCGCCATCTTCATCACGCTCAACCCCAATGTGATAAAGCTCATGTTCGATTAAAGCGCAAAAGTCTGTGTCAGTAGCTTGGTCGCAATAACTAGAATCAATAGTAATTAGATATACAGGCACATAGCCAAACCAATCGCGCATTTGCTGCTCTTGGCGAGCTTTCTTCCAACCACCTTGGTTAAACATCACCTTTTCACATTGGCCTAGTACCATACGTTTTTTAGCAACACATGCAGATGAAGCCCAAGCAAATGCTAAAAACTCTTCATTGTCGTGATGTAGTTCAGCTATATGATCATGATCTGGGTTATGAAGAGGCCCACCAATCGTTAAATAATTAGCGATAACCCATTTCTTTAGGTCTGGTGCTGGAATTATACGGATTGCTTCCTCTTCTTCTGCTTGATCAATAAAGTCAGTTGGTGGGAATGGCCTAATTTGTTCCATTTTCAATTCTCGCTAATTCGCTTTTAATCCAGTTAATTGCATAACCTGATTCAATTTGGTGAGGTTCAAAACGCTCAAATACATAACCCCGATCTAAAGCTAGATCATATTTATTAAATGAATTTGCTATCTTTGTGCCACCGCGACCAACTGCCCAAGGACTGCCAGCAATTTCTATAAGAAGATTCAACTTCACTATATAAAAATCAAACCGCCAATTTTTGGTTGATTCAAATTGAAATTTTCTTCGATATCCAATTCGATGCTCTTCTAATTCTTTAAATAAAGTTTCTTCAGCTTCCAGATATTTTTCTTTAGCCTTTGGCAATGGTCTGCTTTTCGGTTTAGTTTTGGGTTCATTTTTCCGTGTAAGCCAAAAGTACTCTTGATCGTCCATATCTCACCCATAAAAAAACCCACATTAGTGGGTTTAATCTTTCTTAAAAATATCGTCTCTCATTTTTTTAACTGTTATATATTCAAGACCATAAATATTCATCAAAGCATTTAGTCTATGGCGCCCATTTAACAATCTATATTGACCATCATCATCAAGAAATACCTCAGAATAAAAGAAAGGAAGTTCCTCACTGTTTCTGGATAGTTCTCTACGAATTCTATGGTATTTAAAAGCACTTAACAGATATCCCTGTCCATCAAATCTATCTAGTAGCTCTTTAGCATTAATCAACAAGAGCTCATCATAATCAAAGTGTACTTTTTGCCAAACAATATCTTCAAACTTAGGATAACTTAGTCCGAGTTGACACTTTGGAAGATTTTCGATTGATCTCCAGTTAACTTTTCTTTCTAAATATAATTTACTATCACTACAATCTATATTAGAAAACATTTCAATATAGTGTGGTGGAAACTGATCAACACCCATAAAAACGTCACATCTAGTTGCTTTACTAAATATTTAAACTATCTAATATAAAAATAAATTTAAGTATTGTTATTTTTTTAATGATTTAAAGCTCATCTGGACAATTAAAAAATAAATATTTTTATATGGTAAAAGTAGGAAACTCATTCTAGGGGGATTTGGCGTACAGAAACATAAAAACCGATTTCATTTTTCATATATTAAATCCAATAAAACCACCCGAAGGTGACTAAATTCAATTCCTGTTGGCAGTAATTATTGTGAACCCATCTTTTTCAAAAACTCCAACTTCTACATTGGTGTTTTTAAAATATGAAACTACTTGATTAATTGCCCCACACTGAAAATCTTTCGTAGGTTCTTTAATTTGAAACGGATTACTTATGTATGCTAACCCAGTGTGTAGCTGATTAACTACAGTATCTGCTGACCAAAGTGTAAAAGATTCGATTACCATGATTTATCCTGAAAATATCTAATATATTTCATCTTAAACACAGTCTCACAAAGAAATCAATACATAATAATTTATTGATTTAAAACAACTTAATTCTCGACAGTGAACTAATTCATTTAGTCATTATTAGAGTTAATCTAAAAAACCTGATCTTTAATATTTGTCAAAATATCCTTTTAAAAATAAAAAGCCCCGCCAATGACTAGTATGTAGCGGAGCCATTTGCACCGTAATACGTCTGGCAATTAACAAATAGATTGAATACGTATTTTCGAAATATCAAAGTATTCTCATTTTCTTACAGGTATATCTCGATTAGATATTCCAGTAGATCTTTTATTTATCTAATTGAAAATCTTTTGGAAAACCATTTGCAATGCTAAAGTGGCACAATTGATAAGCTAATCCAACAAACACTCAATTAATGAATACATATTATGAAAAATCCTGAACCTCAATATGAAGAAAACCTGCAAATGGGGGCATTTATCTCACCTATGGTTGTTCCTTTAGTTATTGGAATAGCATGCGGTACAGTTATGCTTTTCCAAGGAGATATTAGTGGTGCATTTGCGATCTTTCTCATGTATCTCATGTTTGGACTTCCATTTACATACATCATCACCTTTGCCCTAGTTTTACCAATGGCTATATTACTTCGTAAGTTAAATGCTTTAACTTCTGCTGGATTATACCTCTGGTGTACTCTACTAGGACCAGTTACGTTCTACTCTTACCTTTATCTGTTGAATGGTGGCCCTGAACCAACACCTGACCTTTCTGGGATCATCCTCTCTCTGCTTTGCGGATTTATTTCAGGGGTTGCATTCTGCCGGATTGCTAGGATTTGAATGAGCTGCTTGTGAGTGATGGCAGCCACATCTAACGCATGGTAATTTTCTTATTACTGCAAGTCGCTTTGCATCACGCATGAAATACGCTCTTTAGCAATTTCAAAATACTCTTGTTCACGTTCAATGCCGATAAATTTAAAGCTTTCAAGCATTGCGGCTTTGCCTGTGCTCCCAGACCCCATAAACGGGTCAAGTACCATGCCATTAGGTGGCGTTACAAGGCGGCATAGATAGCGCATCAAGTCAGTAGGTTTTACGGTCGGATGCTTATTATCTTCGTCACGGTCTTTTTTAGATGCTTTCGCACAATAGAAGAAACGTGCTGCACTACCATTATCTGCATAACTATTTTGTGAATTGCGTGCACCAAAATATCCATTTTCAGTATCTGCATACTGTTTTGGATTGTAGCGACCATCATCTTTCTTTGTTTGTGATGACTTGTTATCTGGGAATAATCCCAAAACCTCATCACTACCATCATGTATTAGATTTGCAGGCCAGCGCCCATTAGTAGACCCAAACATTTGCACTTCAGCTGAATCATGGAAAGGGCGTTTCCATGCCTCCCCCGTTGAAGAAGCTATTCCCTTGCATTCTCGAGTAAGAACATCATTACCCTCAACTCGACACCCATCGATATTTATAGCACCAGTACCGTGCTCCAAAACATTCTGAGCAACTGTTCCTTTAAACGGCTTACGCGCAACTGTAATCGGCTCAAGTGCGGGTTTTAGAGCTGTTCCCCAGCCCGACCATTGTTCTGCCATTTCTGATTGTGGTTTTGAATTTAGCTTTACACCAGGTGTACGATCTACCCCAGCAGCTTTTCCTTTTCTGTTGCTATAAATTTTATTTTCAGTTTGAGCAATATAGTCTGTTTCACCAATATGACCAGCCAATTTATCAATAGCTTTGCTCACATCATGAGACTTTGGAAAACCAGAACCGTAAACCCAAGCGATCATGTCTCGAATTTCAAAACCTGCATCTTCAATATTGCAAGCCATACGGTGCTGTGTACGTGTTCCCGCAAATGCAAGTAAATGTCCACCAGGCTTTAATACACGAAAACACTCTTGCCAAATTTCCACACCAGGGACATTGCAATCCCACTTTTTACCCATGAATTTTAGGCCGTATGGCGGATCGGTTACGATACTATCTATTAAGTCGTCAGGTAATTGCTTCATCAACTCAAGACAATCACCCAATCCTAACTGCACATTTTCATTAAGCATAAAAAAAGAGCCTTTCGGCTCGAAAGACTCTTGTTTCATTTCAAATCCAGTTTTCACAAATATTAGTCAATAAAAAAACCCGCTTCAAAAAAGAAACGGGTCATAAAAACAAAAAACTTTCAGCGCAGTATTTGATACTGATAATACAAATTAAAATATGTATTTTCAATATATATTTTACTTAATTTTCAGGTGCTTTAAAGATATCTAAAACTAATTTAGACGTTTCGTGTAGATCTGAACCTTGCAGTAACCAGAAATGATTGGATTATTTAATACCTTTATGTTTTAGTAAAAGAGCCTTCTGTTCTTCACGAATGTCTTTTACCTTCTGCAATTTCTCAAGATAAAAAAATCTCTCTCCAATGCTATTTCTATAGCTATTTCTTCCTTTAAATTACCATGTTCATCAAAGTTTTCAGGATTTTGATCTGGAAATTCTAAATAGTATTCTTCCATATCCATGACTTAAATCTCTTATATCTATCAAGATAAATATAACATAGACATCAAAAAAGCCCATGGTTTGATGAGCTATTTATAAATATAACTTAGTTATCTTAAATCTATTTGGTGAACTACTGCGTTGATTAAAGATAATCTATCCTACAGTTTTATAATGGTAAAACTGTAATTCAACTATTTTCTGTACAATGCAATCTCCAATAGAATTCTTTTATATGCATAATTATCCCTGATCAAAGCATAATTA
>NZ_JBIUCS010000027.1:0-40682 GCF_044538485.1 Acinetobacter sp. ABJ_C5_2 | reverse complement strand
AATAATAACTCCCACTAATGGTCCAAGTGATATAATTTTACCACTTATTATATATTGAAACTAAAAACATCCATAATGATCTAGCAAATCAAATAATTAGGTTATGACTTCTCTTAGTTATAATTATTATTTTAATAATGAGAATAGATGCTATTTACAAAATTTATAACAAACTAAGCCTATGGAGCATTTTTTAAAAGTAATTTTCATATTAAAGCTACAAAATTTTCAATTTTACATAAGCAAACCTTAATACTTAAACAAGTCTCTAATAAGAAAAGCTTAACGGTGTAAGGTATCAAATTATATCTAACCTGTTAAACATGACAGTATTTAATTGGCAATAATTTATGTTATTTATCAATAGATTCCTAATTCAGGTTGCTTGAACAGGTAGCATGGCCAGCATCCCCCCTCATTTTCCAATCTCAACAGATGGTTTTATTCGCATGAATGAAAACCAGCTTATGAATTACCCTTTCCAGCACGTCATATCTATTATTGAGTCTACACACATTAAAGAGTCTCAAATTATCTATTATGGTTTTACTGAATGGGCCACATTAAAGACCCCAGCTTTAAGTACCGGATGGGACTGGGAGTTCGTAGAGCAAAATGGTTTTGCTAGCTTAAAACGAATTGGCCTACCCAGAAGCAATATTATGATTGTTGATGTGTCTGGTACAGATATTGGATTTGATATCACAGAAACACTGATTGAAAGAAAAATAGATACTCTGTTTTGGGAACAGTTCATTTATGCTCAAATCAATGCAACATTAACAAAGTCTAAATTAAGTCTGAATTTCTCTTAGAAACCTGTAAATTTTTACAGTTACCGCCTTCCCAGCTGTTCAGTAAAGTCACATCAAAAATAAGTGGAAGCACTTGTAATGAACATTATTGCTGGATTTCAAAACAATTTTTCAGAAGGCTTATATACCAAATTTAAAAGTTACCGTTACAGGGTATTTGTTGAACATTTGGGATGGGAGTTAAATTGCCCACATAATGAAGAACTAGATCAATTTGATAAAATCGATACAGCTTATGTGGTTGCTCAAGATAGAGAGTCCAATATTATTGGCTGTGCCAGACTATTACCTACGACTCAACCCTATTTATTAGGTGAAATATTTCCTCAATTACTCAATGGAATGCCTATTCCCTGCTCACCAGAAATTTGGGAACTCTCAAGATTCTCTGCTGTAGATTTCTCGAATCCACCTACCACAGCGAGTCAAGCAGTGTCATCGCCAGTTTCTATTGCAATTCTGCAAGAAGCTATTAACTTTGCAAGAGAACAAGGGGCCAAACAACTTATTACGACCTCTCCTCTTGGTGTAGAGCGTTTATTACGTGCTGCTGGTTTTCGTGCCCATCGTGCAGGCCCACCAATGACGATTGATGGATATTCGATGTTTGCATGTTTAATTGATGTCTAATTGTTTAAAGGTTAACTCTTGCTGCTTTAGCATGAGTTAACCTATTTTCTATAACCAAAAAATACACATACCACCAAGACAAAAATAACGCGTATCAATCAGTCTTGGTTTTTAAATTTAAGTTTACTTTTTTATGATAATCCTCATCCGTTCTAGTCATCCAATCACGCGGCATAAATGACGTAGATATAATTGCGACTACAGCCATACTTCCAATATAAAGCATAATTAGATATGGATTACCCTGCCCGACACTCAACAATTTAGTAGCAATCATCGGTGCCAAACCACCACCTAATACGCCAGCTAACTGTACCGAAATCGAGATTCCGCTATAACGAATTTCCGCAGGAAATTGACGTGCAAAAAGCTGAGCTTGCGGCGCATACATAATTGGGAACACAACGCCAATTGCTAAAACAATTGCTGTCCACACTAATACCGGATCTTTTGTATTGAGCATGGTAAAAAATGGATAGCAGTAAAGCGCCAATATGCATAGACCAAACATAAACATATTGCGTTGACCGACTTTATCCGACAAATGTCCACATAACGGTGTCATAAATAAAATGACGGCTGCGCCGCAAATGGTAGCAAATAAAATGTCTTGGCGTGGAATTCCAAGTTGTGCAGTGGTATAAGCCAATGTAAAAGTTGAAGCAATGTAAAACCATGCATTTTCGGCAGCGCGAGCCAAAATAATGGTGATGAGTTGCTTTGGATGGTTTTTAAAAACCTGTAGAGCAGGAACTTTAACTTCTTCAGACTGTTGTTTTACTTTTTCGAAATCTGGTGACTCAGGCACTTTTACTCGAATATACCAACCCACTGCCAGTAAAATAATGCTGGCAAGAAATGGTAAACGCCAACCCCAGCTAAACAGTGCTTCTTCAGGTAATAACGACACCAGACCCAACGCGATTGAGGCTAGCATTAAGCCACCACCTGTACTAGCTTGAGGCAAGCTTCCCCAAAACCCTTTACCGCCTTCGGGTGCATGTTCAACGGCCATCAGTACAGCACCGCCCCATTCACCGCCCATTGCCATACCTTGAATGAATCGCAAAACAACCAAGCCAATCGCAGCCCAATATCCAATTGATTCATAAGTCGGTAATAAGCCAATCAGTACAGTTGGGATCCCCATGAGCATCAAGGTCAGTAGCAACATCGATTTACGGCCAATCTTGTCACCAAAATGACCAAAGACTAAGCCGCCTAATGGTCTTCCAATAAATCCAACGGCATAGGTGGCAAATGCAGCAAGCACGCCGGTAAGTGCATCCAGATTTGGGAAAAATAGCTTATTAAAAATGAGCGCCGCCGCCGCACCGTAAATAAAAAAGTCATACCACTCAATGGTGGTGCCGACCATGCTAGAGATACCTGCTAATCGATGTGACGACTTTTTAGTATTTGAACCGTTTCCATGTATTGATTGCATCGTAATATCCTTTTTAGATTTTCTTGTTTTATCTTTTTTATGCTTATGACCAGCCCTGACCATAAGCATTTTCAGGTCTCGCTTTATCTCCTTAAGCTTTTTAGAGTTGCGTAATAAGGCTTAGCTCAATTTTTCTAAAATTGGCTCAAATTTCGAATTACGTTCTTGCCACTGTGGTTGTTTGTCTTTATCGACAATGAGAGCACGGACACCCTCAATAAAGTCCCCATGCTCAAACCAGATATCCTGTAAATCGCGCTCAAGCTGCATGCACTGCTGTAGCGAAAGCCCACGACCTAAATGTTGCAGTTTTAGACTAGTTTGTTTGGCAATAAATGAACGCTGCTGCAAAATACTGAGCATCTTGCTTGCCCAGGTTTTTAAGCTTTCATCTTTTTCATTTTCAAGACTTTGTTCGATTTCATCTAAATGCTGATATCCGAAGTGTTTACGAATACCTTCTGCCAACTGTTTGAGTTCACTTTCAGCAGGACGAGTAATAAATCGGGTAATAATGTGTTCAATTCTCTCTTTAGTTAAACTCGGCGCCTCAACAAGAGCATCTTGTAAAGCTTGTAACTGCTCACTTGGCACATGGTAGTCAATTAAATCGAGGTAAAGCGCATCGCTACTACTAATCTGCTCACCCGTAATTGCCATATAAACACCAATGTCATCAAGACGAGACAGGAAATGCGTTGCACCAACATCTGGGAAAAAGCCAATCGCTGTCTCAGGCATAGCAAATCTAGACTTTTCGCTGCTCACCACAATGTGACAAGCTTGAGCCAAGCCAAAACCGCCACCTAATACATAGCCATCAAGTACAACAATGACTGGCTTTGTATATTCACGTAATATATTCAGCATCTTATATTCGGCACTAAAGTAGCCTTTGTAGTCGGCCGTGCCATTTTTATAACTGTCATACAGATAGCGAATATCGCCACCTGCACAGAACGCTTTTGGACTATTTGACTTAATTAACACTGCCTGAACAGCAGCATCATTTCGCCACAGTTCCAATTGGGCACCAATACTTTTAATCATATCTAGCGACAATGCATTGAGATGAGTCACACGGTCTAAGGTAATCATGCCGAGCTTACCTTGTCGCTCAATCATTAAGTGATTTTCTGTATTCATTTTATTGATCTCTTACTGATTTTTAAAATTCGCCTTTCGTTTTTCAACAAAAGCCTGCATTCCTTCTTTTTGGTCAAATGTTGCAAATATTGAATGGAACATACGTCTTTCAAAACGCAAGCCTTCCGTAAGGTTTACTTCAAAAGCTCGGTTGATGGTTTCTTTAAGCATGATGTTTGCAGTTAAAGATCGTGCCGCGATTTTTTCAGCCGCTTGCAAGGTTTGTTCAAGTAATTCTTCTTTGCTAAAAACACGTGCGACTAAACCACTTTGCTCTGCTTCTACTGCGCCCATTTGACGAGCGGTAAGGCACATTTCCATTGCTTTGGCTTTACCAATCGCATGGGTTAAGCGCTGTGTGCCACCAATACCCGGAATTACACCTAAAGTCACTTCAGGCAAGCCAAACTTGGCGTTGTCAGCACAATAAATAAAGTCACACATGAGCGCCAACTCACAGCCACCGCCTAACGCATAGCCACTCACCGCTGCAATTAGAGGTTTACGTCGCTGCGCAATACGGTCTGCAAGATGAAAAAAGTCATCTAAATAAATATCAGGAAATGCCAAATCAGCCATTTCTTTAATGTCAGCTCCTGCGGCAAAAGCTTTTTCAGAACCTGCCAATACGATGCAACCAATTTCGCGGTCTTTTTCGAGCTGATCTAATGCCTGATTAATTTCACTAATTAATTCACTGTTTAAAGCATTGAGCGCTTGAGGGCGATTTAAGGTAATCAGTCCAACCCCATTACGCTTTTCTAATAAAATACTTTGCCACTGCATTATTTATTCCTTGTTCTGGTTTTATAGACTACGTGCGATGACTAAACGTTGGATATCACTTGTGCCTTCGTAAATTTGACAAATACGCGCATCACGATAAATACGCTCAATTGGGAAGTCTCTGAGATAGCCATAGCCACCAAACACTTGTAAGGCGCTTGAACACACGCGTTCAGTCATTTCTGAAGCAAATAACTTGGCCATTGAAGCTTCATTGAGACACGGTTGACCTCCTTCTTTGAGACGTGCAGCGTAGTGAACCAGTTGTCTCGCTGCTTCAATTTCAGTTGCCATGCTAGCAAGGCGAAATGCGATGGTTTGATGCTCAAAAATTGGTTTTCCAAAAGTAATACGCTCTTTGGCATAACGAGTCGCCTCTTCAAGCGCCGCACGTGCTAAACCGACTGCTTGTGCAGCAATACCAATACGACCACCTTCCAAATTGGCAAGTGCGATTTTCAAACCCTCACCTTCTTTGCCAAGCATGAGGCTTTTATGAATGCGCACATCTGTCAGCGCGATCTGACACGTATCTGAAGCATGCAGACCTAGTTTTTCTTCTACACGAATCACTTCATAGCCCGGTGTTTCACGTGGGACTAAAAATGCACTAATGCCCTTTTTGCCCGCGCTCGGATCGGTCACGGCAAACACGATAATGACACCGGCATTATTACCCGAGGTAATAAACTGCTTGGCACCATTTAAAATGTAATCATCGCCATCTTTCACCGCTCGGGTTTTAAGAGCTGCCGCATCTGAGCCAGTATGCGGCTCAGTTAGGGCAAAAGCACCGATCATTTCACCTTGTGCCAGAGGTTTTAAAAAGCGCTCTTTTTGCTCATCGGTACCAAATTTTAAAATAGGCACACAACCAACCGAGTTATGTACACTCATGATGGTCGAAGTTGCGCCATCTGCTGCCGCAACTTCTTCGAGTGCTAGTACATAGGCTAAGTTACCTGTATCTGAACCGCCCCATTGCTCTGAAACAAGCATACCCATAAAACCGAGTTGTCCCATTTGAGCCAAGGTTTCTTTCGGGAAAGTCCCGTCCCGATCCCAATCACTGGCATAAGGTTTAATTTGTTCTTGGGCGAAACTTTTCGCCATGTCACGGATAAGTAATTGTTCTTCGGTAAATTGCATTATTATTTCCTTTACCCTGCTTTAGCTTGTTGTTTAGCAATTTCTTGATTACGCAATAAAAAGCGCTGAATTTTGCCACTTGGAGTTTTAGGTAATTCACTCACAAATTCAACTAATCGTGGGTAAGCATGAGCAGAAAGTCGTCTTTTAACAAACTGGCTGAGTTCTTCAGCAAGTGTTTCTGATGGTTGAGTAGCCGCGGATAAAATTACAAATGCCTTAACCACTTCGGTACGGTCTGGGTCAGGCACACCAATCACTGCGGCCTCAACCACTGCATCATGTTCAAGTAAGGCACTTTCTACATCAAAAGGTCCAATCCGATAGCCCGATGTGGTGATCACATCATCGCTACGGCCTACAAAGCTCATGCTGCCATCGGCATGAAGTTCTGCAGTATCGCCCGTTAAGTAGTAATGACCAACAAAAGGCGATTTACGGCTTTCTCTATAGCCACCAAACCACATCATTGGAGATTGGCTAATATCGACTGCTAAAATTCCTGGTGTGTCTGGCGGAAGCTCTTCACCTTGCTCATTAACAATCGCAACACGGTAGCCCGGGCTTGGGAAACCTGCTGAACCAGCATGAATTTCATGTTTTAAACCATGATGATTACACACCACCATGCCTACTTCAGTTTGCCCATAGTGATCATAAATCGGAGCATCAAGCACTTGTTTAAACCAGCGAATTACTTCTGGATTCAGCGGCTCACCTGCACTGCTCACCACACGGAACTGACCTTTTAATGGCGCCATTTGTGCTGGATCAGCCGCCATCATCATTCGGTAAGCCGTTGGTGCGCCTGCCAAGTTGTTAATTTTATAATCTTTCACAATTTGGCATAGGCTATCTGTGCTGAAACCACCTTCATAGAACAAAGTAGCGTGGCCCAAGAATAACGGCCCAGTAATCGCGTAGTACAAACCATACGCCCAACCCGGATCGGCAATATTCCAAAACGAGTCTTCTTCTGTTAAACCAATGGCATCTTGCATATATCGACCAAAGGCAATCAGTGCTTTTAATGGCACTTCCAATGGTTTCGCTGGCCCTGTAGTGCCTGAAGTAAACATGAGCAAGAAAGGATCTTGGATGCTACGCATGACTAGATCACATTGATCAGACTGCTGCTTTACTTCATTCCAAAAGTTAAAATCGCCTGCTTTAAGCGGGGTGCCTTGTGCGTCGGCCACCGTCACAATTGCAGGGCAATTTTCAATTTCATCGAGCTTGCTACGGTTACCCATATCGGTCACCACCAGCTTACTTTGTGCAAGCTGAATACGGTGCTCAATCGCTTTTGGACCAAATGCTGTGAATAGCGGTTGATAGACTGCACCAATTCGCCAAGCTGCTAAAATAGTCACGATCAGTTCAGGTGTTCTTGGTAATAATCCTGAAATACGGTCACCAGTTTTCACACCTTGTGCTTTTAAAAAGTTAGCGAACTGACTCGACCATTCTTTTAATTCACGGAAGGTATATTGCTCTTTTCGTCCGTCTTTTCCTTGCCAATACAGTGCAATTTTGTCACCATCTGCGTGTCGATCACAGCATTCATAACATGCGTTAAGTGCATCAAGTGAACCTGACAGCATCTGTTTTGCAGTACTTTCCAAATCGAAAGCCTGTACAGCATTTTGATAATCCATCATATCTTTTCCCTCAGTCTGGATTTGTTGTTATTCACGACAGGGTTTGATTTATTGGTTTAAAGCCATCCTTTGGCTTTACCGTTATGCCTCTTGTGGCAGGTATTGCTGAATAATGCTCGAAAAATCGAGATTGGCATTACCACGCATGCACATTTGCTGATAGAGCTGTTGCACCATGCCCCCTAATACCACTGGCTGTTTGACTTGGCCCGCGGCTTCTACAGCGAGTCCTAAATCTTTTAGCATCAGCTGAGTCGCAAAGCCGTCTTGATAGCCCCGAGATGCGGGCGCATTTTCATTAATATGCGGCCATGGGTTACATACATCCGAACTCCAGCAACGACCACTCGAAGTATTAATTACCCCCGCCAATGCTTGTGGGTCAATGCCGAGTTTCACCCCCAACGCCATGCCTTCGGCCACCGCAGCCATTGAAATACCTAAAATCAGGTTATTGCAAATTTTGGCAATTTGACCTGCACCCACATCACCACAGTGAACAATATTTTTGCCCATATGGCTGAGTACAGGTTTTACGTCGTTAAAGGTTTGATCATCGGCACCCACCATAAAGGTTAAAGTTCCCGCTTGAGCTCCAATGGTTCCACCAGAGACGGGTGCATCACAGATTTTAATATTTTTGCTATGTGCAACAGCGGCAATGTCTTTAATGGTTTGTGGGTCAATGGTACTGCTATCAATGCATAAGCTACCTGCTTTTAGCACTTCTAAGACACCATTTTCACCCAAGTAAACTTCTTTAACATGCTTTGCAGCTGGCAACATGGTAATGACCACATCTGCTTGTTTTGCAGCGGCCTGAGGGCTATCACACACTACACCACCTGCCTCGGCGAAGTGCTGAATAGCAACTTCACTGAGGTCATAACCGTAAACTTTGATTCCGGCTTTGAGTAGGTTATGGGCCATTCTGCCACCCATATTGCCTAGACCGATAAAGGCGATATTCATCCGTGATCCCCTTAACGTAAACTAATGGTTGTGTTTACACCGCCAACTTCATGGCTATCTTCAAACCAACGGCTGGTAATGGTTTTGGTTTGCGTATAGAACTGGACAGCCTGTTTGCCGTATGGTCCCAAATCGCCGAGTTTTGAACCTCTTGAACCAGTAAAACTAAAGAACGGCACAGGTACAGGAATTGGAATATTGATACCAACTTGACCAATATCAATTAAGTTTTGGAAAGTACGTGCAATGGCACCGCTTTGGGTAAATAGGCCTACACCGTTACCAAATGGATTGGCATTGATTAGAGCAATTGCTTCATCGAGTGTGTCTACACAAATAATCGAAAGTACCGGACCAAAGATTTCTTCTTTATAAATACGCATGTCGGTATTTACGCCACTAAAAATCGTTGCACCTACAAAGTTACCCGACTCATAGCCTTGTACTTGCACATTGCGACCATCAAGGAGAAGTTCTGCCCCTTGCTCAACACCGCTATTAATTAAATCAAGCACACGCGCTTTAGCACGTTTTGAAATGACTGGGCCAATGTCAGTATTTGGCTCATGGCCTGCGTTTACTTTTAAGGTTTTCGCTTTTTCTACTAACTCTTGAATCCACTGTTTGCTGTCGCCAACCATAACTGCAACAGACAATGCCATACAACGTTGCCCAGCCGCACCGAACGCTGCACCGACTAAAGCATTTAAGGTTTGTTCTTTATTGGCATCTGGCATCACAACCACATGGTTTTTTGCACCCATCATCGACTGAACACGTTTGCCATGTTGTCCTGCAAGGTTATAAACATGCGTGCCCACAGCAGTTGAACCTACAAATGAAATCGCTTTAATGTCTTTGTGCGTACACAAACGGTCAACCACGTCTTTACCGCCATGCACAACGTTGAGCACACCTGCTGGAACACCTGCTTGAATCGCAAGCTCAACCAGCATCATGGTTGATAACGGATCTTGTTCTGATGGTTTTAAAACAAAGGTATTGCCGCACACGATTGCCATTGGGAACATCCAAAGTGGAATCATGGCTGGGAAATTAAACGGCGTAATACCCGCACAGACACCCAAAGGTTGCTGCAAGGTATAGGTATCTACACCACGTGCTACACCTTCAACGTATTCGCCCATTTGCAAAGTACCAACTGAACAAGCATGTTCAACCACTTCTAGACCACGTTGAATATCACCTTCCGCATCTGCCAAGGTTTTGCCTTGTTCAGCAGTCAATACCTGTGCAATTTCTTTCATGTTGGCACGGATTAAGTCTTGCAACTTAAGCATGATGCGCATACGTGCCTGAATTGGAGTTTGACGCCAAGAAGCAAAAGCATCTTGTGCAGCTTGAATAGCAGCGTCAACTTCTTGAACCGTAGCAAAAGGTACGCGGCCAATCACTTCCTGAGTGGCAGGGTTAACAATGTCTTGCCATTCCTGTGTTTTAGATTCGATAAACTGTCCGTTAATGAGTAACTTAGCGGTTTCCAATTCGATTTTTTGGATTGTGTTCATAACCTCTCCGTAGGCCATATTTTTATTGTGTTCAGTTATTAGAAAATACTGATCTATGTATTTTCTTTATTCAGGTTTCATTTGAGACTAACAAAGAAAGCTTTGACCACCAACGCAAATTCATGCACGATTGTTGTGCAAATATGCACAGGGACAATAACAAAAATGAAAGTGGATTGGGATCATCTACAGTTTTTTCTGGTTTTAGCTCGCACTAAAACCTTAACCAATGCTGCTCGTATTATTGGTGTCGAGCATAGTACGGTGGCTAGACGGATTCAGGCTCTAGAACTTGCTTTGGGTACAACCTTGTTTAAACGTGAGGCAACAGGCTATGAGCTGACGCTCGAAGGCATGGCACTTGTCCCTCGAGTTGAGCAAATGGAACAAGCTTTTTTACAAATTGAAAAACCACATCAACCTTTGCAAGGTCGTGTGCGAATTGGCACACCTGAGGGCTTTGGAACTGCATTTTTAGCACGCTTATTGGCTGAGTTCTCGATTCAGTATCCACTACTGACCATCGATCTGATTCCTGTGCCAAAAATGATTAAGCTCTCACACCGTGAAGCAGATATTGTAGTATCGATTGAACGCCCAACCTCTGGGCCCTACATCATTACGCGCTTATCAGACTACTGCTTAAAAATTTATGGCAGCCAAAACTATCTGGCGCAAAACCCACCTATTCGCGGTTTAGAAGATTTAACCCAGCATCGCTTTGTAAACTATATTGATGATCTGGTGTATAGCCCCGAGCTGTACTGTTTAGAGCGTTTACCTTTAAAGCTCAATGCTAACTTTCGTAGCAGCAGTATTTTGGCCCAGCAAATTGCGGTCAGTGCGGGTGCAGGGCTTGCGATTTTGCCCAAGTTTCTGGCAGACGATAAACCTGAACTTGAAGAAGTGTTAGAGCAACAAGTTCGCTTTACTCATACTTTCTGGATGCTGACCTTTGTTGATTTACAACATGAGCCTCGCATTAAACTGGTCTGGGATTATTTGCGTAAACAGGCCGATAAATATCAGCACTTGCTGGTCGATTAGATACCTCAATAAAAAAGCCAATCAATCATGATTGGCTTTTTTGGTAAATCGAGAAAGGATAATTAAAAAACTTCACGGCCTAGTTTTTTCATGCGTGGCTTATAGAATGCATAGTAGGTTACGCTTAAAACCACTAACCATACTGGGCTGACGTAGAGTGCTTTCAATGTATCTGGCTCTAGTGCCAAAATCACTAAAGTAAACAAGAAGAATGCAATAACCACATACGCCATCAAAACGCCACCAGGCATTTTAAAGGTTGATGCAGCATGAAGCTCAGGACGAGTTTTACGATAACGTAAATAGCACGCCATGATTAAAATCCACACGCTAATAAACAGGATTACGCAGAGCGAACTTGCCAAAGTAAATGCTTCCATTGTGTTTGGAACAAAATACTGAAGCACTGCACCGCCCATAATGAAAATACATGAAAAGATTAAACCATTTGAAGGTACAGCACGTTTTGATAAACGTCCTAATACACTCGGTGCCTGACCATCTTTCGATAAACCGAACAACATACGGCTTGTTGAAAACACGCCACTATTCATTGAAGACATAACCGAAGATAGTACAACCAAGTTCATAATAATTGCAGAAATAGGAATACCTGCATTTAAGAACAACTCAACAAATGGGCTTTTATCTGCACGGATATGATCCCACGGTGTTACTGACATTACGACAAAAAGTGCCAACACATAGAATAGGATAATACGTACCGGAATCGCATTAATTGCTTTTGGTAGATTCTTTTCTGGATCTTTGGTTTCAGCAGCTGTTGTACCAATCAGCTCAACACCAATAAAGGCAAATACGGCGATCTGGAAACCTGCCAAAAACCCGCTTACACCTTTTGGAAATATACCACCATGTGACCATACGTTACTGACACTTACAACCTCACCATGAGGAGCTTGGAAGTGAGTCAAAATCATGTAACCACCCACACCAATCAAGCCAATAATCGCTAGAATCTTAATAAGGGCGAACCAGAATTCCACTTCACCAAACAACTTAACTGTAAGAAGGTTAAGGCTTAAGACAAATAGCACACAACCCGCACTAATCATGGCTTGTTGCATGGGTGAGAAACTGGCGCCTTCGGGCAACCAGAAACTTAAATAATTAATGACCGCTGAAAGATCGGCAATACCGACCAATACCCAGCCTAACCAATAGGTCCAGCCTATGTAGTAGCCAGCCCATGGGCCAATCAAGTCATATGCCATATCAACAAATGACTTGTAATGTAAATTAGCGAGTAGTAATTCACCTAATGCACGCATAAGGAAGAAAAACATACCACCAATTAACATGTAAATAACGAGAATTGAAGGACCTGCGAGGGAGATGGTTTTGCCCGAGCCCATAAATAGACCGGTACCGATTGCACCGCCAATTGCAATAAGCTGTAAGTGGCGATTACTTAATTTCCGTTGTAAATGATCAGGGGAACTTGCCTCATCTGAATGATGAACCATTGTCATATTAGAAGTCCTTTTTATATTTGCTTAATTTCAATCAGCAACATATAGGGAGAAAATGAACCGTATATCATGGGTTGCTGAGTCTATACATCGGGACAATATGTTCAAGTATATTTTTTCCTTAATTGAACTATCTTTTATCCCTGTTTTTTAAATTGCATTATTTATGTACTGCCTTCACGGCAATTTTAATTATCCAATCTCGATTCACCAGATTAGCCGAAGTGTAGCATGTGATAATGCTTGATGTCGCTTTACCTCCCCCCTCCAAACTGCACTAGTGATTCAAAAATAAACAACATTATTCCGATAAAAAATAGAAAGAAAATAAAAAAAGCCAATCATGTTCGATTGGCTTTTTAATAAAACTTAATGATCGTTAACGAGTTCTCGTCCTAGCTTTTTCATGCGTGGTTTATATAACACATGATAGGTCACACCCAATATGACTAGCCATACCGGGCTCACATATAAAGCTTTCAAAGTATCTGACTCTAGCGCCAAAATGACTAAAGTGAAAAGCATAAATGCTAAAACCACATAGCTCATCCAAATGCCACCCGGCATTTTAAATGTCGATTTTTCATGCAATTCAGGACGTAATTTACGATAGCGTAAATAGCACACCATAATGAGACTCCAAACGCTAATGAATAGAATCACACAAAGTGAACTTGCTAACGTAAATGCCTCCATAGTGTTTGGAACAAAGTACTGAAGCACTGCCCCGCCCATAATAAAAGTACAAGAAAAAATTAAACCATTTGAAGGAACTGCGCGTTTTGACAAACGACCAAATGCACCCGGTGCCTGACCATCTTTTGATAAACCAAACAACATACGACTAGTTGAAAACACACCGCTGTTCATTGATGACATCACTGAAGACAGCACCACCAAGTTCATGATGATGGCAGAAACTGGGATACCCGCATTTAAGAATAACTCAACAAACGGACTTTTATCTGCACGAATGTGGTCCCATGGAGTTACTGACATCACAATAAAGAGTGCCAATACATAGAACAAAATAATACGTACCGGAATCGCATTAATTGCTTTCGGTAAGTTCTTTTCTGGGTCTTTGGTTTCAGCAGCTGTTGTACCGACCAGTTCAACCCCGACAAAAGCAAATACAGCAATCTGGAATCCGGCCAAGAAGCCTTCCGTGCCTTTCGGAAATAAACCACCATGCGCCCAAACATTACTCATACTTGCAACAGCGCCTTGAGGAGCTTGGAAATGGCTGAAAATCATGTAGCCACCCACCCCGATCAGGCCAATAATCGCCAGAATCTTAATAAGTGCAAACCAGAATTCAATTTCACCAAATAGTCGTACTGTAAGGAGGTTAAGTCCCATGACAAACAATACACAGCCTGCACTAATCATAGCCTGCTGGATTGGGGAAAAACTTGCACCATCGGGCAACCAGAAGCTCAAATAGTTAATGACTGCTGAAAGGTCCGCAATACCGACCAGCACCCAACCTAACCAATAGGTCCAGCCCAAATAGTAACCGGCCCAAGGACCAATCAGGTCATGAGCCATATCAACAAAAGATTTGTAATGCAGATTTGCAAGGAGTAACTCACCCATTGCACGCATTAAGAAAAAGAACATGCCTCCAATAATCATATAAATAAAGAGAATTGAAGGGCCTGCGAGGGAGATGGTTTTACCTGAACCCATAAATAGGCCAGTTCCAATTGCACCGCCAATAGCAATCAGTTGTAAATGACGGTTAGACAGTTTTCGTTGCAGATGATCAGGAGAATTTTCCATATCTGAATGACGAGCCGTTGTCATATTAAAATTCCTTTTTGAATTCCTTTGTTAAGATCAGCAACCTATGGCGAAAATCGAACCGTATGCCATAGGTCACTGAATCTGTTCACCAAAAATGACTGGATAAACCGTATCTATCTTCCTTCTGTTAGATACATCATCATTTTTGGAGTAAAAACGAATTACTTTTGTGCTGCCGTCACGGCAATTTCAATTAACCAATTTGGATTGACCAAATCGGCCTGAATTGTGGCACGCGATGGCGCAACACACCCTTTTAACCAATCAACCCAAATTGCATTTACGGTTGAAAAGTCAGAAAGATTCTTTAAATAGAGCTGTGCAGAGAGCAAGCGAGATTTGTCGGTATTGGCTAATGCCAAAAGTTCATCAATCGTTGCAAGAATTTCACGAGTTTGGCCTGCCACGTCTTGCTCGGTATTTTTAGGTACCTGACCTGACAGATAAACCACTTTGTTAAAAACAGTCACGGCGCTCATGACTTCGTTAGTGTTAATCTTTTGTATATCTGAATTAGACATTCGGATTTCCTTATACCTGATTAATAAATTGAACACGGGCGGTGACGGCACACATCAGTTCATAACCCACCGTACCAGATGAAACTGCGACATCATCAATAGGTAAAACAACGCCTGTACTTGATTGGCCCCAAAGCACGACTTCACTGCCGACTTTGGCACTCTCAATGCCCGTTAAATCGACTGCCAACATATCCATGCTGACGCGGCCAATTGTACGAGTGCGGACAGAGTCCACTAAAACAGGCGTACCTGTTGGTGAAATACGCTGATAACCATCGGCATAGCCGCAAGCCACAATCCCAATCGTCATGGGCTGCTCTGCGACAAAGTTTGAGCCATAACCTACGCTTTCATTTGGTTCTAAGTGCTGAACGGCAATAATTTCGCTGCGTAAGCTCATGGTCGGTTGTAAGCCCCAATCCGCAATACTATGCGTCGGGTAATCTGGCGAGCTGCCATAAAGCATGATGCCGCTACGTGCATAATCTGATTTGAGCTGGTCTTGATAGCGCAGAATTGCCGCGCTATTACTTACCGATCTTTCACCCGGTAAATCCTTCACAATTTCTTCAAAGGCAGTGACTTGATAATCAATGCCTTGCTGGCCGAAACGATCGGCATCTGCATCTGAAAAATGCGTCATGTGTGTAATCTTGGATACGTTCGCCAAGTTATTTAAACGTTCCCAAGCCTGAACATACTGCTGTGGTTTAAAACCAAGACGGTTCATACCACTGTTCATTTTCAAGAAAACATCGAATTGGGCCGCATAAGGATGCTTTTCCACCCACTCAATTTGCGCTTCACTATGAATGGTGAAACTAAGCTGATACTGCACACAATCAAATAAATCTTGAGGAGAAAAAATTCCTTCGAGCAACAAAATTGGACCTGTCCAACCTAGAGCACGAATTCGTTTTGCTTCATCAAGATCAAGTAAGGCAAAGCCATCTGCTGCTTTAAATGCTTCATAAACACGTTCAATGCCGTGTCCATAAGCATTGGCTTTTACAACGGCAAAGACCTTACTGTTTGGCATAGCCTTGCGTACCACCGCCAAGTTATTTTGTAAGGCTTGACGGTGGATCACTGCGGTAATAGGACGAGGCATGATGTATTTCCTAACGTCCGTTATGCCGCGTGCGCGTGTGAATAACGCTGAATTGAAAGGCCATCGGTACTGATATCAGTCTTATGATTCAACACGATGTCACTGATTAATTTTCCTGAACCACATGCCATGGTCCAACCTAAAGTACCGTGACCTGTATTCAAGAACAGATTTTTAAAGCGAGTCGCACCAATAATTGGTGTACTGTCTGGTGTCATTGGACGTAGACCAGTCCAGAAAGACGCCTGTGCCATATCGCCGCCCGGGAACAAGTCCTGAGTCACCATTTGTAAGGTTGCACGGCGGTCTTCGTTCAGACCTAAGTTAAAGCCACTTAGCTCAGCCATACCACCTACGCGAATACGTTGGTCAAAACGCGTAATCGCAATTTTGTAGGTTTCATCAAGCACTGTAGATTGCGGAGCAAAAGCAGGGTCAACAATTGGAATCGTCAACGAGTAACCTTTCACAGGATATACAGGTAACTGTAGATCAAGTGGTTTCAAGAAATCACGTGAATAGCTACCAAATGCTAGGACATAACGATCTGCAGTTAAAACTTTACCATTGACCAAAACGCCCTTAATTTGATCGCCTTCAACAATCAATTTTTCTACGTTCTGGTTAAACTGGAAGTTAACACCTAACTCTTTAGCAATTTGAGCTAAAGCATTGGTAAATAAATAACAGTCACCTGTTTCATCGTTTGGTAAATGTAAACCACCGACCAATTTATCTTGTGCATTAGCCAAAGCTGGTTCTACACGACCAAGCTCGTTGCTATTTAATAATTCGTAGCTTACGCCGCACTCTTCAAGCACACTAATGTCACGTTGAACCGCTTCCATTTGAGCTTCTTTACGGAATAACTGCAACGTACCTTTAGCACGGTTTTCGTAGTGAATACCTGTGTCTTTTCTAAGTTCACGTAAGCAATCACGGCTGTATTCAGCCACACGCATCATACGTTCTTTGTTCACAGCATAACTTTGTGGATTACAGTTTTTCAGCATTTGTGCCATCCACTGTAACTGCCACATGCTGCCATCTAAATTAATTGCAAGCGGTGCATGATGTTGGAACATCCACTTCACAGCTTTAAAAGGGATTCCTGGTGCTGCCCAAGGGGTCGAATACCCAGGCGAAATTTGACCTGCGTTACCAAAGCTTGTTTCTTCAGCAGGGCCTGCCTGGCGATCAAGAACAGTGACCTCAGCTCCTTGTTGAGCTAGATAATAGGCACTTGCCACTCCAATAACGCCGCTACCTAAAACAATTACGCGCATTTCCATTCCCTCACGCACACCAGTTTATTTCACTAGTATATTTCTGCTTCAATAGTTTATTTCACTGTTTTTAAGGGTATAATCTAGGTAAATTTATGTTTTTCTCGCGAGAATTTTAAAAAAAGAGGAAATATCTATGCGCCCCTTAGATCGTATAGATCGCATGATTCTGGACATTTTGCAGCGTGAAGGACGAATTGCGATTAGTGAATTGGCATCGAGAGTCAACCTTTCTACCACCCCCTGTTCAGAGCGTGTAAAACGCCTTGAACGCGATGGCATTATCATGGGTTATTACGCCCGCCTAAACCCCGCCTACGTAGACCGTAACTTGCTTGTCTTTTTAGAAATTAAGTTATCTGCCAAATCTGGTGATGTATTTGACCAAGTGGCCAGAGACCTCGTTGAGATTCCTGAAGTACTTGAATGTCACCTTATTTCAGGTGAATTTGACTACCTTGTAAAAGCCCGTTTAAAAGAAATGAGCGCATACCGCCGCTTATTGGGAGATCTATTAAAGAAACTTCCTGCTTCGGCATCTTCACATAGTTATGTGGTCATGGAAGAAGTGAAAGAAACCCTATATTTAGATGTAAGCAAGTAAAGCGAGCATTCTTGAACTCGCTTTACTCACCTTTTGGAAATTAGAAATATTTTAAAATCGAAATATGCTTGTTTTGATGTTTGAACTTCGAGAACCACTTAACCGCTGGATAGAGTGCAAAAGACAGCACAATTGTGATTAGCCACAGCATCCATACATGGCCGACCGACAAATAGCTCCCATAGTTAGCTCCCCACATATTTAGCGCAAACACATACATCAGTTTCAGCACATATAAATGCAATAAATAAAAGAACATAGGCACCGAGCCAAACACCACCAATGGTTTTAAAAATGAATATTGCTGCATACGTTCAAAAGCAACCAGCACAAGCAAGCCAATTCCAATATTCAGCAAAATAAATAACAAAGACGGCGGATACTTGGTGAGGTTAAAAAAGCTCATGAGGCTCAGTTGTAATGACTCAAAATGCTGCCACGGTTGGTCACCATAGACGTTGATTAAACGCAATAAAACAAATGGCCCAATACTTGCTAAACCAAGGCTGAGTAAAGCACGGCCTCTTTGCTTTGCTGTATATTTTGAACTAAACAACTGACCTAAAACGTAGCCTAATAAAATCACCCCAATCCAAGGTAAAACCGGATAGCTTGTGCGAAGCTTGATACCTGCAAACTCAAGCCAGCCACGTTCATGTAAAACGAACCATATATTCTGTAGGATGCCTTGTGAGAAGTGCACAGAATCTAATAAGTTGTGCCCCAAAATAATCACCAACGCTACACCAGCAAGAACAGGCAAAGGCAAACTTACACAGCAAGCTAGCACCACCATGCTAATACCGATCGCCCAGATCACCTGTAAATAAATGACTTCAGGTGGAAAAGTTGCCGTCCATGCAAAATTCACAAGGGTAAGCTCTAACACAATTAAAAATAAGCCGCGTTTTAATAGAAAGGCACGCGTTTGTTGTAAGTCCTGTTTTTTTGATTGAAATAAAAATGCAGAAATACCCGTTAAAAGTACAAAAACCGGAGCGCAAATATGTGCCAATAATCGACTGCCAAATAATGCTGGTTCTGTTACTGTTACGTCCATTGGATCGGTAACCTGTTTATGTAAATAGAAAGTTTCTCTTACATGGTCGAGCAACATAATGATGATCACCAAACCACGCAATGCATCAATCGACTGTAAACGTTCAATATTCTTTTCTAAAGACATAGCAGTAATCAACAAAATAATGTAACGTTATACTATTACATTATAGTTCTTTTGTCTTTCATGGCTGATTATTTATGCAACACAAATTAGGATTGTTGTCTTCGTTGGGTCTATCATTTATATCGACATTCACTTGGGCAGAAGAAACGTCAACGGTGCTTGAGACCATACGCGTTCAGGCTGAAAGTACCCAAGAAGGTGTGAGTCAAAATAGCTCGGCGACTAAATTTTCTCACGATGTTTTAGATGTTCCTTTTAATCGTGCTTATGTTTCAAAACAAATGATGGAACAACAAGATATTCAGCGGATTGATGATGCATTAAGCTTGGTGAGTGGGGTTTTTCATCAAAACAGTTTTGGTGGCGGCTTTTGGGATAATTACTCTTTCCGTGGTTTTAGCACCGATCCCAATTTAGGTGCCTCTATGATCCGTAACGGTTTGAGTGTCAACCGAGGGATTAATGCGCCAAAAGATGTCGTAAATATTGAATCTTTAGAGTTTTTAAAAGGGCCAATGGCTGCGCTATATGGTCGCGGCGAAACAGGAGGTTTACTGAACCTCAATAGTAAAAAACCGCAATGGGAAAGCGAAAGTGAACTTAACCTACGTGCCAATACCCAAGAACAATATCGCATAAGTCTGGAGCATACCGCGCCTATTAACGATGAACTGGCCTATCGTTTAGCCGTGGCTCATGAAGATAATCAAAGCTTCCGTGATCATGTCAGTAGTGAACGCTGGTTCTTTTCACCACAGCTCACATGGAAAATTTCAGACCAGACACAACTCGACTTTGACAGTGAATTTACAGAGCATAAAGGAACCTTTGACCGTGGTGTCAGCACCGTCAATCATGAGTTTGTGATGGACCCGAAAACCTTTACAGGTGAACCTGACGATGGTGATTTGAAAATAAAAGATTACTTTTACCAATTACGTCTGAGCCACGAATTTAACCCTGACTGGAAGCTAAATAGTGCTGTCAGTTATAAAGACGCCAAAATGGTCGGCTTTGCAACCGAACCTCGCCGTATGCAAGCCGATGGACGTACTTTAGAGCGTCAACGTCGCTATCGTGATTATACGAGTGAAGATGTTCTGGCTCAGACAGAGTTACTTGGCAAGGTTGATACGTCGTGGGCTCGTCATGAAATTTTACTTTCAACTGAACTTGGTCAACTCGACTATAAGCAAAACCAGCTTCGTCGCAATCACAGCACAAGCTCAACAAACACAATTGATATCTACCAACCTGAATACGGCAAATATTTACCGAACTTAGCTCCGTTTACTAACACCAAAGAACAGCAGCGTTACTTTGCGCTTAATGTACAAGACCAGATCTTTTTTAATGACCAGTGGAGCGTGCTATTCGGCAATCGTTTTGATCAGGTCGAACAAGACTTTAAAAATCACCTGACTCAAACTGAAAGCAACCAGACACTTCACCAGAATAGTCCGCGTTTCGGAGTAAATTTTAAAGCCTCTGATCAGTGGGCGTTTTATACCAACTATGGTCGCTCATTTGCCATGAATAGTGGTATGAACCGAAATGGACAGACTTTTGCTCCTGAAAAAGGCGAAAGCTACGAGGTCGGTACCAAATATAAAATAAACGACCAAAGTGTGCTGAGTCTCGCTTTGTTTAAAATGAAAAAACGAAATGTACTTACAACTGACCCAATCGATAGTAACTTTCAAACCGCAGCAGGCGAAGTAAGTAGTAAAGGAATTGAGTTTGACTTAAATAGCCAAATCACTGACCGCTGGTTCGTCAATGCCAACTATAGTTATACCGATGCGCAAATTGAAAAAGACCAAGACTTGCCAAAAGGTGCTCGTCTAAGCAATGTGCCAAAACACCAAGGTGCTGTAAGTACCAATTATGAGTTTCTACAAGAAGGCTCAACAAAAGCAGGTGTAGGCGCCAACCTTACTTATGTTGGTGAGCGTAGCGGACATAACCTTGATAATGGCTTTAATTTACCAAGCTATACCCTCGTAAACTTAAATGCTTACTATGCTCCATCTGACCGCTTACGCTATCAGCTGAACGTAAATAACCTGTTTGATAAAACTTATTATGTATCAAGCTATAGCGACTTATGGGTTCAACCGGGTGAGCCACTAAACGCCTCAATTTCAGCGCAGTGGAAGTTTTAATTTATCTATAAAATAAAAAAGCCCGAATTATTTCGGGCTTTTTTATTAGAACATGCCATTTTCATTCACAAGCTGTTCAGGCTGCATTTGCCCGATATCCCAAAACTCAGCAATTTTTCCATTTTCAAAACGGCAAATATGAACCACAGCCAAAATGGTAGGTTTGTCGTTCATTTGCATTTCAAGTTTTGAATGCACGGCGACTATAGTTCCATCTTCAATGACATGTTGAACATCAAAGACTTTATTGGGATTTTCAGCCGCGCTTTCACGCATTCCTTCCTTCAACGAAGTCGCATCACCCGCATAGTAAGGGTTGTGATGCTTGAAGTTAGGTGCAGTGTAATTGCTATAGGCTTCATCAACTTCGCCTGCTGCGGCAAGTTCTAAAAACCGTACCGCAATTTGTTTTTGAGATAAGTTCATGAGTATCTCCTACTCTTTTTAGACCTTATTGTAAGAGGTCGTCTTCTTCAGTTTCTTCCTCAAAGACATAGGCCATACAGCCCCATCCGTCATATTCGCCCTGAAATTTTTCAGCGATGCTGGCAAACCATTGCTCCAAGTCAACAATGTCTGAATACTCAGGTTCCATATTCACGAAGATAGTGATCACCCACTCGTTTGGCTCAACAGAGTCATCTTGGAAAAGTGAAACTTTTTGTTCTTGGTAAAGTAAGTAAAGTGCACATTGCTCTGCATTTTTTTGATCTTGAAAAGCAATTGAAAATTCAATTTCATGCAGCTCGGTTAAGTCATCCCCATCTTCAACCATTTGCCAAAGTACATTACCGTTATCGTCATCTGGAAATTGTTCGTAATCGCGGTTCATTAGATTGTCCTTGTTGTTGCTCTAATTTGTATTATTCGGACTTAGAATACCCGACTTTTATTGCAGTTTGGGTATATATTCCGTTCCCAATTGCATCAAATTGAATTTTTAATTGTATGTAAATTTTAAAACGGCACTTGCGATTCAATCACTACATCTGTTCCTTTCAATGGATGCTGAAAAGCCAGATAGGCAGCATGTAAAGCCATACGGTTTAAATGAAAACGTTTAGGCTCAGGGTGATACAGCTTGTCGCCCATAATCGGATGGCCAATATGCATCATGTGCACACGTAGCTGGTGCGAACGCCCTGTGACTGGTTCAAGCAACACGCGAGTTTGATCATTGTTTTCATCATAGGTAAGAGGTTGAAACAAGGTTTTAGCGTGTTTGCCTAATTCAAAATGTACAATTTGTCTTGGGCGATTTTCCCAGTCGGTAATGAGCGGAACTTCAACGCTACCCTCTTGTGCGACTTGGCCTTGCACCAAAGCAACATAATGTTTTTTGACTGTTCTGGCCTGAAACATTTTACTTACCGCGACTTCTGCATCACGGTGCTTGGCAAACATAAGTAGGCCCGACGTCGCCATATCTAAACGATGCGTCACTTTAGCCAAAGGGAACTTTTCCAGCACCCGTAAATAAGCACTGTCATGATGCTCAGGTAACCGCCCCATTACCGACAACAATCCCGCAGGTTTATCAACCACAATTAAATCGTCATCTTCAAATAAAATTGAAAGCGGATCTTGTGGTGGAGCGTAAACAAAGTTGTCGTTTAAAGGCATGGTCGTAGAAACAGCAATGGAGCATGGCGGCAAATCATAAAGAAATTTCAGACCTACCGCAAAGTAATCTATAAGCTCTCATCATGTTCCACGTGAAACTCGGAAAAGCTTTATCGTTTTTTATTCATTTCCGCTAAAAGATCGAGCTGAATTTCTTGAATATGCGCAAGCCTTTCCCACTGATGCGATAAAAGATGGTCCATTTTTTCATGTAAATGGCGAATCTCAAGCTCGGCTTTTAAATTAATTTGATAGTCATGTTGCGAACGTAAGCGGTCTTTGGCTTCTTGACGGTTTTGGCTCATCATAATAATAGGTGCCTGAATTGCCGCTAAGCATGACAGCACTAAATTCAGCAAAATAAAGGGATAAGGGTCGACTGGACGTGTCACCATCACAACGGTATTTAAAATAATCCAAGCTGTTAAGAAAATAGCAAAGCAAATCAGGAAAGCCCAACTACCACCAAATGTCGCGATCTTATCTGCCAATCTTTCCCCAAACGTCCACTTTTGATCGAAGTCAGATTCGGTATTTCGGCTAATCAGCTCGTGGCGTTGCATACTGCCAATCACTTCATTTTCTAAATTAGAAAGTTCGCCCTTTTCGGAACGTAAAAGTGATTGAACGTATTTAATTCGATAATCTGCCAGATCTGCTCGACAAATAAAACTTGAGTAATTCCAATCTGGATGATCTTTTATAATTTCATCGCTAATCACATTCCGAATGACTTCACCCGAAACCAGATCTTTTAACGGGAAATTCTTTCCGCATACGGCGCATTGGCGACACTGGTTTTTATTCTCCATCTTATTCAGCTCGCAATTATAATAATAAGGATATTATATAAATGATTTCAGACGACCACATCGTAAATAAAAATAATGCTTTAACCCAATATTTGTAAAGTTGCTGGCACTATTTTTCGATGTGCAGGAATCACCGGCATCATGTAGAGTCTTCCAAGCCAATTTTTAATATGTACCACTGTAGTTATGGTGAGTACTTGAGTCTTTTCATTCTTATAAACAGATAAAGTCACATTTAAATGCTTGTCATCATCTCCGATGACTAACTCATTTTCGGTACGTTGCCGTAAGGTAAAAATTCCAATTCGGTCGCCTGCGACATACTCATTTTCTTTTTTATTCGAATCAATTTGCTTAAAGCTTCCTAAGTCTTTAAGCCCAATTTTTGAAGTAATTTTATTACGCATATTCATGCTCCACTCTATCCACGCTGGAGTGTGTTGAAATAGCTTAATAAGCTGTTGAAATACATTCAGGTCGGGCTGACCAAGCACAATACTCCACGAGTCGTGGAAGTAAGCATTGTTCAATTGAGATGAGATTTGACTGTCGGTAGGTAGCTCAGAAAGATAAGGCTTATTCATTAAATTATATTCTTGTAAAGTATCTTTTTTATTATAGAGAATTTTTTAGGGTGTCAAGGGAAAACATCTATGGTTTACTTCAACAATTATAACTTTGTAAGTTATAACCTTGTGCCTATAAACTTTTGATCTATAGCGTCCTAAGCCGAATCGAGACCTTTTGGGTGAGTACACACTAACGTTATACGTTTTGGTGCATGCTACTCTTTTCGATCCCTATCACACCCTTGAGATATAGTTTAGCCAGCACCCTGCGGGATTGTTTTTCTAAGAAAAGCGAATTTTTAATATTTTTGGGAATTTTTACTTCATTATACATATTTAAAAGAATTTATTCCCATTTACCCATAATTAGTTATATTTAAATTCCACTTTATTCGTATTTTTCGGTTTATTTTACCAAAACATTAACTGTTTTGAGCAATTAGGCACTCAACTATAAAAAGAGTCTAACGCCAGTGAAGTATGATTTGTCTATGTAGTATCTCTTGCGTTTAGGCCACAAGAGAACTCTACTTTTCATTCTGGCTATTTACACTTATTCGTTATATTAAACTTTGGAGATTCATTGAAACTCACTAAGGTAAAGCTTCTATCGATGAAGTTTTCTGTATCTTCATTAGAAGTATGAAAAATCCACTCTGAAATACCATTACTTTTTAAAATAACCTCAAAGTTAAAATTAACTCCCATATTCTTATCTTGGAAATACACCTCATACTCATTAGGTTTAATTTTCAATATTTTAGTTACTTTATAAAATGGATGATCAGGAGTATCAAATGAGAATTTAATTGACTGTTTCTTTTGATCAAAACTTACAGAATTGATATTAGTTGAATTTTTTCCCCAATTCGCCTCCACAGTACAGTCATAGATCCATTTCTCTGGTTTATCTTTATAAATATAATAATTATTCCTTGCTTGAAACTTTGAAAAAAACTCATTCACAGTATTACCAAAAGAAAGACTAGGAAAAACCAATAAAAAATATAAGAAAATAATCCTCATTTACAAACACCTACACTCACAATATTCTTAACCTTACTTTTAGCTATAGTGAAAAAAGATAAATTTTTCATCCTTTTATTTCCTAAATAAGTATCCCATTTATAGATACCCATATTATTAATAATTTTCATTTTTTATCTTAAGAATTAAATAATCAATGCATCAAACTATAAAAGTAAATTACCCTTCATTTTTTAGTCATGAAGGGCAAAAGTCTTTTATGAAGAAATAAAACCATGTTTACGAGCATGGTAAACAGTAAATAACCCGATCAGGGCAAAAGCCAGCATAAACCACGGAAAAGAAGCTGCCCCAAAACTTTCAAGCAGTCCTCCGCCAATCATTCCACCAAATGCGATAGCAAGGTTAAATACAGTGACCAACATAGACTGCGCTACATCTGCTTCGTGTCCCGCAGTATTTGCCAAAGCTGTTTGTAATAATGTTGGAGCCCCACCAAAAGTGACACCCCATAACACAACACCCACCAGTACAACAAAACTTGAAGAACTATAAACACACAAAAGCGCTGTTGCGATAGCAAAGATAAATAAGCTTAAAAGCGTTATTTTTCTTAATGAACGGTCGATAAACATGCCTGTAATGAGAATGCCGACAATTGAAGAAATGCCGAATATAAACAGGATAGTCTCAACGTTGTATGTCAGCCCTGTCGAGGCCAAAAAAGGTGAAATATAAGTATAGAGAATGCTATGCGCCAATATCCAAAGGAAGACGACTGCTAAAACAGCTCTAATGCCCGGTATTAAAAGAACTTTTAAAATGGGTAATCTTTTATGTGCTGACTGCCCTGCAAAATCAGGAATACTAAAACGAATCCAGACAAATAAAATCAATGCCAATAAAGACATGATCCAAAACACGCCACGCCACTCAAACAATGTTCCCAACCATGCACCCAAAGGCACCCCTATTGATAAAGCTATCGGTTGCCCAACCCCAGCAATTGCTAAAGCTCGTCCTTGATACGATGCAGAGACCATGCGTCTTACATAACCTGCTAAAAGCCCCCAAATAACACCCGCTGCCATCCCTGCAATAAAACGAGCAATCAAAGTCAGAGTATAGTCATTTGATAAGGCAGTAATCGCGTTAAATACAAGTAACCCTGCAATAGCACTGAGTAATAAGGGTCTCCGATTCCAACTACGCGTAAGGCTAATCAGCGGTATTGCCGCTAAAACAGAACCTAAGGCATACACTGCTATAAGCTGCCCTGCATAAGCTTCTGAAATATGTAAGCCTTGACTGATTTGAGGCAAAAGCCCTGCTGGCATGGTTTCTGTCATAATGGTCAGAAAGCCTGCAACTGTAAAAGCCAACAGTTTCCAAATTGGTAATTGAGTAGAGAATTCATCAGTTAACTGATGAGATGTTTCATTACTCTTAGTATTCATAAAGATTTACTCTCAAATTCTTTTAAAGCGTACTTACTCTGCTCTGCATCGCTATATGCTTGTTTTATAAGGCTAGGATGGAAAGGCATTTGTTCTCCATGTGAACTAAAATCATTATTTTGGAATGATCATTCCAATTTAGGTTAAATAAAAACCTTAACTATTCAGCTCAACCATAGTTAAGGTTTAAATGAGTTTTATAAAACGTTTAAAGCAACCTCGATTACATCCATTAAACATTGCTTTCTTTGTTCAAGTGGACTGCCTTTCCCTAAAACACGTAAACCTTGCATGGTGTTTAGAAAGAATCTTGCCAACGCACGTGGGTTTTGGGTAGAAGCAATTTCACCAGATTGTTGAGCTTTAATTAACAAACTCTCTAAAGCATGTTGAAGTTTCTGTAAATTACTTGCAACGAATTGAGAGACATCTTCATCATGCCCAGCCAGTTCCAAACAAGCATTTGCAACGAGACAGCCTTTGTGTTCTGAATCATTCAGCTCATCTTCAACCACATTTATCAGTAATTGCCGAATAAGTACTTTCGGTGAACCTGAGCCAGACAACAGCTTCACATTGTTAAGTGTGGTTAAAAGCTCATAACGCTGTAACGCTTTTTGATAAAGACCCTGTTTGTTTTGAAAGGTACTGTAAAGGCTACTTCTAGATAGTCCCGTACCGTCAACCAAGTCTTGAACTGAAGTTGCAGCATAACCACGACGCCAAAAAACCTGCATTGCAGCATCAGCAATTTCATCAGTTTCAAATTCTTTGGTTCGCATAAACACACTTAACAGGAACGATCGTTCCAATTAATTTAAGATAGACTAATAGAGAAGTCAAACTAAAAAATTATTTCATGGGTAAACAATTCTTCAATTTGAAAATGACGACTCTATATTTTTTATAAAATTAAAAATATTTAATAAAAGCTACGCCATCTGGACTATTCAAACCAAACTGATTGATGAGTGTTTTTCATATTTTTGTCTTGTTCTTTCTGCATTATTTTTAGATTTAATTTTTTCGCTTGAATACATTATAAAAACATATTATAAAATATTTCTAACCAAATGATTGGTTTTTTGGAACTTTATAATGAACAACAATATTATAATTTTTGGTTATGGAACAGGTATTTCCAAAGCCGTAGCACATAAGTTTGGTAAAGAAGGCTATAAAATCGGTTTAGTGGCACGTAATGCTGAAAAACTCGAAAAAGCCATTTTAGAACTTCAAGCACAAGGTATTGAAGCTTACGCTTTTACATGTGATTTAGCAGTTCTTGAAGATATACCAAACCTAATTAAACGCATTAAAGATCAATTAGGAGAGATTAAAAATATTCATTGGAACGCTTTCCATGATATTGAAGGCAATATCTTAAAAACCCCTCCACTAGAGCTTACCAAAAGTTTTCATATTCGTGTTTCAAGCTATATTGCGACGGTACAAGCTTGCCTACGTGATTTGGAAAAGAACCACGGTAGCATTTTATCGACAAATGGAATTTTTGCTTTCGATGCAGTGGGCATCGACTTGGTTGCCAAAGAGTACTCATCGTTAGCAACCACCGCTGCCGCTCAATATAAAGCCACCAATTTGCTTGCCCATAGTCTTGCTGACTCAAATGTTTATGTGAGCCAAGTGATTGTAAATGGCTTTGTAGATGGAACTCCTGAAGCGAAGGATAAAACCTACGCGGTACACCCTGAAACAGTTGCGGATCAGTTCTGGTACTTACACCAGCATAAACAAGAAACTGTTTCTCTTTGTGGTGAAGCCATTCAAGCTGCTTAAAATATTTCGTATGAAAGAAGAAGCGTAATCCATTACGCTTTTCTTAACTTTTTAAATTTATGTTTGTATATTTCAGAATTCTTTAATTTTTTCATACTCTGAAGAATCAATTTTATATTTTTTAAATAAAATAGAACGTACAGAATCATTTATTTCTTCATCATGCTTAATAATTAAATAAATATCTTTTTTAGTCAGAGGAACTTCTGTTAGTAAATCAGGCAAGTCCTTCGACCTTATACCACTGACTTCACTAGGTTGTTTTAAGATATCTGGGTCTTGTTCTTCGAATTTAAAATCTACACCTTGTAAATTGAAATAAACCATAACCCTTCTGTTCAAAGAGTCACTATCATCATATAAAACAGTACCTTCTGGTAAAATATAATATTCTGGCAAAGTGCTATTTTTCGAATATTTACCTTCAAACGAATATATCTTTAAAGGTTTTTCTAAAACATGAATTTCGGGTGTTTTTGTACGGTTCCAGAAGTAATAATTTAATAAAGACTGTATGATGAAAATTGAAATTAGTACGGTAATTAATAAATTCTTTTTCATACTTATCTCTTATTTAAACCAAATAAAATCATATAGTTAAATATCTTATTCATTTACAATGAATTCATAGGTCTTATCTAACTTCCCATCCCCACTAGCATAAAAACCCGCATATATATGAATCGTAAAAGTTCCCTTATATTTTGGAACTCCAGAAATTTTTAAATTATTATAAGCATCCGCTTCATTTTCATCTATTGGGCTAATAGAGATATTCATATCACTAGGGAAATTAGTTTCAACTTCAAAAGAATATGGTATCACTCTACCACCTGATATGTTTAATTGCTGATTATATACCTTACCTATATAGGCTACTGGAAGCCTTTTAGGCTCAATTGTATATTCGTGACCACACCCTGTCATAACTAACAATAGCACACCCAAAGTTACTAATTTAAGTTTCAGATTTTTAAACAAGTTATTTTTCTTCCCATACAATTGGAAATTTTTCTGATTTATAAACATTACCAATCATTGCAGAGAAAATGGCTTGGCATTCTAAATTGATTTTTTTAACTGAACTGATATCTATAGGTTCACAGCTTCTATTATCATTATTTGAGCAGAACTTCACAGATACCTCAATTTGGTTATTCTCAAATCTATCAATATCCGCATCTAATGTTTGCTGATGATCAATCATATTTTCACAAATAAACTTTTTTGATGATGATTCTTTTATTTTATTTAAAACTTCCTTATCTTCAATTTTCATAGCAAAGTTTAATTTTTCATTACTTTTCCTAGTATGTTCTATTGTGAAATTTGAAATTTTTTCACTACATCCACTTAAAAAAATTAGCCCTAATAGATAAAGAATTTTTTTCATTTAAAACTCTATTGGAAATTGGATTTTCTTATAGATTCTTTTGATATCAGAATATTATCTACCATAACTTTACTGCTTTGTAATAAGCCACTAAAAACTACTCTACAAGACATATTACCAGTTAGTAATTTTTCTAACTGGTTCTTATCGATACATACATTCATGGATTCATCTTCGCAAACTTTGAAGTATCCAGATGAAGTATATTTTCCATTTTTTAACTTTTCTCCCTCAACTGAAATAGCTCCTGTCACAAAGTAACTTTTAATATTATCGCACTTAAAATGTGAATATTTATAATTATTCTCTTGATAAATCTTATTTAAATTATCATTTGTTTCTAAATTAAATTTAAAAGTATCACCACTCATACCATCCAGATGTGAGTACGTTAAATTCTTAAGGGTTATATTCTTAAAAATTTCTTTATCATTTTTGGCTAAAGGATTACAACCTAACAATGGTAGAGTCGATAAAATTATTAAAAAAGTTCTCATAAATTATTTATCAATCTGTAAAAAATTTTATTTAGAATTAACCTTATCAGTATATTCCTTTGCAAATTTACCATCACCACCACATATTACACCAGCTTTCCATTTCCCACCAAGTAGTAATACCTACAACTTCCTGACTAGGATCTTTTAATTGGAAAGCTTTATTTTCAGACTCTCTTAAGCTCGCTAATGTGATCCAATCAATTGGTGGAATTTTAGGTAATTCACCATCATAAAATTTTTTTACACGCACATATCCACCTTTAGCCGGCTTTATTTCCAATTCACCTATTCTAGTCACTCCCGTTTCCCATAATTGCTTAACTACAAGCTTATAATTATTAGGACTGAGATTAATAAGACAAAAAAGTAGACTGCCAGACCACATAATGAAGCAAAGTCTTGATTTAGTAAAGGTTCGTTCAAACGAGCTTATAAACCAGCTTCAATTTGTAGTTTTGAAAATGGGTCTTTCACTTCCAGATTAACGCAGCGAACTGTGTTCACTGTAAGACTTGTGATATTAAAGCCCCATCTCAAAACATAACATGAATAACACCTGAAGGCGGCGGTGATCCAAACTACCCGGACATGTAAATAAATAATCCTGCTTTGGTGGGTTGATTACATTTCTAGTTCTCAACTTAATAAATTACAGATCAAATTTAGCACCAAAAACTTGATTTTATTCAAAATTAGCATTCGTCAACTTTGCTTTATTTGATTGATAAGCATCATTTGAGTAATTTTTTCTTAATTCAATTCTGCATTCAGTATCAATTTTTTCTTTTTTAATATCGACTGAACAATCATCATTTTTACATATTTCGACATGTGCCATATATTTATATAATTGATTATTAATTTCTTCTGAATCTAAGTCTACTCCACCTCTTACCATAAACTGATTTTCCAAACAATTTAGCTTAGAAATAGGAAATGCATTTTTTTTAGAAATTTCTTTTAAAGAAGAAGAGCTTGTAACAAAACCTTGGTATGTTTTTTCTCCACTATACATAGATTGGAAATATTTAAATTTTCCAAAATTAATATCGGTAGATTGAGAATCTATGTTTTTAGAAGTACAACCAGATAATAAAAATATCCATATACATGATAAAAATTTCATTTTACTAGAACCTTTTTAATTCGGCTTGCAATATTTGCTCTGGTGATTTAGATATACTAGGTATTGTTTCACGCATCATTTTGCTAAACCAAGCATAACTAAATTTAGTTTCATGAAATGTATTGCTGTGTTCTTTTGGATAACTATCCCATTGCCCTCCAGCATCAGCAATTGCATCATCTGTTGTATAACTAGTAGGGCTAGGATGATACAAGTAACCTCTTAATCTTATTACAGAATCAGTTGGATTTGGTAAACGACTTGGACTTATATGCTCACTCTCACTCCATTGATTTATCTCTAATCTAGGATCCAAACTTAATGCAATTTGGACAAAGCTTTTCCATTCGTATTGTAAAGGTATATTTTCAACATTTAATTGCTTCGTTATAATACTTTTCATTTAAACTCTCCTTCTTCCAACAACTTCACTAGGTTTTATATACCTTAGTATTAACTATTCTTCTTCAGAAAATCATTTACCTCCAATAATCAGTATTTTTTATTAAATTTATTTTTTAATTGCTCTACCACACTCAACTTTTAATTCATAAACTTTACCTGATCTTTCCCCCATTCATTTATAGCAAAATAAGCTAAAATCATAGCGATTAATAAAAAAAGGAGCATAATTTATTACGCTCCTTAGAGTTTATTTCACATAAAGCCAAATATCTGGATCTATATAGCTCTCATCTATATGATAACCCTCTTTTTCCATATTATTTTCTTCAGTTTTACGGGCTTTCTTATTATTGGCAACTTCAGCTTCAAATGCTTGCTTTAACTGCTCTGAATTCATCTTATCTGAATCAGAGATAGCATTTCGGCCTGCATACTTAAAGTTCTCAAAGCTATACCTCACCATATACTGTTCTTTTTTATCATCTTTATAGGTCTGTCGAAGACTAATACCCAACTCTACATCCCCATTATATAAGTTAAATACCAACCTATTTGTTTTCGAAAGAACATCCTGCCATTCTTTAAAACTTAAGATATAAGTTGGATCTATAACCTCACCCATAGTTTCATTCATATGCTTTACATTATCTTGTTTATCAATTCGAGCACTAAAAGGTAAAAAATACTGCTTCCATTGTTTATCATTAATCTGATGCACTAATTGAGTATAAGCAGTATAGGCTTCTTGGCTCGTGGTATATTCATTTGGATGCAAGCTAGCATTAATGTCCATGATTTGAATACCATCATTGCTTCGTCGAGCTACTTGTGTACCTAGTATACTGATCACATTTTCTATTTCTAAATTACTCTTTTCACTAAACACGCGTACTCGACCTAATTTTGGTGGAGTCCAATCTAGTGATAAAAAATTCATCCCTGCAGGCTGACGATCAACTGGTGTAGTACTATTTTTACTAAAATCCTGCATGCCTTGTTCACCAAAATGAAGGGCTATTACATCTTGATTTTGGTTCATCGACTGATTTCCTGGCTTACAAGAAGTTAAAATGATGCATACAATGATGCAAATAAAGATAAATAGTTTTTCAGCCTTGTCTCGCATCACACCGTCCCTTCATTACGACTCGAATGTATTTTAAAATCGGCTTTACTATTTCCCCATTGAGAAATGGTTTTCAATTCTTATTGTAAAAATAGACGACCTTTTTCATCAAGCATTAAACGGTGATATTTTTCAGCTGCTTTACCAATCCATTAATTACCTAGCTGCTTTGTAGGGCACTGATTTGCCTGTGGTGTCATAATTAAATGATTAGGCTATCTATAAAAATAAATGCCCCAAAGGGTGTTATAGAGACTGAGCGAAATTAAAAAATATTTATACATCTATTTTATTATTTTACAATAATCAATTTATAATTCTCATTTAGCTCATCATTATAATTGCCTCGATCATAAAATCCTGTTGAAATATTTATTGTATATTCATCTTTATATTTTGGAATACTTTTAATTAGAAACTCATTAAAACCGCTAGCTTCATTATTTGGTTGAATTTTTAATCTTAAATCATCTGGATTGTTAGTATCTATTTCAAAGTACTTTTCTACTAACAATTTTTATATTCTGGATATATACCTTATTAACATGAGGTACAGCAAAAGCTTCTTTTTTTATACATCATAGTTACTACAACCATTAAGAGCCATTATCAATAGAATATATCGAAATATGTCTTTTTATTCTTTAACTACAAATTCATAGGTTTTATTTAACTTATCATCGCCTCGCCCATAAAAATGTGTATTAATTACAATTTCATATTTCCCTTTATATTTTGGAATTCCATCAATTTTTAAATGATTGTATCCATCTATATCATCTACAGGAGTAATTTTAATCTCCTGATCCTCTGGAATATTGGAATTTAATTTAAAATGTTGTTCAGAAACTTTCCCTCCTGTAATTTTAATAAACTGTGTATATGACTTTCCAACGTGAGCTACTGGAAGCTCATGCGGTTCAACCCTGTAATCTCTACTACACCCTAAAAAACTTGTCATTAAAAATAATATTATTAAGTTTTTAAAGTTCATGTTTATTTCTCTGGATTTCAGGCATAATTATAGCTACCCCATTCTAAATATTTTAAAAAATTTTCCACCATTGCTTATTTTTTCTCTGCTCTTCCGCGTCTTTTATAGCTTTATTAATATCTGCCCCTATTTTATCTTTATTATTATCCCATATCTTACTTAATACCTGGTCAATATCTTCTCTGCTCCATAAATAAAATAAGCCACTACTTGCACCCATTGCCTCTATAATTTTTTCATGAATCCTCTGATTATCATAACCTTTTATTTTTTCATTAAACATATCTATAACCAAATCATTAATATTTGGCTTTAGATTATTATAAAAATCTATTGTCGTATGATCTTCTAAATTATCATCTTGTATAACCCATTTAGGTAGTGGCAAATAAAGATCAGCAATAATAATTTCTATTCGTATAATATTTTTATAATATATAGTCCGTTGTTTACCATTAAATCGAACTGCTATTATTTTTTCTTCATCCCAAGATAGTTCTTTCGTTAAATATGGAGAAGATTTTTCTTCTTTATGATTACTTTCTTGTTTAAAAAAATTAAATAGCATTGTTTTGCCTCTTCTTAAAATACAGTCAAAGCAGTAAATGCTTCTAATTCTTTATCGAATGCATCTACCAATTGATATGCAGCAATCCCCCAATTGCACCGCCAATGAGGATACCAATACCAGAATATATAGGTGATCCTAGACCACAAATTCCTCCTGCTATTGTTTAACCCAATACTAAAACACCTCATTGCATACATGAAAAAGCCTCTCAGCTAGATAGGCTCCATATTAATAAATTAAATAGATAAAAATATTATTCATTTTCTATATCTAAATACCAAATGGTTTCGCCCCAAGAATTATCTTCAATCTCTGGCATGATTTCGCCCTCTGTAAAGTAGCGCATTTCCATATTATTTGCGGGACTATACCACTCGCATGTTTGCGGACAAATTTCACCACCCATTACCTTAATGGTATTTTGCTCTAACTGTACTGCATGAATCTTATTGACTCGTTTTCCTTCAGGCCAATGACTATCTTTATCAAAGCGAGCAATCCATTGTGGAGAGTTTTCTATATCAAATCTTGAGTTTGGATCATCATCCCATGCATCTAAAGTCGTTAATTTTAAATCATTGCAACGAATTGGCTTAATAAGCTCATTTGCCATCACCAATAAATCAGGAATACCTTCCTCTACTGGATAAAGTGATAATTCTCCAAGTCGAATCCATAGACTGAATTTTTCAGGATCTGTTGGATCTAATAATTTAGTAATCTCGATTCTTGGATCATTAAGTTTTAAACGAATTTGCTCCTCGCTTAACCCTAACTTTTCTATCCAATAAGGGGAAAGTAAAAAACACCATGTTGGAGTTCGTAATCCAGCTTCAAGAACAGGTAAATACTCAAAACCATCTTCATCATAATGAGAATGAAATGCCATCGCAGCTGGATGATCAATATCTAATCCATAAAAGTAATCGGTAAATATTCTTTCTGCTGTTTCAAACTCTGGAGAAATTGATGATAGTTGTGTGCTATTTCCAATTTCATATCCACTATATGATTGAATTGGATTAAATTCTTTCAAGCATCTTTCAACAAATTCTTTCCACTTATTTTTATTATTTTTATACCATTTACTGCTAAATGTAATCTTTAAATAAGAGTAGGCGCTAGCTTGGGATAACATCGCTGAGTATGCCCATTGTGCACTTTGTAGATTTGAGTCAGCACTTGATGCCCCGATAAAATAAAATAAATCTGACTCTAAGGCTTTAGTCACGTCAGTGATGATATCTTTCTTATTTGGTTTCTTTTTAACAATTTTCTTCCAATGGCTATCTTCATTTCGATAGAATAAGTTTAATGGTTTATCGATTATTTCTTCTTCAAAAACATTACAAATAGATAAAATTTTATCTGCAATTAAAAGCACCTCATCATCACTATTTAAAATATAGAATGTTATAAATGGGCAAATGCCAAATTCTTCCCCTTCATAACCATACATATAATCACTATTCTGACTAAATTCAGATAAAAAACTTGTAATTTCATTTTCAGATAAAAATAACTCCGACGTACTCATTTTTTCCCAGTACCTCCTTTATTTTTACTTTGTGCTGGTTTCTTCTCTTCTAACATTCCAGCATCCTCAGGGTATCGGAACAATGATAGTTTAAACCCTTCATTGGCAGTAACTTTACTAGTAAATTTGGCTTTTGCGCATTGTAGCTTAAAGTCATTATATGCTTGGAATTGACTATCTTTAATCACATCATTTTTGAAATTTAATTTCAACCAACGCAAAAATATTAGTTAAAGTTAAAGGTTCACCTCGATATTCAGGAATAATAATATCTGCACCAATTACACCTTTACCTTTATAAGGCATCGGCCAAAACGAATTTAGTTCTGAACCCACCCTTTTAATACGTGTCTGCCCCGCTAAATAGGGGGCTAAATACTTCTTAGATTTTATATCATACCCAAAACATACTTCTGGTTTTAAAGGACTACGCCATTTTAGAAGTTCATATAAGCTACTGAGCATACTTAATAATGTATATATTAAGTATGTGAATCAACTTATCGAATTAAATAAAGATCTAGGAGAGGTTATGAAAGTTAATTAAGTATTACCATTTTAATAAAATAATAAGAAGTATATATTGCAGATATACTTCTTCACTCAAATACCTATATTATTCTTGACTAGCAAACTGCCAAAAGACTTCTCCCCAGTCTTGATCTTTAATTTCCGGAAGAATTTCTCCGGCCTCAAAATATTTTCGAGAATTATCACTAACTACTGTAAACCAAAAACCCGATATTGGAGCCTTCTCACCTGCTTTAATAGCTATTCTATTATATTTACTCAATAATTTTTCCTCTCCCTTAGTTGGTTTAAATGAATGAAAGAAAGAAATTAAATCTTTAGGATAATAAAGATACTCGTGTAATTCTTTATCATCATCTATTTCCAATAAAATAACGGCACAAGCAGCCTCAAAAGACCAATATCCATAATATCCGTCATCAGATTTATGAGTATCATACCAAGGTGCACCTGCTAAATCTTTGTACCATTTCTTTAAAAATTTATGCAAATGCTTTAGAGAAAGCTTATTATCTTGGCTTACAAAAGCATTTGAAAGCTCAAAATAAGGCTGTGGAAAAAGAACATCAGAACAGTCAAAACGATTATCATCAGAAAAAGCTAAAAACTCTTCAACTATCCAGTCCTTACCTCCATTTTCTTGAGTCTCTCCATCTACTAATTTGGCAACACTCATCAATAAGTCATTTCTCTTTAATAAATAACAAAGACTAATTAACCAAATATATAAGCAATAATCATCTATTAATTCTAAATCAAAGGTACTAAAATTAGGATCTTTATAATAAGCTCTTTGTTTTTCAGATAAAATATTAAATAGGTTTATAACACTTTCAAAATCTATACGTAAGTGATCTATAGATTTTCCTGCAGTATAGTCTAGCATGAATAGATCAAATTGGTATCTTGCCGCTATAGAATAAGAATCAATCCATCCCGCTTCGATATCTTCATCACTATTAGATTCACTTAAAAAATCTTGAATAGCATTTATTAAAGCAGCTCTGGTAGAAACATAATACTTTTCATCCAAAAATTGTTGTCTTCGATTAAATTTATAATCTAGCATGCTATTGCTTCCACTTACCTGTTATTAACCACTACACTAATTTCTTTATCAGTCCATATTCTCGTTGCATGATGTGAAGAATGATCTTTATCACTTACTTGTTGCTTTGCTAAAAATTTTAATAAAGCAGCCGCATGTTCAACAACTTGAAGTCCACTAAAGAAAATAACATATCGTTCATATCTTCGCTTTTTAAGTATAATTGGAGCTAATTGAATTCCTACAGCTTTTACAAGACGGTTAGTTATCCAATGATGGCTCATTTGTACAACTTTACCCTTAGAATCTCTATATTTTTCACCACCTAAAGTTAAATTTTTATTATTTGAACTATTTCCAGTACGTGTCCTTGAGCGTCTTCCAGACTTTTGTTGTTGTTGGGGTATCGATTTATCTATACCATTTTTATCATTTGCGTCCCCTAACAACTCTTTCAGTGAGGATGCTGGATTTTGACTACATTTTGCCTCTACTATTACATAAGGTTTTGCATCATTAGCACTTTTCTTCCATACTCCATCGATTCCTCGACCACGACTTTTCGTAGAAAAAAGATTAACCATTTCACCCTTATCGTTTAATTTATTAGGGTTATTCGTTCCTAATTTATCATGGGCTGACTTTCCCCACCCCTTAACTTCTTGACAATAATAATCTGCCATATGCTCCCCTAATATGCCTTTATATTTATTTGATAAATTAGTTATAGTTGTTTGAGCTATAGATAAATTATTTGAACTTTTTGTTTTACCTTGATTTGTATTATGAGTATTATGCCCCCCATTTGATGGTGACTTAGGTTTTGTTGTCTGTGTTTTTGACTTTTTACTCGCATCAGCCGAGGTCTTTCTACTTTTTATAAGCCATCCATCAACCTCTTTTTTAAATTCTTGTAGTTGTTTTCCCAAATTATTTCTAATTTGATCAACATTTTTACGAGCAGAAGGACTTAACTGGTTAAGCACTTTTTGGTTTGTTAAAATTTTATCTAAATTTTTTTGTAAAGCATTTAAATCTAGGCACTTTCTAATTAATTGTTCTGGATCGCCTTTTCCAAATTTCCGAATACCATCTAAAATACTATCTATTGGTAACGCACCCTTTTTAACACTTTTAAGAGACATTTTGACAGCATCGCCACCACCAGGAACGAGTCCAATTAAAGCTGTGATCAGATCAAACCAACCTGCAGGACTAGAAGGATTTGCTGTTAAAATAATTATTGCTTTAATAATATCTCTAGCATCTACTAATTGCCCTAATACAGGTACACAACCAATAACGGTTTCAGCAATAATTGCCCAACCTCCAGTGCTCTCACCTTTAAGAAAAGTCACAGTATCGTTCTTTAAACTTTCTAACCAACCACTTGGGACTGAATCAGCTGAACGTTTATATTTAGCGATCGAAGCCACTAGTTAGCCCCTTTTTGCAAATCAGATGTTAATTTTTTATAACTATCTTCATCTAACAATGACCACAAATCATCTTCTGAATAGTCATCTTCAATTACAGCATCTAAATCATCAGGCTCATCTTTAATAAACTCAGAAGGATCTTCACCATAATAGATTTCTGATTTACCCGAAGGGACATTTTCTAATCTTGCATATCCCTTATCATTCAAAACACCCTCTCGATAACTACCATCTTCAAAAAAAACTTTAAATGGAGCACCTTTGACTGGAGATAGATCATCATAATGGTAATTAAGCTCCATCCAATTATTTAACTCTCCTAATATCGGAAGACCTACATTTTTATTGTTTACACTCCCGCCCCCCATAAACTTATGCTGCCCAGCCTTCACCTCAAACTTACCGCCTGTGGTCATAAAAATACCCGAACCAGTAATTCTGACTTGAGAGCCGCCTGCGGTGAGCACAATTTCCTTGGATGCGGTCGCTTCGATTTTGTCTTCGGTAGAAATCACCTGAACAGCTTTACGGGCAATTAAATCTGCTCCATCGCCTTGCGCTTGTATCTCGACTTTACCTTTGCCTGCATAGAGTCTTGCCCCTTCTTGCGCTGCAAAAAGGCTAATTTTATTTTGGGCATGTGCAATCAGGTTCTTTTGGGTAGATAGGTTGATGCTGTCGCCCGCAGTTTGGTTGAGCTGCCCATCTGCACTTAAGTGAATGTCTTCATTACTCGCGACCGCAATACTATTTGGGCTTGCCAGTAGCATGATCGCCTCTTTGAAAGTTTTGGCTTTTGCGTTGTCTTGCTGCTCAAGTTTTTCAATAAACGATTTTAGGTTTTCTAAATGTTCTAACGGGTCAGTTTGCTGATTTTTAGCAACTTCACTAAGTGCCTTGGCATTGCTAAGGCCGCCTTCGATTTGTTGTTTGGCCTCAGCCGCGTCTAGGTGTACACCTTGAGCTTGGTCTTGTTTATGGGTACTAATAAGTAAGCCACTGCCAGCTCTTACCGCACCCCACTGGTCAGTTCTGAGTTCAAAGCCTTCTCCACGACCGTCGCTTTCCGCCTTGTCTTTTGGATGGCTTAAGTTACCCAAGTTGAGCTGACTGGCCGCATGACTGCTTTGTAGCTGGGCACTGATTTGCCCTGTGGTGTCATCAAAACGTAGCTGGTTAAAGCCTTTGCCATCGACTTCTTCAGAGCGGATGCCGCTGAGCTTTTTAGTGTCAGGTAGTTGGCCTTTCTGGTCGAACTGGGTTGGGTGGCGTTCAGTTTCGTGAATACGTCCCACCACAAATGGACGGTCAATGTTGCCGTCAAAGAAGTCAATCACCACGATCTCGCCCACGCGAGGCAAGAAGCGTGCTCCATAACCTGCACCCGCCCACGGGGTCAGCACA
>NZ_JBIUCS010000026.1:0-42865 GCF_044538485.1 Acinetobacter sp. ABJ_C5_2 | reverse complement strand
TTTAACTCAGTATATTTATCATTAGAGCGTACAGCTTTCATGTGATAGAAATAAGTACTACGAGCAATCTTGGCAATACTGAGTAAGAGCTTTAATGGATAAATTTGCCTTAATTCTGAAATAACTTGAACACTGTCTGCAGTAGAAATTGAATTTAAGTACGTTGCTTCAGTTTTAAGGCTTTTAGCTTTTTTAAAAAGGCAACCTCTGCTCGTAAAGCAGTCACTTCATCAATGAGCTCCTGCTGAGATTTATCTTTGTCATCTTTTACAGGCTTGGTTATTTTAGTTTTATCTTGTTTAAGCATATTGGTATAAATCTTCGTGGTATTAAACCCAGCAATCCCTTCTTTATGATACTGAGCTAGCCACCTTCTTATGGTTTGGAGATCTACATTAAATTCTTGTGAAAGGATTTTATATCCTTTACTTCCCTCTAAATAAGCTTGAATGACTTTTAATTTTAACTCTTTTGAATGCTTCGGAATTGGCATAGGGCACACCTCATAAGTTTAAAAAGTCTAACTTATGGGGTGCAGTTCAGAACGGGAGGGGGCACCTTTGGGTGTGCTGGAATCTTAAGGCCAGTCTGCTAACCCCCTTTCGTTCTGCCACCATAATTCTATAAATGTCTGGCAGAACTCCTAATAAAAAGGAGTTGGCTTTGCACATTCTTAATTTCTTGGCACTCATTGCCAAAAGCTATAACGACACCACTTAAATCATCTTTAAACAGCTTGATGGCCTTTAAGGTTCTCAGGCTTTAAGTCATTACGGCTCAAAAACTTGCATCAACAATAAAACTTGAGATGTGCCAAGCACAGTCTTTACGGCTTTGCTGTGCCTTTTTTTCTCCCAAAAAGGGCACAGGCTTTTTATCTCATTTAGACACAACAAGAATTTTATAACTGTAAAACTATGTCAACTTTAGAACTATCTTCCAAGAAATTACAGGTTATTCAAACCGCAATCCAACTCTTTACCACTCGTGGCTTTCACACCTCAGGCGTAGACCTGATTGCTAAAGAAGCCAACATCACCAAATCCACATTTTATAAATATTTTGGCTCGAAAGAACACCTAATCGAAATGTGCATCGCCTTTCAAAAAAGCTTGCTCAGAGAAGAAGCGCTCGCCATCATTTACTCAAGCCGTTACTACACTTCAAAAGATAAACTCAAAGAAATTATTGTTTTACATACCAATTTAAACAGTCTGTATAACCTTTTACTTAAAGCTATTTTTGAAATAAAACTGCTTCACCCGCAGGCTTACCGTATGGCGGTTGAATATCGAAAGTGGCTGCGCCATGAAATTTTTGACCTGATTTTTAGCGGAGAAATTAATGAGCCAAAATTCGATGCCAACATGGTGGTAAACCTGATAGATGGTTTGCTGCTACAGGTTTTAAGCTCGAACAGCTTTGAGCACAGGGATATAGCCGTAGAGTGCTTTTTTAAGTCGACTTGTTTCAGGTAAATGGGGTTATTTAAATAATAGGATATATGGTTTGCTTGGGGTTTTGTGAGATGAGCAGACCATAGACGCCGTGCGATGAGGTGTGCTATTTTGTTTTACGCTAATCGTAAATAGATTACGTATATAATAATTAAAATGGAATTAATTTAAAGCGCCTCATGGAGAAAGGAATACCATGAAAGAAGTTGCATTAAGTGATTTGATCAATCAGCAGAAAGTTGGACCTTATCAAAAATTTATTCTGGTTACCTGTTTACTGCTCATGATTATGGATGGTTATGACATCCAGTCCATGGCTTACGCAGCCCCAATGATTATAGAAGACTGGGGCGTTCAAAAAACCATGCTAGGCGTTGTGTTTAGCGCAAGCTTATTTGGATTATTTGTCGGATCATTTTTATTAAGTTCACTTTCCGATCGTTTTGGTCGCCGTCCGATATTACTTATCTCGACCTTTATGTTCTCGGTACTAATGCTGTTAACACCCCATGTAGGCAATATTGAACAACTGACCGCAATCCGCTTTGTTACAGGAATTTTTTTAGGCGGTATCATGCCAAATGTGATGGCTTATAGCTCCGAAATTGTTCCATACAAATCTCGTATTTTTACCATGATGGTCATTTCTTGTGGCTATACGGTAGGGGCAATGTTAGGGGGCGGTATATCCGCCTTATTAGTTCCTTGGGGGGGATGGCAGTCAATTTTTTATTTTGGCGGAATTATCCCTCTAATCATTTTCTTTATTACCTTCTTTAAACTGCCAGAGTCTTTATATTTTTTGAGTGAAAATAGCAAAAACACTTCTAAAATTTTGTTTTGGTTAAAGAAGTTTTATCCCGCATTAACGTTTAATTCAGAAATAAAAATTATCAATAACACTGAAGTTGAGGTTAAAAAGTCACCGCTTGAGTTATTTAAAAATCAGCGTGCATTTTTTACCTATTCGATCTGGATCATTAGTATTTTAAATATGATCAGCCTATATTTTCTGGCGAACTGGCTACCCACTTTAGCCAAAGAGTCAGGACTTTCATTAAATCAGGCATTAATGATTGGCTCGACCCTACAATTAGGCGGTACGATTGGTAGTGTGGTGATGGGCCTTAAAATTGATAAGACTGGATTTTATAAAGTATTAATTCCTGTGTTTTTAGTCGCAGTGATAAGTGTTGCTCTAATTGGCTATGCTGTTAGCCATATCGTTTTATTGTTTATGATTATTTTTATTGCTGGTTTTGCCATTGTGGGTGGACAACCTGCTATTAATGCCTTATCTGCCAGTTATTATCCAGTTTCACTTCGGACTACAGGGGTGGGCTGGAGTATCGGTATTGCGCGCTTGGGTTCGGTCATTGGGCCGTTATTTGGTGGGTATCTCTCTCAATTTCTGGTTATTACCCATTTATTTGTAATTGCTGCCATACCTTCGCTATTCGTGATTATTATGTTGATTATTCAGGCTAAGTACCGATCATAACACTGTCTACATACAGAATTTACATAGTGCACATATAGACTGTAATTATGATCGGTGAGTAGCTAAAGAGAGTTAATCAAAAGCTACTTCATGAATTATTTAACTCGATACCACGTTTGGTTTCGGCCAATTGCAGAAATACCAATGTAGCCACGCGCGGTAAGTTTTTCACCATCTGGCGATACAGTTACGCTAAAGCGATAGGTCTTGTCTGACTGAGGGTCGAGAATAGATCCTTTGTCATATTTATTTTTACCTATACTTTTTAAATTTTTGACGATGGTTAAACCAATTAAAGATTTGTTTTTATAAGTACCTTCACACATCGTACATTTGTTGGCTTCGCTTGGAACAAGGATTTTTTCAATATTCGCAAAGAGAAGACCGTTTTTGTCTTCGCTAAATCTAACTAGTGCTCTAGGTTGATTGGTTGCATCATCAATGGTTTTCCAAACACTGCCATGTAGTTTGTCCGAAGCAAATGAATGAATCGAATAAAAGCTAAGTAAAAGTAATAATAAATATTTTTTCATATCAATGGATTCTCGATTTAAAGGTGGATGATTTTAGCCGCTAGAATTATTCATTTTAAATTTAGCTTCACAGTTTTCTTAGTATTCAATCTATAAGCTAAACAATATGTAAAGTTATATTCTATCTGGGATTATATTATTTTGATGCCTTTTTTTATGCAATTGCGAGAATGGACAGAATTATTCGGTTTTTAGAGATTTTTATTTCTCCATGCTTTTTACACACTTCTTCAATGCTCTATACACAAAGAAGTGAATAATGGGATTTATAAATTTTTAAGTTTAAAAGCTGTTTATGACACGTCCTCAATTGAACCTCAAAAAGAGAATAGGCTTAGTTTTATTAGGATTTGTTGCTTTGTATTGGATTTCGTTTCCTATTCTTCCTTTTCTAGATATTCCTTATAAAGCAGCCGTGATCACAGGGTTGATGGTACTAGGAGAGGTTCTATTTTTAATTGCAATTGCTCTATTAGGTAAGGAATATTGGGCTAAGATCAAACAATGGTTTTCTAAAGTATTTAGAAAAGTAAAACCTGAAGAAAATTAATTAATATTGAATGGTAATAAAAAATATTAACTACTTTTTAAACTAAATAAATTACGTTTAATTCATCACAAATTATAAGAATAATATGAAAATCATGTGATTATTATCGATTGACAGTAGGCGATATTAAGTTTTATAACTTAATGACCCTGAAACTGTTTCTTTAGTAAAACAGAAAAATGACAATATAAAGATGAGTAGAAAATAGAACAAAAAAGATAAGGAGAAGAAATGAAAGTCATTAAATACGCCTTATTTTCCCTTATGGGAATGTTGATAATAAATAGCGCAGAGGCTGGAAATGCATCTACTTCATTAAAGGTTAGCTTAACCATTGTAGACACTTGTGAAGTTTCAACCCAAGGAAATTTAGATTTTGGTTCAGTTGTACGTGCTCAACCAGTTACTGCTGCAAGAACCGATGTATCTGTCCAATGCAGCCAGAATACGCCATATCAAGTGGCGGTTACCTCAGACAATAACTTTAAACTTAAGTCAGCTACCAGTCCTGCTTCTGTGGCATATGTGCTGTATCAAGATGCTGGTCATACCCAAATTTGGGGCGGGGCAGGAAGTAACATACACTCAGGTGTAGCAACAGGTATGAAAGAAAATATTCCTATACATGGGGTAATTACATCGAGTACCAATGTTCAGGCTACAAAGTATGAAGATTGGGTGCGTGTAAATGTTGTTTATTAATTGCAGCTCTACAAAGTGTAATGAGAAACCTTGAGAGCTGCACAAATAGTTTTATTTATTGGTGAGCCACTCAATTGAGGCATCAAACAGCTTTAAGCCGTCGTCAGATAGATTGGTAAAGGTGTCATTGTTAAGAAAAAACATAAGACGTTTTGCAGGTGCTAAAGATTCATAGTCCATCGTTGCACCTTTCTCATATCCCCAAATGGCTACTTTTTCAGGTTGGCCATAAATCGTTGCGATAATGGTGGCACCTAAACCCGGCTTACCCCAACTCATAGGCGCTTGAGCTTTATACACATTGCGGGTTCCGGCAGGAAGATGTGCAGACAATGGATGCGGTGCATTGACTAACCACAAATAACGTTCTTTCTCGACTTCACCAAAATCGCTATTAATGCGTTTACCTGTCATAGCCAAGTCATCAAGATAATCGTTTTCCCACGTCATGAGTGGAAGGGGAAGTTGACGCCAACCAGATTGAAGATTTTTAGAAGCAACCGTAGATGAAATAATGACTAAGTCTGTGTTCTTTAAACTATTTGGTGAAACAGATTGATCTAACACCTCAACTTGGTAGCCCTTGCTTTGCAAGTATTTTTGAATGGCAATATCGGTATTTGCAGAGGCACCCTTAACCTGTGAGATCAAAGCAATTCGTGTTTGAGCATAAATAGAAGATGTCCACACACAGAGTGCAGTGACCATCATCAGGGTAGAAAGAAGCTTTTTCATAATGTTCTCAAAAGAGCAGTGATTTATGCACTGCTCTGATCCCATGTTTTAAAATTTAAAGGTTGCACGTAATACCGCTTGGCGAGAGTCACCTTGAGACACTGTCACATTACTTACGCTGGCTGTGTAGTAAGTTTTATCAAAGATATTATTTAAATTAAATTGGAACGTAACTGCTTGTTTGGCAATGGTGGTGTCATAACTGACAAAAGCATTGGCAAGAGTATAGTCTGGCAGGTCAAAGGTATTTTTTGAATCCCCAGCACGTTTGCCAACATAATTACTGCTTACACCAAAACGTAAATTACCGTTGTAAAGTTCGCCATAATTATACGCTAATGCTAAAGATGCGGTATTTTTCGCTACATTATTTAAGCGATTGCCCTCAAGGCCATTTTCATCCTTAGTGACTTTAGCATCTGTATAGGCATAGGTGAGGGTCGCATCAAGCTGATCGGTTACACGTCCTGTTAGGTCGAGTTCAGCACCTTTAGAACGCACCGCACCTGTAGTATGTAATTCTGTGCTCTGATCATTAGTGATGGTGACTAAAACATTACGTTTTTTAATATCATAGAGCGCAAAGTTGGCTTTGATACGGTCATTTAACTCATATTTTGCGCCAACTTCATAAGACTTGGCTTGTTCAGGTTGAACATTAGAATCGATGATAACATTACCATTGCTACCTAAAGGAGCGATTGATGAAGATGGTTTAAGCGACTCTGTATAGCTACTATAGAATGAAAGCTGGTCATTCCATTTATAAACTAAACCTGCATGTGGGAGCCAAGCATCATCATTGGTGTTGGTATTTTCTTTAAACGGTCTGCCACGTCCAGCAGTTTGCTGATAGTTCAGGTAACGTCCACCCAGTACAGCAATCCATTTTTCATTTAAGTGAATTGCATCTTGTACATAAAAACCGTAGGTATGCAGTTTATCGGTTTGATCACTCTCTGTTGCCACAATATTTTGAGATGGTTCGACAGTTCCAAAACTTGGATTTAAATAATCTATTGTCGAAGTAGTAGTACTACGGACCATGTCGGGACGGAAATACTTACGGTACTCAATGTCTGAACCGAATTGAATATCATGTTTTAAACCAAACAGATTGGTTGAACCATTGATGTAAGCTTGAGCATTACTATCTACACTTTGTGCATTTAAGGTCGCATCTGCACGGCGTTTAACGGTGTGATTAGCAGTATCTAATGAAAGTACACGTAACTGGTTGGCATCATAAGTTTCGTAGTTGTAGGTATAGCCGAAGTGAGCCGACCAATTATCATTAATTTGATGGTCAACTAACAATTGCGCCAAATGATCTTCACCTTTCATTTGGTTAAAAGCTTCATCTAGACGTTGGTATTTAGAGATCGGTAAGGCTTTATTGGTTTTCGGGTCAAAAACGGTAGAACGGTCAAAAGGTACATCAAAGTGACGGTATTGATAACTTAGGTTCACTTTAGTTTGACCATTATCCCATGCTACAGACGGAGCAATTAAAGTCTGTTTGAGATTACCAAAATTACGCCAATAGTCCGCATCGGAATGATCGGCAATAAAGCGATAAGCAAAGTTACTGTCACCAATTGCACCTGTAGTATCTATGCTTGCACCTAAGCCATTTTTGCCTGCTGCAAAGCTTGAGCCGTAAACGGAAAGTTCAGTTTTCTGAGTTGTCTCAGGTTTTTTTGTAATGACATTGACCACACCACCCGGGTCCATAATGCCATAGAGCAATGAAGATGGGCCTTTTAAAACTTCAACTTGTTCAACTGCCGCATTCATGGTTCGGCCTTGCACAATTGGCATGCCATTTACAGTAATTGAACCGTCACGGTTATCACCAAAGCCGCGTTTCATTACGGTGTCTTGTGTACCGCCTAAAGTATTACCCTGCGTAATGCCGCTGACTTGAGTTAGTGCATTGTCCAAGTTTGCAGGCAAATAATCTTTCATGTATTGCTTCGATACAACGTTTACAGTTTGCGGGCTTTCTAGATTTTTTTGTTTGCCTCTAAGCGTCGACGCCGTTTGTGTTGCGATATAACTTGAGTCTGCTTCAGCCTGAACCTTAATCGTTTCTAGTTGTGCTGGTTGAATCGCGGTTGTTTCTGCCCAAGACATCATCGGGATGAGGGATAAAAGTAAGGGGCTACTATGTTTTAAAATTTCAACAGTAATTAAATTTTTACGCGGGGAGAAAGCAAACATAAGTATACCTAAGTGATATAAAAATCGTGAAAGGCTAAAAAAGAGCGACTATTCAAGCGAACAAACAGGAGTGCCGACTAGACTCAAAAAAGTGTGTAAAGTATATATAAATGAGACTCATTTGCAATGTTTTGCAGGCAATAAAGCCTAAGGAAAAATTAATAATAATTTAACTTTTTAATTAGATTATCTTTTATGCTCGGCCACTCTTCATCAATAATACTGAACCTGACTGAATTCCTTTTCCTGCCATCAGGCATAATTCGCTCATTTCTAACCACACCTTCTTTCTGGGCACCGAGTCTTAAAATCGCATTCTGGGATTTTTCATTAAGTACATCTGTTGTGAACTGAACTCTAACGCAATTTAGCTCTTCAAAGGCATATTGAAGCAGTAAATATTTTGCTTCTGTATTTGCGTATGTCCGCTGCCACGATTTTGAGTACCAAGTACTTCCAATTTCTAACTTTAAATTTTTTCTATCTATTTTCCAAAATCTGGTAGACCCAATAATTTTTCCTGTAGCAATGTCTTCGACTACAAAAGGCAGAACCGTACCAGCTTGGTAACCTTCTAGTGCATGCTGAATATAGTCATTTACTGTTTCTGTTGAAGGAACTACAGTGAAAGGAAGGTTCCATAGTTCTCCATCTGAAGCAGCGTTAACAAGGTCTTTTGAATCTTCAATAGTGAATAGGCGTAGTCGTATACGATGGCTTGAAAGCGTTATGTTTAAAGGCATAACAGAGGCCCTAGCTAAAAGGTACTAAATAAAGAGGTCTATCCCAATCTTATTTAAATCGACTATTAAGATCGCCACTTGAAACCGAAGTATTGAGCGAATGAAAATTGCCTGACTCGGCAATCGCACTTGCTGTTTTAATAAAACCATCCCAAGCTGAACGAGCTAATGCACCACCAAGGCTAATACGTCTTACACCCAAGTCTGCAAGTTCTGCTGCCGTTAAATCGCTATCCCAACCAATTAAAACGTTTACAGGTTTTGGTGAAACGGCATTCATCACAGCGATGATTTGTTCACGAGTTTTAATACCAGGCGCATACAGGCAGTCAGCACCAGCTTCTGAATATGCTTTTAACCTGTTAATGGTATCTTCTAAATCGGGTATACCCACAAAGAAGTTTTCAGCACGACCAATAAGCATGACGTTAGTTCCACTTTGATCGATCGCTACGCGAGCTGCTCGTATTCTTTTAAATGCCTCAGGAATATCACGAAGCGGCTTTTCACTATTTCCCGTTGAATCTTCAATAGAAATACCCGCTATACCTGTATCAAGTGCCATCAGAACATTTTCAATGACGCCTTGAGTTGTATCTGAAAAGCCACTTTCAAAATCAGCATTTATAGGTAGATTAGTGGACTGAACCATATAACGTAGATGTGCCAAGGTTTCATCTCGGTCGAGTTGACCATCAGCCTTTCCGCAAGACCATGCATAACTTGAGCTTGTTGTTGCTAGCGCTTTATAGCCCAGTTGTTCGAGTATTTTTGCACTGCCTGCGTCCCAAGGGTTGGGTAAAATAAAGCATCCGTCTTTATGGAGATCGCGGAAAAATTTTCTTTTCTCATCGACTGAATTTTTCATTATTTCGTGCTCTTTTTAATGTATTTACTTAAACTTAGCCACTCAATTTTGCCTTTAAACTAAGAGCTTGAAAGACCAACTCAAGTCGAATGACTATAACAACTTTTTAACGTATACAAATACAACCACTTCTTAATTTCAAATAAGAAAATCAAAATAAAGTCATGTCCATTTTGGGGATATTGATTATAGTTTTCTTGAATTTATATAAATCTGTTTATCGTCATAAAAAATCATAGTGAGTGTTTTATTATTTTTGTAGTTAACAGGGGAGAACGAACCGGAAACTATTTTATGTCTAATAAGGACCCGCTATGAAAAACACTTATTTAGTTACAGGCGCTACGAAAGGTATTGGAAAAGCAATTAGCGACGAACTGTCCTTGCAGGGACATCACGTTATTGGTATTGCCAGAAATATCGACCATATAGACTTTCCCGGACAGCTTTTTAGTTGTGATTTATCCAATATAGAACAAACTGAAGAAACCTTAGCTTTAATTTCTAAATCTCATGTCATACATGGAATCGTAAATAACTCAGGAATTAGTTTGCCCCAGCCTTTAGGCCAGATTTCCTTTCTTGCCTTAGAGGAAGTTTGGAACTTAAATGTAAGAGCGGCTATACAAGTGACTCAGCATTTTGTTGCGCAACTAAAAGAACAGCGCTTTGGGCGAATTATTAATATTGGCAGCAGGGCAATTTACGGAGCAAAACAACGGACAGCATACTCGGCAGCAAAAAATGCATTGGTCGGGTGTACTAAAACTTGGGCACTTGAGTTGGCTGAGTTTGGAATAACGGTAAACTGTATTGCGCCGGGGCCAATTGAAACGGAACTTTTTAGAAAAACCCGACCCGTTGGAAGTGAAGCTGAAAAAGCGATATTAGAAAGTATTCCTTTGGGAAGAATAGGTACTCCACAAGATGTTGCACATGCAGTCGCTTTTTTATTGTCAGATCATGCAGGTTTTATTACCGGCCAAGTTCTCAATGTTGATGGTGGTGGAAGCTTATAGATAATCTTAACAGTGCTTAGTAGTAAAATTTAAACTTCATCTTGTCTAGTTTTAAGAAAAGATGAAATTGTTCATAGGAAAACCACATCCTATGAAAGGTATGACTTTGTAATTTTAATTCATTCTAAATGGCAGACGTAATCAATCACTTCATCTGTGATAATTTTAAATTTACTATTTTCTGGAACATTAAAAGACTCACCACTTGCATAGACTTTAGTATCCGGATCATCGCCAATTTGAACACTACATTTTCCTGAAATAATCTCAATGCGTTCCGAAACGTGGGTCTTAAAAGTTAAAGCTTTCTCTGTTGGAAGAATCACACCTAAAGTCTTTTTTGTACCGTCTTCAAGTTCAATAACATGGCTAATAGAGTGTCCTTCGTAATGAACATTCGCTTTTTTTGTTATAGACACAGCATCAAATTGATTTGGCATTTTTCTTGTCTCTTTTATTGTACCGAATATGTACAAGATAATAATAAAAGCTCATCTAAACTTTCAAGCTTTAAAAATAAATTGTTAGGTGGACAATAGAAATAAATGCGTCTCGAATGCACGAAGATCATTTAAAATATAGGTAAATATCTTTTTTATTAAAATTAGAATAACAATCTAATATATTGTTCATTGATTTGATTTATTGCAAATACATAGTGCAGAGAAGCTTGAAGGTATGAAGTTAAATTTAGATAAATATGACCGTGTAATATTAGATCTTCTACAGAAGGACTGCACATTGGCAATAGGTGATATTGCTGAAAAGGTGGGATTAAGCAACACGGCTTGCTGGCGCAGAATACATAAAATGGAAGAAGAGGGTATTATTCGTGCAAAAGTCGCTTTGCTAGACCGTAAAAAACTCAATATTAATGTGATTGTGATGGTGTTTATCAAAACCGCTCAACACAATATTGAGTGGATTCAAAAATTTCACTCTCATATCTATAGCATAGATGAAGTGATTGAAGTGTATAGAATGGCAGGTGAAACAGATTATTTACTTAAAGTCGCCGTATCGGATGTTGCTGAGTTCGATAAAGTTTATAAAAAATTAATTGAAATTAATGGTTTGGCTGATGTGAGTTCTAGTTTTGCTATGGAGCAAATTAAATATACGACAGAACTTCCTTTAAATTTTTTCTAATAAAAACTGCGAATACTATTAAAAATTAAGGACCAGCAAAAATGCTAGAAGCTAAACCTTATTTACGTTCGGTACAAATTAAAGCAAATATACAGGCAGACTGGTCAATTTATCCTTTTGCAATACCAGCCGTTAATGATATTGAACAATTAAGCTTCCATCCAGACGTTACTTTTTTTGTTGGTGAAAATGGTTCCGGTAAGTCGACGATTATGGAAGCCATCGCTTTGGCACTTGGCTTTTCCGAAGAGGGCGGCACTCTAAACGTGCGACTTAATTCAGCGAGTAGTTCATCAGGTTTATTTCAGCATTTAAGAATGATTAAAAGCTTTAAAAAGCCTAAAGACTATTACTTTTTAAGAGCCGAGAGTTATTACAATGTCGGCACATATATGAATGAATTGAACTATGTAAAAAGTTATGGTGGCAATATCCATGCTTGTTCACATGGAGAAAGCTTTTTAAAGTTGCTGACTCATAAATTACAAGGTGAAGGGCTTTATTTATTAGATGAACCTGAAGCTGCTCTTTCACCTACCATGCAATTTGTCGCTTTGTCGGCTATTCATGAATTATGCAAAAACCAGTCACAACTGATCATTGCAACGCATTCCCCAATTTTACTGGCTTATCCCAACGCTAAAATCTATCACTTTTCTGACATTGGAATCCGTGAAATCCAGTATGAGCAAACGGAACATTTCCGCGTGACGCATGATTTTTTAAATAATTACCAAAAGCGTATCCAGCAAATCATGCATGAAGAATAGTGTGAGAAGTACCTTTTATAATAGCAAGTTCGAACAACAAGCAGTTCTTCACAGGACGCTATAAAATCATATTTTACTCTAAGAAATAAATGTCGGATTTAAATTCTAATTTTAAGTGAAAATAAGAAATAAAAATCTAATATAAAGATAAAATATAGAAAATATTAAAATTTATATCCATTGAAATCTCATTATCATGAATTGGTAATAAAGTTGATATGTTTCTCGGAATATAAAAGTGAATCAATTCAGTACAGATGTCATTAATTTAGGACGAACACCCGAGCGCTTTGATGGTCTAGTCAACACACCTGTTTTTCGTGGTTCTACTATTGTTGTAAATAGCTTTAGTGAGTGGGAAGAATTTAAACGAAATGGTGGGGTATATCGACATTATGGTCGTTTCGGCGCCGCAACAGCTAAATCTTTTGAAAGTGCAATCAATGCACTTGAAGGTGGTGCGGGTAGTCTGGTGTTTCCATCTGGCTTATCGGCATGTACACATGCACTTATGGCTTGTGTAGAGGCAAATAGTCATGTCTTGATTGCCGATAACATCTATGGCCCAACACGGAATTTTGCTGACAATATCTTAGTCCGAATGGGGGTAAGTGTTGACTATTTTGACTCTACTAACCTTGAGGTATTAACTGAAAAAATTAATCATCGTACCAGTGTGGTGTTTATTGAGTCACCGGGTTCAATGACATTTGAACTGAGTGATGTTGCGGCAATTTCAGCAATTAGCCATCAATACGGCGCAAAAGTATTAGTCGATAACTCTTGGGCAACGCCGTTACTTTTTCAACCCTTAAAGCATGGCGCTGATATTTCTATTCAGTCCGTAACCAAATACATTGGCGGCCATTCTGACATTCTAATGGGTGTGGCTACTGCAAACGCCGAAACATACGAACAACTCACGAAAACTGGACATTTGTTTGGTGAGACCACAAGCCCAGACGACATTTATTTGGCTTCACGGGGCTTGCGAAGTTTAGCGGTAAGGTTAAAGCAGCATCAAGATAGTGCTTTAACTATTGCTCGATTTCTAGCAACACATCCGGCTATTAAGGAAGTGCTTCATCCTGGCTTAGAAACTAGTCCTTATCATGATTTGTGGTTAAGAGATTTTGATGGTTCATCTGGAGTATTTGCTTTTTATTTAAAAGAATCTGAACCTTCTTATGTACAAAAATTCTTTGATTCGTTGCAATTATTTCACATTGGTTTGTCTTGGGGTGGGTTTGAAAGTCTGATTTTACCTGTTGGGCAAGCTTATCGAACCCATACCAATCTACCCAAAGATGGCTATTTGGTGCGCTTGAATATTGGGCTGGAGTCGGTGGTCGATTTACAAAAAGATTTGCAACATGCCCTACAGTGCGCAGAACAAATGCGTGTTGAAAGTGTGATATAGCTGTCTTAAAACCTAAAAGCTAACTTTGCACATCAGCCGCTTCATGTGTGACAGGCGCTATTATTTTATTAGATGTTGTATAGCGACCATCTACTACTTGGGTCTTTATTGCTACCTGCATGACAGCTCAACTCACTTCACGAAAGAAAGCCCTGATAAAAGGGCTTTACTGTGATTTAGTTGAGTTGTAAATATTCATCTTTTAATTTATCTAGAAAAATAAATAGGTTTTGATTCATTTCTTGGTAATCGTGTTTTCTTAATTCTTCACGGGTGTTAACAAATTTATAATCATGAGCTTGATCGAGTTCAGTTGCTGAATGTTGAATGAGTAATTCGACGACTTCAGGCGTTAGTTCCATATGACACTGTAAACCATAAACTAATTTCGAATATTCAACGATTTGTCGTGGACATCCTGCACTAAAAGCAATAATTTTTGCATCGCTCGTTAACCCGGGCATATCATTGTGCCAGTGGCCAACTTCTGTCATTTTTCCTAAATGTGAGAATAGAGAATGTTTAAAACCGTACTCTGTCAGCATAATAGGAAACTTACCAATTTCTCTTTCAGGGCTATGTTCAAACTTGGCACCTAAAGCTTCACCGATGAGCTGTGAACCTAAACATATCCCTAAAACAACTTTGTTTGCTTGGATGGCTTTCTTAATGACAGCTTGTTCAGCGAGTGAATTAAAATGAGAACATGCTTCAATGGTCGTATCTGGACTTTGCGGCCCACCCATCACAATAAGAAAATCAATTTCTTCAACCGTAGAAGGTAATTCTTCATTTAAATACACTCTTGAATATGTCATTTTGAAGTGATTATTTTGACCCCAAATTTCATATGCACCAGGTGCTTCAAAATCTTCATGAACAATAAAATGTAGGCGCATGATAGTCCTCAAAATTTAAAGAGTGTATAGATAGGTTCATTGCTAGATATAAGCCAAAGATAGGTTACGGAGCCTATGGCCTAATGAATACATCCAGTTTTTTAAAGTTATATGGTCCAGTTAAAGGCGGATGTTCCCATACAAAGGCGCTTACAACAGACAGTTTGTTTAATAATGATTTTAACGATGCTGGTTAAAATATAATAATGATTGAATTTTTATTTTAAAATTAATTTGATTTATATTTATTCTAATAGAAGTTTTAATAATATTTATATTCTTATATATTTCTAACTGTGACAGTTTTTGAATAGCATAGGGTAATCATAATATTTAGTAATATTATAGAGTAGGACAGAGACATAGCCTAACTTATTGTAATTAATCAATACTGTTAAGCCGGATAAAGGTTTTGAATTAATATAAATCTAAGATTTAAGAAGGGGCTATAACAAATAAAATGTTATATGTTTAGATCATAAAGTGTAATTATTTGTACAGATGTAAACAAATGTTTAGTATAGTCGTAATAAATAATTCATATAAAAAGTTTGTATAAGTGATTTTTTGGTGTATAATTAGCTTAACTAGAAAAAAGACTTATTAGTTTAGTAAATCCTCTTTTAGTATCGAAGCTTTATTCATAATCCTCCGTTTTTAAGATCTTAAGCTCAATTCGTTATTTTTTCCAAGTTAAACCTGTCATGTCTCATGACATTAAGTTCTTAAAATTCAATAGGATGTATATCATGTCTAACAACACAGCTACTGGTACAGTTAAGTGGTTCAACGAAACTAAAGGTTTTGGTTTCATTCAACAAGATTCTGGTCCAGACGTTTTTGCTCACTTCAAAGAAATCGCATCTTCTGGCTTCAAAACTTTACATGAAGGTCAACGTGTGACTTTTAATGTTGTGCAAGGCCAAAAAGGCCCTAGCGCTACTAACATTATTCCACAGTAATTATTCCACAGTAATTATTTCTGTAGAATAAATAAAAAAGCCCTCTTTAGAGGGCTTTTTTTTTGGCAATAAGGTTTAGCTTTTCTTTCTCGATTTTAAATTCGATATTGAATAAGTGCTTTAATAACCTAGGGAAAATCACCCTTCTTAGTATAAAAAGAGCGATTTAACAGAACTAAGCACTGCGCATTAAAGCTGCTACTGCTTTTTCCAGAAATTGTAGGGTAACTGGTTTGAGCCAAGTGCCGTCCGCCAGGCTCGGTTCATTTTGCATTGCCTTACGAATTTTTTCTTGAGTACTTGGGTTATTACCAGCATAGCTTTGTAGCATAGAAAGCCATTGTTGAGCCAAACGCCGTGCACCTTCACTATCTGGTTGGACTTCGGCATCAATCAATTTTTCAATATCGACCAACAATTGAGGCCATTTTTTCATCTCACGAATGTAGTTTTCTTTTAGAAAAGCAAATTCATTGTCAGATAAATAGCGGGCAAAAATACTCAGCTTACTTTCAGAAAACGCTTGAAGTAAAAACTCAACAACTTCTGGTGTAACCCCTAATTTTTCCTGAAATTCAGACTCGGCTGAATTTATGGCATTTAATTTAACAAGCCATTCGGGGTTAGCTCGCGTATTCTGCTCAAGAGTTTTCATCCACTTTCGTGCCAAATCTTGAGCAGCTTCACTATTAGATGGTTCGCCAGCATTAAATAGTGCATTTGCTGCCTGAGTTAACTCTTGCCATTCTTGGTGACTTTTACTACCTGCTTGTAAGAAAGTAAGTTTTTCAAGCTCTTCTTTTGTAAAGTATTTCTCAAACATTGCTATAAGCTCCAGTGTTTTTAGCCAATCCTCCAAACCAAGTTCTTCACCATTCATAATCTGAGATTTCAATTTACTGAGCTGATTTCGCAATTTCTTTTGCTCATTCAGTCTCTGATCAATTGCTTGAATCTGCTGATCAATAATGGGTAAAAGCGCAAGATTGGGGTCTTCAAGAACCGTATGGATTTCGGCTAACGACATTCCCATTCCTCGTAATGCTTGAATCTGATGCAAACGAGTAATGTCTTTACGGGTATATAGTCGATAACCAGCATCGGAACGGACCGAAGGCTGAAGTAAACCGATATCGTCATAGTGATGAAGAGCGCGGACAGTAAGTCCTGTTTGTTTAGCCAATTCACCAACTTTTAACAGCATCTTTTTAGCTCCTTCTTCCTTAGGCGTGTTTTATGCTAGGGGCTTACGTTACGTGAGGGTCAACTACTTTAAATCATATTTTTTCATTATTTTCGCTTTGGTAAATATTCAAATTTATTTTATTCATTATTGGAGTGAACGACGAGAAATTAGAAATGCTTTTTAATATAAATTGACTTTAAGCCAATTCAATAATGAAAGAACAGATATTTAAGTCTTTAAAATTAGCAATATGTCGGAAATTAACAGATGAGTAGCAACCGATATTCACCATCATTTTCAACTGGTGCTCTATGCACACACGGTAAAACCTTTTGACTGGGATGATCTACCGCCAAACGCCACAAGTGTCCTGTACCCAAATTTATAGGTTGAGCATGGGCTTTAGGCTGGTAATGTAAATCAAAAAAAAACTCTGCTAAAAAGCTTTCAAATTCCGCTTCTGGGCCGTCGTGTAATGCTTTGAGTTTTTCTCTAATTTCTGGAATTAAAATTTTTTGTTCAACCTGATCATTAGGCACAATATCACTGGCTGCACCGTGATAAGTACATAAAAAAGTATCGGTTTCTATAGGAGAGCGATCAACGTGAAATGAATAGACATCTGTTGAAATAAAATCTAGCTCTTCATCACGTTCATAGTGTTTAAGTAAATTAAGTACAGGCGATGCACCCATATCAGTTAAAAGCTGCATGTCTTTTAAAATAATGTCTCGAGCCAAATCACCTTGTTCTGAAAGCTCAAGTGCTAACAGGTCTTCAGTAGAAATTTCAGTAATATTTTCTTTTAACTCAAGTTTAGCCACAATTTCTTTAAAGTCGCCAAGCAAATTTCTGTGCCAACAAATAGCATTCTTATCTCCCTGAAAATGTGTATTTACAAGTTCAGCAAAAGTAGACACCACTTCAACTTGCTTGTGGTCAGAAAATGTATTTGTCATATGAAATTTAAATCGCTCAAAACCCTGCCAATCATACACGTTTAGCGCTTCTGAGGCTGCAATCTTTAGCCGCAATTTTAGTTGTTAAAAATGAATATAATGCAAGAAAAGTACAATAATGATATGAACTTTGGGTTCAGCTTGCCTATTATAAAATGGCTTTAAGTAACCAAGACAAGATGAGAAGTCGACTATTTTTATGGTCGTGTAAGGAAATAAGGACAGTTTTTAAAAGTAATAGGGTTGTGAGGAAAGTATGGAAGAAATTAAAACCATCGGTGTGGTTGGTGTTGGTGTCATTGGTGCAAGCTGGACAGCATTATTTTTATATAAAGGCTTTAAGGTAAAGGTATATGACCCTTATCCCATAGATGAAGAATTATTTAAAAAGAGAATACAAGCAAATTTAAAAGATTTACAAGATTTAGATTTGCAAAAGCAGTCTAGCCATTCTTTACAAGATGTTCTTTCAAATCTAGAGCTTCACAACAGCTTAAAAGATGCTGTAGCCGATGTCCATTTTATTCAAGAAAATGCACCAGAGCGTTTAGATTTAAAGCAAAAGTTATATCAAGACATCACGTCATATTGTCCTGAAAAGACGCTGATTGCCTCAAGTTCTTCAGGCCTAAAAGTTTCAGACTTTCAAAAAGAAGCAGCTCATCCCGAGCGTATACTTTTAGGCCATCCATTTAACCCACCTCATCTATTACCTTTAGTTGAAATAGTAGGCGGAAATTTAACAGATCCACAGTTTTTAAAGCACGCTTCCGAGTTTTATCAAGGACTAGGCAAACACCCGATTATTTTAAATAAAGAAGTAAAAGGGCATGTCGCGAACCGCTTGCAAGCAGCCTTATGGCGAGAAGCTTTTTCCTTGGTGAAAGAAGGAGTATGTTCAGCTGAAGATGTTGATATTGCAATTACTAGTGGGCCAGGGCTGAGATGGGCATTATTTGGCCCCTATATAAATATGGAGCTTGCGAACCAGAAAGGCTTTAAAGAGGCAATTCATCACCTTGGGCCACCTATGACCGAATGGTGGAATGATATGCAGGCTTTCCAACACTCAGAAGAAACGACAGAGTTGTTAGAAGAACAAACCAAAGAGCTTTTAACACATTATAAAGATGTCGATTTATATCAAAAAAGAGATAAAGGGCTAGTCGATATTCTTAAACTAAGACAACAGCTAGAGTTGGATTAAACTCATTTTTTAGAAGTGCCAAACAGGGCTTTACTGCAATGTTTGGCTTTTTTATTGTGGCGTATTTCGGTAGTATTCCTATTTTTCTTTCTGCTCAAAACTTATAAAAAGCTTGCTGTATTCTTAAGCTTTTTATGGTCATAAATTTACTCAGGTATATGAAACGTTACTACAAGCAAACTGGAACGGTGGCTTCACATTGGACGACCGAACAAGACTGTTTTTTAATAGAAAATAATTCTCTTTCTATAGATGAGTTAAAAGAACATTTACCATTTTCTGAAGAAGAAATTAGAGTTCGTAGATCAGTTTTAGGGCTGGTAAGACGAGATCAGCAAATGCGACCGTATTAATTTTACCAAATGGTAAATTTTAATTGAAAATAAATATTTCAAAACATCTTAATAATTTAGAAAAATTGCGGATGAGTTATCAAAACCATACTTTTTTTATGTGATTGTTCAGTGTGATTTACATAAAGCTTTAACTACTTACTTTTGACTATAATAATGTTTCACTCCTTTACACTTGTTTCACCATAATCAGAACCATAAAACATTTTAAGATCAAAACTTTATAACAATTGAGATTGAGGAGGGTAAAAAATGCCAAAGTATTTAGCCGTGGCTGAAAAGGTTTATAAGAATATTAAAAAAGGCGACTTATTCACCAATGACCTTACACAAAATCTGAATTGTTTAATCAGTCAGATACGTAAGGCCATTAAAGGGACTGAGTTTAAACTTAAGTTCAATTACATTGATTTTGATGAACAGCTCACCAAGCCTCTTAGTGAATGTAAAGTCAAAGTCGATTTAAGTGTTATGCCTAAGTTTGAAAATGAAGGAGAGTATTTACTCTGGTTAGCAAGTTTTATCGAGCGGATTACAGAAGGTGGGAAACCTAAATTTCCGCCAATTTCACAGCTCATCCCGCACGGATTTAAAATGACGAAAGAATCATTTCCTGTGACAGCCGCTCCTCAAAAAGAAGAGCACGCGGATATGATTATTAATTATTTTAAATCGAAAGATTTTCTGAAAACCGAGAAAACTCCTTCATAAAAGAATATAGAAGTATTCGTCCACCATACTTCTATATACCTGCTGGTTTATACTCAGCGACCGCCTTCTGGGGCGGTTTTTTTTATGGGTATTACACCATCACTGATCAATGGGAATGCGTATTTCTAGAGTCTATGTTTGTGGTGACAAACGTCAATGTCTGATGATCTAACACTTGATGTGTCGCATCAGCCAAATCAATGGAAACCGTATGCTCACCGGGAGCCAGTCCCTGAAGGACGATTGGTTCTTCAGATGCTTGTACCCAATGCCAAGAATTGTGATCAAGCGAAACATGCAGGTGACCGAGTTTTGGTTTAACCGCGAGTGCCGCATCTCCATAAACAGACAATATTCGAATATTCTGCGCATGCCAGCGGATAATGACGACCCCTTTAATGACCTGATGATCTGTTGGAGAGTCAATGATCAAATGGGGTGTATTATCCTTTTGCTGCACTGGTGATACGCCAACACTGGTCTCGTTCGCATAGGCTTGCGATCCCAAAAGCAATACCCCAAGTATTCCTGTGACCAGTAACTTTGTGTTCATAACGAAGCACTCTGAGATTAATGTAAGCACAGATTACATTGATCTCAAAGTACTGTCAAAGTTAAACTATCGTAAATTTACAAGTGATGAAATTCATGGCAGACACACAACGGGGTTATCACCACGGCGCACTGAAAGCCGCACTTATTGATGCGACGTTGATTCTTTTAAAAGAGGGTGGGATTGAAGCCGTTTCTGTGCGAGAGGCAGCTAAACGGGCTGGCGTTTCACCAGGTGCACCGTTTCGCCATTTTCCATCGAGAACTGCACTACTGAATGCGGTCGCAGAAGAGGCCATGGTTCGTCTCACCATGCAAATCGATCAGGCACTCACACAAGCAGCGAGTCTCTCACCCTTAGAGCAATACCGTGCATTAGGACAGGCGTTCCTGATTTGGGCCTTTGAAAATCCGCATCACTTTCAAGTGATTTCCACGCGCGCCGTCATCGATTTCGAGGGAAGTGGGCTTCGGGCATCCAACGACAAGATTCGTCGCCAGATGCGACAACTGTTGAATGATGCTGTATCGAGTGGAGAGCTCGTCGGTATTTCGGCTGAAGATGCCTTGTTATCTACTCGTGCATTGGCTTATGGCCTTGCCCGTATGAATATTGATGGACAGTTACAGAGTTGGGACGTTGATTCAGGGGGCTACCTTGGGCTTGCACAACATCTGATTAATGAACAAATTGATCGTCTCAAACGTTGAGATTTCATTCTGATTTCTAAGTCGTACTCAATGTCTTAAACAGGGTGGGCAGTGCTTACTGGTTTATACTCAATGACCGCCTTCTGGGGCGGTTTTTTGAGGAGTAAAGCCATACTGTTAAATAGTTACAAAATTAGGAGAATTCTCATCAAAGTATTTACTGCAAATAAATCTTAAAGCATAAAAGAATTCAACAGCTTCCTTCATAGTTGGTAACTGATAATCTGTGTCATGCGTTAATTCATTTCTTCTTAGAGTTAAACTAGATATTGTATCTAAAACTTCTTCAGGTAGTTTTCCCACCCATTTATGTACTTGTTTTTTACTATAAGGTCCATCACAACAAATCATAAAAGCTTTAAATAATTCAAATTGCTCAATAATAACTAGTTTTGAAATAATTGGTTCTACTCTTGATTCATTCGGTTTCAGCTGAGATGCTGGTATTCGAGTTTTACCTTCTTTATTAGACTGATCTTCTACAACTATTCCTGCTATAGCCTGCATATAAATACTTGATCGCATACAATATGGATGACTTCTATCAATATTTTTCCTATTTGCTGGAGAAGATAAATATGGGCCTTCTTTCCATGCAGGATTGTCATCTCCAATATATTCCCAATTCATCATTTTTTCAGCTGAACGAGCTAAATCGAAACTCATAGCTGCATCGCAAATAGATTTTGTTGAAAGATGTTTATATTTCAAGAAATTAGACATAGTTTTAAATTATTTTATTAAAAATCAATATAATATATCTTAACATGGAATCTTTGTATAACTCCAAATCAACCCATCATAAGGAGTTGCTAAAAGCCTACTACTCATGATGGGCTTATGTGTTTAACGATTCATAGAATCAACAGCTTGAAGTATGCCTGTAAATAATATGGCTAGTTTTGTTTCCGGCTGTGGCTCATTTCCATTTGCGGTAAATACTGCACAAACTTTATGACCTTTTTGAGTTTTACCAATCACAGAAAAGTTAATCACGCCGTATTCGGAACCACCTTTAAAACCAATTTTTTGCCAATTTAAATTTTTAAAAAGTGGGTTTAAAGAGCTGTTCAGAGCAGGGGCATTTTGAACACTTTCAAGCAGAGGACAAATCTCATTGGCTGACATATACCATTCAGCATCTTGCCAAGTAGCCGATTTCCCAATGCTACTCACACTCGGTAGCGGGAGTTTGTCTAGCTCAGAGAGCACTTCTAAACGAGCCGACTTTGTACCTGTTTTAAACTTATTTTTTAGCTTTTCATTACTTGGATCAATCAGTTGAAATAGCTCTCGTGTCGTCAGCATCGGGATGTTTCTAGGTGACAACGCTTCTATACGAGGTTTCTTTAATACCTCTATCAGGCTATCGGTCGCTGTATTATCGCTAATTTGTATCATTAACTGCGCGAGAAGTTCGAGATTTACTGGTGTACCATCAGGTAAATTTTGTAAAACTCCAGTTGGCAATGAGCGATTTTTTTCTTTTAAAGAAACAATAGTTTCTCTTTTTAATTCGCCTTTTTTTATTGCATCTTCATACGCTTTTAAAACGAGTAACTTAAAAGTTGAACCCACAGCCATTGGAGTTTTATCATTTTCAACAATCACAGGTTTGTTATCTATAACAACTAAAAGAGAAGTTTTACCGATTGCGTTTTCATGTAGACCTTTAACCATTTCGTCTAGGCTTACGGTCTTAAAATGAGGCGCGCTAAACCAAAGGGTACTAATTTGCCCTTGCTCATCTAAGCTAATTGAAACAGGTAATTCGCCTTTCTCGAAATCAATCGTTCCTGAGCCATTAGAAATATTAATACTTTTAAGAGTGCCTAAAGAGGCTTTTAAATCATCAACGATTTTTTGAATTTGTGTTATGGAAACTTGTCCTAAAAATTGAGGACTAAATAAAGCAGGTTCTACGGGTTTATCTGCAAAAATTGATGAAAGCTTAGTCGATAAATTATCCATTTTTTGTTCTGTCGCTGCATGAGTAGTAGAAATAACAATAGGGGAAACATTTAAAGCCATAACGCCTACAGCAAAAAATAAAGCTCTAGTTGTATACATTTTCTTGGTTAGAAAGTTCTTCATTAAATGTCCTCTTATATTCAGACTCATCTACAGTTTTTTATAAATGGTTTTAAAATAAACATTCATTTTGAACTATCAAAACTCATATATCTATATAAATTTCTTCGATTTTATAAACCCTAATTTAATAATAAAACTAAATTATTTACCCTTACTTTTTAATGATTTATTTTAAAGCAAATGTCATTTTGTGTGCTTGACTGTGAAAGGCTTGGACACTATCCTTTGCCTGCTGGCCACATTGCCAGTCGGTCGTCGCGGACCGCTGTTTTCGACCACATCAGGATTATTTCTTCTGAGGAATAGTTTTGTGTGAGCATCTCCTCGTCTCCTCCCGTAGCGGTAGGACGGGAGAGGGACACCTTCGGGTGTGCTGGAGTCGAAACCAGTCCGCGAACCCTCTTCCGTTCTGCCACCATAATTTTAATGTCTGGCAGAACTCCCAATAGAAGGAGTTGGCTTTGCACATTCATTATTTCTTGGCTCTCGATGCCAAAAGCTATAACGACACCACTTAAATCATCTTTAAACAGTTTGATGGCCTTTAGGGTTTTCAGGCTTTAAGTCATTACGGCTCAAAAATTTGTATCAACAATAAAACTTGAGATGTGCCAAGCACAGTCTTTATGGCTTTGCTGTGCCTTTTTTTCTCTCAAAAAAGGGCACAGGCTTTTTTCTCTTTTAGAAACAACAAGAATTTATAACGGTAAAAAGTATGCCACCTTTAGTATTTTCTACACGTGCTTTAAAAGTTATTAATAAGGCGATTGATTTATTTCACCACCACGGATTCCATTTAGTAGGTGTCGACAGAATTGTGAGAGAGTCTGAAATTACAAAAATGACTTTCTATCATTATTTTCAGTCCAAAGCGCGGTTTATCGAAATTTGCCTACTTGTGCAAAAAGAACGGCTACAAGAGAAAGTCATTGCAATGGTCGAGTACGACCACAACACAAGCGTGACGGACAAACTCAAAATACTTTATGACTTGCATGCCGACTTGGAAGGGCCGTATTTCCTGCTATTTAAAGCCATTTTTGAAACTAAAAATACTTATTCAAATGCTTACCAAGTCGCCATCAAATATAGAACATGGCTAACCAATGAAATCTATAGCCAGCTTAGAACGCTTAATAGGGAAGCCTCATTTCATGATGCCAAATTATTTTTATATATGATTGAAGGCACCATTATTCAGCTTTTAAGCTCCGATATTTCAAATATGAAAGAACAGTTGTTTGAGCGATTTCTAATGTGTTTTACTTGCAATTAGATGAGTGTTAAGAAATATTAAAAATTGTCTCTAATTATAATTTAAAATATCTAAACTATTTTAAATTGAATCTTTGCATGGAAAGTAATTTGGAAATATTTTTCAATAATAATAGATCTATTTTTGAATTTTAAAAATAATATAAATAACAGTATATTGCGTTGTTTCTTGTTTTTAAATTGACCAATAAAATGTATAAGCCTGTTTAATGTTTATACATTTTTTAAACAATTGATTTATTGGCTTATTTTTAAAAATTAATGCTTTATAAATGAGGTTTAATATAGCAAAATTAACAAATCTTTTGATTATGCTAAGGTTAGATTCTATTCTATTAAATAGAATAAGTTTTAATATTTAATTTAAATGTAAAATTAATTATTAATTAAATAGACAGATTTGTATATGCTTTGTAAAATGCCGCTAAATATAATTCAGTCCTATAAAGATGTTGAACAGTATTCATCAAGTTTTAGATAGTTTGGGTATTAGCCCACAGAAACGTGCTATTCATATTCAATTTACGTCTCCGATATTGAATGACCAAGTCTTTCTGCAAAGAATTGATGGCGTACATGCACTCAATGATGGCTTAAAAGCAGAACTTTTATGTCTATCAACAAATGCAACGATTCAACTAAAATCTTTTATTGGTGTTCAGGCCGCTGTAGATATAGTGACGGAACGAGGTGAATTAACCCGCGTTACAGGCATTATTACTCAAGTTCGACAGGGTCAGTCAGATGGAAGTCTAACTTTATATAAGTTGACCTTAGAAGATCCAACCACATTATGGAAATATCGCCGCAATTCGCGCGTATTTATGAATAAAAGCGTGGTTGAAATATGGGAAATACTCTTTAAAGAATGGCAAGTTAAAAATCCGCTATTTGCTGCAAGTTTAAGTTTAGATTTAAGCGGTTTAACACAAACTTATGATGTTCGTCCTTTTGTTATGCAACATAACGAAAGTGATTGGGACTTCCTTACACGTTTACTTCGTAGTGAAAATATCAGTTGGCTCATTGATGAAGCTCAGCATATTGTTCCAAGTACCGATACATCTATTCAAGCTCAAAAACTGAGGTTGATTGATGCCAATAGCCAATATCAACCTTTAGACCGTAAAACGATTCGTTACCACCGTAGTAGTGCGGTGGAACAATACGACAGTATGACTCGCTTAACTGCCGAACGTTCTCTTCAACCCAACGTTATGCATATACAACGTTGGCAAGCAGAAATATTAGAACAAGAAGAAGGGATTGGAAGCGTTCAAAGTAAGCATCAGCATAGCGAACAATATGATAATGCTACACTTGGCTTAGAGCAAGCTTGGAACTATGCGCCTGCATGGATTGGTGATTTAAAGGGTGAGGATGGTGTAACTAAATCTGGAAATCAACAAGTTGAACGATTAAACCAGAACCTCCATAATTACTACGAGGCACAGGCGAAACGCTTTATTGCGCAAACGACGGTCCGCGATGCCTATGTGGGTTACTATTTCGAATTAAATGAACACCCAGAAATAGACCAGCATGAAAGCTCAGATAAAAGCTTTTTGATTGTTTCTAAAAATTTCTTTAATCAGAATAATTTACCTAAAGATTTAAATGACCAAATTAATGGTCTATTGGCGCAAAGTAACTGGTCAATACAAAACCCCGAGAACAGTGATGAACGCCAAGCGAATCAACTGATTTTACAACGTCGTCAGATTCCAACAACACCAGCTTATAACCCACAAATTCATAGCCCTACAACTCATCCGCAACGTGCAAAAGTGGTGGGTCCTGAAGGTGAAGAAATCTATGTAGATGAGTGGGGACGTATTAAAGTCCGCTTCCTGTTTACCCGTAGTGATGACCATAGCCATGATGGTGGTGCAGGGACCAACAACAATGACACCGATTCAGCTTGGATTGACGTTCTAACACCGTGGGCTGGAGAAGGTTACGGTGCACGTTTTTTACCGCGTATCGGTGAAATTATCGTTATTGACTTCTTTAATGGCGATATCGACCGACCGTTTGTAATGGGTCGAATTCATGAGGCTCAGCGCCATCCAACCAAATTTGATAACAAAGGTAAACTTCCCGATACTAAAAAGCTGAGTGGTATCCGTTCCAAAGAAGTGTCGGGTGGTGGTTTTGGACAACTCAGATTTGATGATACACCGGGACAAATTAGCACCCAACTTCAAAGCAGTCATGGTGCAAGCCAGTTAAATCTCGGGAAACTGAGTCATCCTAAAGACAAAGCGGAAAGCGAAGACCGCGGAGAAGGGTTTGAGTTAAGAACAGATGAGTGGGGTGCAATTAGAGCTGCAAAAGGACTTTTCATTGGTACTGATGCACAGATTAATGCAGAAGATAAACAACTGAATATAGACCTAGCAATTCAACAGCTTGAACAAGCCTTAGCTAAAATCAAGATTTTACAAAAAGGTGCAGTACAAGCAAAGGCCGATCCGAAAGAAGGATATACACGTTACCCAAGTTTAAAGCAGCAACTTGACGACCAATTAAAATCTATGGCAAAGCCTAATATTTTAATAAGTACCCCTGCGGGTTTATCTGTAACTACACCCAAAAGTCATAGTTATAATGCTGGTGAAAATATAACAATGATTGCAAATCAACAAATTGACATGAGTAGTCTGGGGCAACTGACAGCCAACTGCCTTAGTGGGATGAGCTTATATGCTCAACAAGGAGGAATAAAAGCGTTTGCCAATCAGGGAGCGGTTCAAATTCAGTCACAAAATGATGTATTACAAATGGCTGCTTTAAAAGATGTATCAATTACAAGTAGTCAAGGTTCAATTACGATAGTCGCGGATAAAGAGATAACACTTGGTAATAAAAGTGGTGGCTATATTAAAATCAAAACCAATGGTTCAATTGAAATAGGTAGCCCTGCTACTGTAGAAGTTAAATCTCAAATATTTAATACACTTGGTGCATCAACGCTAAAATTACCGCTTCCAACTTTTAATAATGTCACAACTTATAATGAAGTCTTTAAAGTGACTGATCCAAATGGAGAAGTTATTACAGGGTTATCTTATAAAATTACAGGTATGGACACTGATATAGCAGGTGAAACCCTCGAGACAGGACATTCTGAACAAATATATTCTTCGACCGAACAACAAATCAAATTTGAACCTGTTTGGTACGATCTTATAGATCAAGAAACATCTGAATAATTATTTGACTTTGACCAGAGAAAAAATATATGGGTAATATCAGTAAAACGAATCAAAACCAAAATTCATGCTCGAATGTTGCTTTTGACTGTGACCATATGTGGTCAATGGCACAACAATTTGCCTATGCTAGACTGTGCGATAAGAAAGATGGAAATAAATTAGTTCTATCAAAGATTTATAATACTCGTGCGAAAAGAATTGCTGCAACGTATGCCCGCTTTTACTTAGAAATGGAAGTAGGTGGCAATCCAAAATTTAAAGGACGTTATTATTGGATGGCACTGGGTGCATTTGCCAGTAAGACGGTAGCATGTTCATTGAATGACCCTCGCGTTGCAGCGATTAAGACTGTAACTGAAGGACTGGGAAAAGGAAACTTCTGGTTATTTATGGATGTTGCTGGTTGGCATTGGTACTGGAGTAACCATAAGAGTAGTTTTGATACATGCAAAAAACTACGGAGTGCCAATAAATGTGTACCAGAAGTAAAAGCAGTGCTAGACAAAATGCCTTGGGCGACCGAGGCTTTACCTAAAATTAAGCATTTTGAAACCAATCCCAATATTAAAAAAGGCATGGATTGGGTCGATAAATTTGAAAAAACAACAAATAAAGATTTACGTCCCTCGATTCAATTTGAACATCTGATGGCAATTGCCAACCATGAACAAGGTAACGTGCTGCAACCATTAATTTATGATGACAGTGATTTTTCAAAATGGGTAGAGCGGCAGCGGTGGCCAGTGGTTAAGAAGTTTTCGCCAACCTTAAATGTTGTATTTTCACACAGTTGTGACACCAATGACCCTCGGTTAGAGTCGATTGCTCCAGACGATACAGTATTGGAAAATCTTAAGAGTCGTATGAAATGGATTACAGATGCGGCTGGGGTGTTCCATGGTCTAATGCAAGGTACGACATTCAAAAGTGATATCGCCTATATGGAACAAGAATTAAGAACGATTGCTAGTTGGGTAAATCATAAAGATTTACTTGAATAATTATATGTAATTAAAACATAATTTTAGCTTATAGGATTTGTCATGAAAATAATCAGGCATTTAGTGCAACTATGTTTACTTCTTTTATTTTTACCTTTAACCGCTTGTAGTGGCGATGACCTATCACTCAATAATGGAAACAAAAAAACTATGAACTCTTTAACTTTATACTTTAATAAAGAAACAGGAGCACAGTTTGCTACTCGTACTCAAGCGGGTTCATCCAATCCGTTACCAACATCGCAAACCACATTCTATAATTTGGATTGGAACAAACATCCTATTGATGTGCTGATTGATCATGGGAAAAACAGTATTACTCTCCATCATGTAATTGGTGTACAAACTGCTACAGCCGGTAATTATGGAATTATTACAAGTTATAATAATATCAGTGCAGGTTTAAGCAATGATGACACCATAAGTCATGACCAAGCTCGCTTGGCAATGCTCGCTATTTTGAAAGATTTAAGAAATAACGGTTGGCAACGTTTTATTAGACTGTCTGAACCAAGACTAACAGGTAAAGACGCTTTGGATTATGCAAAAAAAGAATTATACCTTTACGCGCTTGATCCAGATTATGTATATACATTGGATGAATGGATGCAATTGGAGGATGGTGTACGATGGATGTTTCAAGCCAATGGTATTTATTTGACCATTCAAATGTATAGAGAACAAAGCAAAATGGACCCAAAACAACCAGGGGAATATTTTGTAAGATATGAGATTGTATCTGAGAAAGAGTTCTATGCACCTTACTTTAAAGATGATGATTTAAAAAAATGGGAAATGAATGCGGCACGTTGGGTGTCATTATATCCTGGTATAAAAAAAGAGATGAACCAGATCCGTGCAAAAACCGAAGCTGAGCTTAAAGTGCAAGGGGTTCAAATTGATACAAGTTATCAAGACCCAGCATTGGTAAGTAAAAAATAAAAATAAGGTATCCGCTATGTTCTGGAAGTTTTGGGAGTGGAAAAGATGACAATACAGGCTATACGCCATTCCCTTAGGTTGAGTCTACTACTCTGTGGCTTTTTCTTGGCTGCTTGTAGTGAACACAATATGCCGTCTAATAGCGGAAACCAAAAAAGTATGAGCTCTTTAACTTTATACTTTAATAAAGAAACAGGTGCACAGTTTGCTGCTCGTGTACAGACAAATGTAGAAAATCCATTACCCACCTCTACCACAACTTTTTACAATAAAGGTTGGGATAAAAACCCGATTGATGTGAGGATTGAGCATGGGAAAAACAGTATTACCCTTCATCATGTAATTGGCGTGCAAACAGGGGCAGCAGATGGTAATACCTTGATTACAGGTTACGATAATATCAGTGCGGGTTTAAGCAATGACGACACCATGAGTCATGACCAAGCCCGCCTTGCAATGCTCGCTATTTTGAAAGATTTAAAAAATAAAGGCTGGCAACGTTATATCAGCTTATCTGATCCAAGATTGACAGGTAAAGATGCATGGAATTATGCAAAAAAAGAATTATACATTTATGAGCTTGATCCAGATTATGTATATAGCTTGGATGAATGGATGCAGTTAAAAGATGGTGCACGATGGTTATTTCAAGCCAATGGTATTTATTTGACCATTCAAATGTACAGAGAACAAAGCAAAATGGATCCTCAACAACCAGGGGAGTATTTTGTAAGATATGAGTTTGAATCAGAAAAAGAATATTATGCACCTTACTTTAAAGATGATGATTTAAAGAAATCGGCACTAAATCAGGCACGTTGGGTGTCATTATATCCTGGCATAAAAAAAGAGATGAACCAGATCCGTGTCAAAACCGAAGCTGAGCTTAAAGCGCAAGGGGTTCAAATTGATACAAGTTATCAAGACCCGGCATTGGTCAGTAAAAAGTGAAATTATGATGTTTAAAGGTTTACGTTGGCTTATATTTGCGCTTGTTGTTTTGCTTGTTTTTGATTGGATTGTCATTAGTTACTGGCAGGACATACATTTAGATGTATCAGCATCACTACTCATAAAGATGTTGATCGTGGCACCCTTAGCGTTGGTACTAGGCTTCTATGCACTCACTTACTTATTTTCTTATATTACAAAGAAAGAAAATCATCCAGTAGAGTCACCTGCTGTAGAAGAAGATCGGGATTTACCTGTGGCAGAACCTTTTAGCTTAGAGGTTAAACAACCGCTCTCTATTTTAGCTACAGCACTGGTAACACCTTTGGGAAATGACGTAACTCAAATTATAGCGTCATTACGAAGCAACAAACTCGCAGAGCCAGACCCAGTCTTAAAATTTCAGAAAACGTATCCTTATTTAAGTCGGCGTATCCAAGCTATGCCAGCATTGAATAATCAGGAAAAAGTATTTTTTAAACAGGAAGACTTATCAGAGTCTTTAGCATCAAGACCACTTTTTACTGATCGTTCGAAAAGAGTTGAGCAAATTATGGCTCATTTATTCAAAGAACTTTCTTTGGTTTTGCAAAGTATTGATATTAAAAAATTGAACCCAGACCCAGAGGAAAGTACTAAGTCAGTTCATCAAGCACGGTTACATCCTGAATGGATATCACAAACTAAAAAATCAATATCAGAAGAAACTCCTACTATCTATCGTCCTGATCCGAGCTTGAAGGTGTTGTTTATATTACCTACTCATATATTGGAAGTAGAAAGGGAAATACTCTCTGATATTCTAAAACAGCATTTAAATTTGTTAGATATGGGGGAGCAGCGTGAGCTTAGCTATCATATTGTTGATGTTGAGAATAGTGAAGATACCCAACGTTTAATTTATGATGCATTGTTGAAACACTCGAATCATGACCATGACAAGCATCCTCAACTTCTTTTGATGATGGGATTAGATTCATGGATTGATCAACAGTATCTTGACATTAAATTCGAGGACGAAAAAAAAGCAGTAAATCCTTCAGAAGGAGGCTTTGCAATACTTTTTGCTGATCAACTCCTAACAACTGAACTAGAACCTATTGCTAATATTAGCGTACCTGTTCGGTATCAACACAGACACTCAGCAGCTCAACAAGATCCAACCATTGCAGAGAATTTAGTACAGGTGATACAACATCTTCAGCAAGCATACAATTTAAATAATCAAGACAAACTGCTGGAAACGGATGAGCTCCTATTTACTGATCATGGTGCAACACAGACTAAATCTTTAGTTGAGCTTACTTCCGTATCTAGTCATTTTCAGATTGAAGATGATCAAATCGTTTCCATAAGTTCTGCATTAAATGATACTTCTGCGATGGCTCCAGGCTTTTCATTAACTCTTGCACTTGCAAATACGGCTGAAAACCAAAAGCAATCTATACTTATTAACAATACTGGAAATCAACTTGGGTTGAGCTGGTTGCTTACACCTGCTAAAAAACTACTCTCTGAATCAGAGACTGAGTTAGGAGATGCCAGCTAAATGTCCCAACCAATTATTGTAGAAGGTGATCCAACCACTACAGGCGGACGTATGATTCCGTCTCAAACGGCACGCAAATCTAATGGCAAGAATATTATCCGATTAGGCGATAAATTTTTTTGCCCAGTCTGTAAAAAAATGGGCTCTATCGTGCAGGCAAGTAACCTTCAACTGGTGCAGAATATTGGAGTTGCATACCACGGATGCAAAGTACAATGTGGTTGCTCTGGAAATCATATTGTGATGGCGACTCAATCAGTTGATCTGGTTGGAACCGATTCTAGTAGTAAATCAACAAAAACAAATACTGATAATGTTGTTGCACAAAGCTTTGTTTCAGAAAAGGCCTATGAGCATCAATTTGTATTGGTCGATGAGTTCACTCAGATGCCGCTTGCGGATCGATTTTATAAAATAATCATAGATGGTAAAACAATTACAGGGAAAACAGATAGCCAAGGACAAGCCCAATTAATGACAGCATCTAAAAAGTTAGAAGTGTTGATAGAGGTTTATCCTGAGAATTATGAGGAGCAATCCAAATGATACCTCTAATTGTAGGCACGGGCAGTAGCACACTCGTATTAAAATCGGATTCAGGTACTAAGACTGTAATTCCCGTCAATAAACCACGCGGTACAGTGTTTTGGGGAGGGGCTGGATTGGATGGAGCATATTTAAAGCCAATGATTCAGGCATTTACTACTGCTGGAATTCACTATGTTTGGGCTGGATTGAGTAATACTTCAACCAAAACCTATATTGGTAGTTTAGGTAAAGGTTTTATTGGTACTTTGATGGATGCCGCTCGAACTGGTGTGATGATCAAAAATAATGATGGAACCGATGATTGGCGTGTTTACCCACCTGTTTCGACCAATACAGCAAAGCAGTTTAATTTGATTGGTTATTCTTATGGTTCAATGCTTGCTGCACAAACTGCAAAGTCTTATGCAAACCTTGGTTATGTGGTTGATCATTTAGTTTTGATCGGTTCTCCCATAGATGCTGATTTTTTAGCGATGTTAAAAAAGCATAAAAATATCAAAAAGGTGAGTATCATTGATTTAACTGAACATGGTGACCCTATTCATGCTGGGATGAGTTTTTTCGATCTCGTTAAAAATGCCCCTTTGCTTGGAACACAAATGAGCAACAATAAGGCAGAAGGACATTTTTATTATGCGCATGTAGTTCCAGATTCTCCAAGACGTTGGGCTGAACTTGCTATGAGGATTAAAAATGAAGGTCTTGAGTAGTAATTCAGTGAAGAAAAATTTTTTTTTAATCCTTTATCTTGGTTCGTGGTCGTTACTTGCAATCATATGGCTTGTTTTTTTGGTCAAGATACTCAATTCAACTATTACTTTTGATGATGTCAGAGTCGGTAAAGTTGTTGCGTGGGGAGCTGTTGCCTTTGTATTGAGCTTAATCCCTGTACTGCATATTCTGCTATTTTTATATTGGTATCTAAGAGTATGGCGAACCAGAAATAATTTAATTTATATTTTAATTTGTCTTTTGATCATCATAACTTCATTTGTATGGTCGTCGAATCATATTAGTCGTGGTGTAGAAAAAGATAAAAAAGCACAGGAAATGAGTATTGAAAAAAATCAGTCTGGAAAATAAGTTAGGGGCTTATAAGTTTCAGTAATATTTTGATTTACTATAGAAATTATTTGGTAATGATTCTGCCAAAAATGATAGAAACATTAGTTCTATGCCGTTTATTTTTATTTCTCGCAACATTCAACCCAATCTCTCATTTGAACTATGGCTAAGGGCATGTCTATGGTGTTGGTTTCAATCAACAAGATATGGTTGCTTTTCATCATAATGATTTACATCGTGAAATCGCATGATTCCAAAATGAAGAAGTTACTAATCTTGAGATTGATAGTTTATTAGATAAGTTTATTCGGTTAAAAATATCTCGTTATGAAGCATACAATTCACTGATGGAGATTTTAAGAGAATATGAAGTTATTATGGTAGAAAGTAATTCTTAATATCAAGAACAATTTGATTATATTAGTGATGTTTTGACAGGTATCACAGGAGATACTTCGAAATCTTCTATTATTAGATTTGATGGAGATCCTGAAGACATAGATTTATTAGCAGAAATCGCTTCAAGCAAGGATTGGAGGCAGTGATTCTTACACAAAGCGAATCAACTAGCGTGATGTAAGTGTAAATCTAAAAATGCTAAGTCTAATTTCTTCGAAAATAGTGAAATTATTTCAAATAATATCCGTTTCCAAGGGCAATATTTCGACCAAGAAACAGGTCTTCATTACAACCGTTATCATTATTATTCGCCGTATGTAGAGGGTTTTATTTCCAAAGACCCGATTGGATTATTGGGTGGAGATAATGTATATGCATATGCACCAAATCCAGTGGAATGGGTTGATCCATTGGGGTTGAAAAGTGAATGTGATTGCCTAAAAAAAAGGTAATCCAAGTGGTGCAGGCAATTATAGAGGTGGTTCATATGGGGGAACAACTAAACCAGGAATTGAGTCACATCATATGCCCGCAAATAGCGTAACTATATTAGCTAAAAGTCAAGGTCCATCCATACAAATGGATCCTAATGATCATTCTGAGACATCTAGTCATGGTCATAAAGGTAATGCTGGGAAAGCATATAGAGCAGATATAAAAGCTTTAATCGATGCAGGTAATATGAGAGGAGCTATGGCAAAAGAAATCAAAGATGTAAGACGAGTAGCTGCATTATCAGGAGACAGAACTAAATATAATGTAGCAATCAAAGAAATGCTCGTTTATGCAAAATGTATTAAAATGCTTGATAAATAAAAGGTATATGTATGAATTTTAAATATAAGATACTGGGTTTAGATCGTTATGATAATGATGTTGATCAGTTTATTAATATAGTTAATAGTATTCCCGATGATCCCAGTGATGATATTGTTGATGCACTTTTTTTAACATTTAGTAATGAAGATGATTTTGGAGTTCAGGAAAAAGTTTTAAATAAATTAGACCAGTTATCTAATAATAAATTTATTTCGGGTTTATTAAGAAATTTTCATCATTTATTGGAAAAATCATCTGAACAAGAATGGCCACTCCTTATTATTGGTCGCTATATTAATGCTGATGATCAAACTAGAATAAAGGAGATAATAAAAGCTTCGACCGAAAATTTAGAATTATCAAATTTTCTAAGAAGTGACTATTTTCAAGATGAATATCCAATTGAAATATGATCTTCTATCAAAAAATTGAATAGATAAAGTTCAATTGATAGTTTAGAAAAGTTAATAGAGAATAAAAGACCTTTGTTATTTCAAAGATTTTTTTATTGGTGGCTGATTTTATAATGCAAAATAACTAGAACTACTGATTCAACGTTTATATCAGTACGATAAAACTGTTCAATTAACAGGAATTAATGATACGCGTAGGGGGAATATCAATTATAAATATGATCCAGTTGGGCGTTTACTTGAAGCGAGCAGTAAACTTGGAAAAGAAACGTTTAACTTTGACCCTGCTAGTAACATTCTAGATTCATATCATAGTCATAAAGCTCAAATCCACTCACAAAGTGCTGAAGAAAAAGACTATGGTTATAACCGTTTAGTTAATAACGTGGTTAAAGAATATCTAGATCAACAATACCAATATGATGCTTATGGACAACTCGTGCGTCAAAAAACGAGTCAAGGTGATTTAAACCTTGAGTGGGATGTCTATGGCCGCATGATAAAGAGCCGTAATAGCCAATATACGGCAGAATATCGCTATGATGCATTAGGTCGCCGTATTCAAAAGCGGAGTAAACATCACTATACAGGTCAAGAACAGAACATCATTTATGGATGGGATGGCGATACGCTTGCTTATGAGTCTACCGAGCAGTTGACCAAGCATTACATCTATGAAAAGGACAGTTTTGTGCCAATGCTACAGGCTGTTTATTTAAGTCCAATAGAACTCCATAGCACCCCAGATTGGACAGATAGACCTTATAACATACACCGAGACCCGCTTTGGAAAACTGAAAAAGAGGGTAAAGAGTTTGACGATGTATGGTTCTATCACTGTGACCATTTAGGCACACCTCAAGAAATGACCGACCATACAGGTGCGATTATTTGGAAAGCCGAATATAAAGCTTGGGGCGAGTGTAAAGCGGAGAGAGCAAAGTCCAATTTCTTCGAAAACTCTGAGATCATCAGTAATAATATCCGTTTTCAAGGACAGTATTTTGATGAAGAGACAGGATTACATTACAACCGTTATCGTTATTACTCGCCTTATGTGGGACGTTTTATTTCCAAAGACCCGATTAAAATTTTTGGTGGATTAAACTTATATAGCTATACATTGAATCCGATTAATTGGGTCGATAAGTTAGGTTTAATGCAGTCATCAGGTTGTACAGTCTATTCTCGCCCAGAGGTTATTGCTAAAGTTACAGCAATTGTTAAAGTTCATGAAGGGCTGATAAAAAAATTGATCCTAATGCAGGAGTCGGTATTCGAGGAAGTTTAGTTACAGGGGTTAGATCTAATGGACAACCATGGAGTCAAAAAGAATCTGATATTGATGGTTATGTGGCTTCAAAGGTATTATATGGAGATGGTACTAATAGATTTCCAAAAGAACTTAAGCCGATAGAAAACTCAATAAACAGTGCAATAAAATTGGCATTGCCTTGTTTGGGTAATAAAACAAAAGTTTTTTCTTTTAAAACTCAAAGGCAGAATTTCCCTGTAAATGCTGATCGATTTGGTGAAAAAATGGTTAAAATCTTTTAATTTTAAATAGAGGATAAAGTTAAGTATGTCTTTAGAAGCTCAATTAGAATATCTACAGTTAAATCAAACAGTTTATACGTATATATATGAATGGATTGATAATTTAAGTTATATGAAAGAGTGCCAAAGGCATGATTATGGTTCAAATTTAGATATCATTAAAGAGAAATTAATTGCTGCTGGATGGAGTGGAGATGGTGTAATATCTGAGATATGGATTCCACCATTTGCAATTGGTTCTATTTTAAATGAGGAATTAGAACAAGGCTATAATCTTATAAATAATTGGAAATCAGGTTATATACTTTGGCATGTAAAACAAAAAAATGATGGACTATCTTTTATATGCTCTTTAAAAAAACTAGAAATTCCTGATTATGCTATTTAAATTTTAAGGTATATTAAATTTTATATTGGATATGCAGATGGTACGTTTTTTATTCGAAATCTAGTTAATCCAAATCCTACTTAAGCCGATTGTTCCATAACTTGAATTATTGGCTTATTTCGATGGGTGAGTTGATATGCACATAATGATCTGTAAATCCCCGTTAGCAACCTCGAAATACTACGTACCTTACTTGTCACTAAATTGTAGTGTCTTTCAAAAGATCAATCTATATGGTTAATTTGTAAACATTTAAACTATTAAGTATTTATTTAGTTTTTAATTTTTTCGCATTTAATATGCGTAGTGAGTCAAGAACAGCAATATGATTTGGTAGGTCGTTTGAAAAGCCAAATGATGCTGAGCGAACATGAAAAGGGCTATCAAAACCAATATAAGCCGCACAACAATGCATTAGAGCAGACCAGTCAACTGGTACAGCGACTTTATCAATATGACAAAACAGGTGAGCTAACGGCAATTCGAGATACACGCCGTGGCAATATTGCCTATAAGTACGATCCTGTAGGGCGTTTACTTGAAGCGAGCAGTAAACTTGGAAAAGAAACATTTAACTTTGACCCTGCTAGTAACATTATAGATTCGTATCATAGTCACAAGGCTCAAAGCCATTCACAAAAGCTAGACGAAACGAGTTATGGTTATAATCGTTTGGTTAATAACGTAGTTAAAGAATATCTAGATCAACAATACCAATATGATGTTTATGGACAACTGGTTTGCCAGAAATCAACCAAGGGTAATTTATATCTTGAGTGGGATGGCAATACACTTGCTTATGAGTCGAATGAGCAAATTACCAAGCATTATATATGAGAAAGATTCATTTGTACCACTGGCGCAGGCAGTTTATGCAGAAGAAATAGAGCTTTATCAACCACCTGACTGGGCAGATAAGCCTTATAGTTTACAACGTGACCCATTATGGAAAGTAACCAAAACTGCAAAAGACTTTAAAGATTTTTGGTTCTATCATTGTGATCATTTGGGTACACCACAAGAAATGACGGATCATACAGGTGTGGTCATTTGGAAAGCTGAATATAAGGCTTGGGGTGAGTGTAAAGCAGAGAGAGCCAAGTCGAATTTCTTCGAAAACAGTGAAATTATTTCAAATAATATCCGTTTCCAAGGTCAATATTTTGATGAGGAAACAGGACTTCATTACAACCGTTATCGTTATTATTCGCCGTATGTAGGGCGTTTTATTTCCAAAGACCCGATTGGATTATTGGGTGGGTTTAATGTTTATGCGTATGCGCCGAATCCAGTGGTTTGGATTGATCCTTTCGGCTTAACATGTAAGTCATGGTTAGCTAAGGCTTTAGACGCAGGACATACTATTCCTAGTGATATGAGTAGACCACATGGTCATCATATCGTTTTTAAAGGTAAATTTGAAAAAACAGCGTATGCGCCTTACGTGAATAAGTCTAAATTTATTCTTAAAAAGTATGGTATTGATCCAGTTAATGATCCAGCAAATTTGATGATTGCCAATAATGGACAAGGTGTACATACTGTAGAGAATGCAAAAAAAGTATCTGTTGAGTTAACTAAAGCTGATAAAGAAATTAGTTCGGCTGTAAAATGTGGACAAATTACTGTAGCTCAGTCAAAAGTATTGATGCGTGCGGAATTGCAAATTATTGGGCAAAAAGTTTTTGGAGGTTATAGATAATGGATTCATGGCATAAGTTATATTCAGAAAAGTTAGTAAATTTAATTGTGGATGAGTTTCTAGTGCTTTACGAAAATTATAATAAAGATGAAGATAAAATATATGCTTTAGCATTAATTACTGACGATGATGCTTTAACAAATTATATAATGATATCGACAGAACGTACTAGAAATAGTGTACATGCAGGAGTTGAATGGGAACCACATTCATGGATGCAGGGCTTAAGTGATGATGATGATACTTTTGGAGTTAGAGCTTTTACTCCAATTATAATGGAACATTATGAGAATGATATTGCTCCAAAGTTTCAGAAAGGATTTGATTATGATGTAGAATTTAAAGAAAACTTAGAGCTCTATGTATATGCTTTAAAAGAGGCAAAAAATAAATTAATAGAAAAAATGGGTAAAAGTATTGAAGAAATTGTTTTCTTTGTATCTATCTTAGGAAATCCTGATATAGAGGTATCCACTGCAAAAGAAATTAATACTTTAACCAAAAATCTAAAAGATTTTTTAGAGATAAAAAAATAATTTTAATATATTGAAAGACACCCTTAATTTTGAATAAATAGTTTTATTATGATTTTTCAATAATAGGGTGTTTTATATAGGTTAGTTATATGAGTAAATAAATGAAAAGTTGGGATCAAGTGACTAAAGAGGCTAGTGATTTTATTTCATTCTTAGAACAAGGAAATTTCTTTAATAAACCATTTCAAATGAGTGGAGATTATAAAATCATTACTGATGCTAAGGTTGGTATCAATTATGCTACGAATGATGACTTTGATAGTTTTGATGAATGGGAAACTGTAACAGATACGCCCAACGTATTTCCAGATGATTTTGAATGGAGTGATAAAATTAAATACAAGTTAAAACAGAATAATTATTTTGATTTTGAACAAAAAGAATTTAATGGTGCTAAAGAAAAATGGGTTTATGGGGAAGCTTGTATACTTACTGAATTAATGTATAGAGATATAGAGATTATTTTTCAGTGTTATGCGAATGATTTTTTCCCAGAAATCTGGAAAAAAATTCTTGAAGTCTATTTAAATGGTGGGTTTCCCTGTGGTTGGGATGGCCATTTGCCAGAAGGAAAGCTAGTTGTTTTTTCTAATGAATAGTATTGTGAAGTAATTCTCAAGACGTAAATAAAGCCTCATTATTAAACAAATGAGGCTTTTTATTATAATCTTCCAAAAGAAAAGCATACTAAATCTCCTGGTATTCATACTAACAGTTCGCGTACTGGTCAGAATTGGAATAAAACTTGGGGAGGAATTTTAAACCAAGTTGAAGCTATGAATTTATCACAAGCTGAATCGAAGGAAATCTTGGAGCAACGCTTGAGAGCATTAGCAAGGAAAGAGCGTATTGGAAAGCACAATGCTACAGCTGTTAAGGGTGCAAACTTTTGTCAATTACAGTAAGTTAAAAGGTATATGAAATGTTTGATAAATTAATGACAGATCAAGAAATCAAAGCGAAATTATTTGAAAGAACTAGCGAAATAAAGAAATTTGGCAATCTACCTCAGCTTGATGATAATTATTTATCTTTTTTAGGTAAATATAGAGAAATAGAAATTACACCTGATATTATAATTTTGGGGTATGAAACAGCATTAAAAGAAAATCAATATCTTCATGAAAATTATCCTGAAATTAGTGAGAAAGTTTGGATAATTGGTCGTACTGGTCAAGGTGATGAATGGTTTATAGATAAGGAAAAAAATAATATCTTGTTTTATGATCATAACCAAGGGGAGTGTTTGAATATTAATCAGTTTATAGATATGAGAATTACTTTTGAAGACTTTCTTAAAATGGCATTTTCTTATCAACAACTTGAAGAAGAATTGGATATAAACGAAGAGCTTAATAAAGTTGAACAAGATCAATTTAAGAAATTAGTTAATTCTATTAATGAAGGTTTATATGAAAGATATCCCTTCAAATATTTTTAGTTTTTGTGTTGGGTTTTAATGATTTTTAGATAAAATATTTGATACTATTTAATTGTATTAAATGGGGAGTCTTAATAGTGCAGGTTTGTTTTAAAAAATTATTAGAGGAAGTTGATAAATGTAATGAAATAATTTATGGTGAAAGATTCCTTATTAAGCAGGATAATTCTGTTAATGATGATCTATTTAAAAGCTATTTAAGTTGTATTCCTGGAAATGATTTTAATATTGATCTAGGAGGAAATATAAATGATTTTTTAGGAAAAGATTCGTTAGAAAATATTCAATATATGTTTGAAGATATATTTGATGGGGAAAGTGCTACAGTATTCTTAACACAGCATGATGTAAATGTCGTATACATAAATCATAATAGTGGCGAGATAGGAGCATGTATTTCAGGCGATGAATTACATATCATTGCTAAAAATTTATTTGATTTTTTTTCGCAAATTAATGTTATACAAAATTTAATTATTGATTTATATGACTCTAACCCTAGAGGTGAAAATGGAGGATATAAGACAGGTTTCTTAGACGAACTAAAGAAAACCCTTATAAAAGAAAATGTAGTAGTGGATGTAGATTATTTTTTAGAATTTTTTTATGGTTAAGGTATAAAGGGTATTCCAAAATTAAAAGTAGTACTTCTATACATTAGGAGATGAGAGAAAGAGTTTATATAAATGTCCATGTTGTGAATTTTATTCTTTAAAGACATTATTGGAATATGAAATTTGTCGTATTTGTAAATGGGAAGATGATGGAAGTGAAGAGGCAGCAAGATCTACGCCACCATGTTCGATTTTACATAACAATTGTTATTATTCACCGTATATAGGGCGTTTTATTTCCCAAGATCCGATTGGATTATTGGGTGGTAATAATGTTTATGCAATGCACCGAATGCTATTGAATGGATAGATCTATTAGGTTTACAAAAGAAATCAAGAGGCGGGCAACATAAGACAAGAAGTGGAATACCTAAAAGCGGTGAATTTGATAAAGAAACCACAAAATGTAAAGCAACAATTTCAAAAAAAGAACAAGGAGGCTTGCATTATTTAAAAATGGAATTCCTGTTTCAAGTCAGCCAATAGCTCAAAGGAAGTAAACGGATGGAAGCAATATTTATATAAGGTTAGTGCCAATCCAAATGATGTAAAATCCTATAGAATAGTTAGTCATCGTTAACCTGATAAGCAGCATGTTTGTGCACATTGGCATGTTGGTATACCTAAACGACTTAATAGTGATAATAAACCAGAGACTTTTGATAATGGTGCTTGGAAATATCAAACTGGTAGAATCACAGTAGAGCATGCATCGAAGTAGGTCATTATGAATAATTTTGAGACAAAAAAATTAATATTTAGCCAAAGACAAAATTGGAAATTATTTTTAAATAAAAATAATTTCCAATTCGATGTGGAAAATTTAATTTTTTATCCAGAAACTACACTAATTTTGCAAAATATTGAGTGTCAAGAAAAGCTAAAAGTAGATTGTAAAAGAAAAGTCGAAATAATTTTTTTTGAAAAATATCTAGATTCTTTTAATGGTAATGAACAGCTATATGTAATATTTCCTGATGTTTCACTAGGCTCTAATTTTTATAATACAAGTCTTCCAATTTTAAAAGATACAAAAGACAATATAAAAAAATATTGCAAAATATCAATTTATTAGATATTGATTATTTTGCAATGTCTAATCTAAATTTTAAAAATTTTGTTAAAATTGAAGGGTATGCTGA
>NZ_JBIUCS010000025.1:0-43402 GCF_044538485.1 Acinetobacter sp. ABJ_C5_2 | reverse complement strand
ATTACAAGCATTGTAAATGGGTATACTTCTCATTTCAGCATTCAAACTAAATATAAATTCTAAAAATACATGATAATTTTAAATATGATAAAGGCTTTATAAGTTCTTATAATAAATGCCATATATTATAAATAGACTATACCATTAATATATATGTTCAGTATTTCCACAGAATATACCTTTCCAAGTGAATATATATTAACCAAATAAACTAAATATATTATTTGTCTTTTTAATAAAAATTCATAAGAATAATCAAAGTCAGAGTTTTGAATAAACTTGTTCAGTAAAACTAAAGGCAAAGGATTGATTGTATGCTGACATTACTTGGTGTTGGCATGATTTTATGCTTCATGTATTTAATCATGTCCAAACGTTTAAGCCCTATTATTGCTTTAATTCTTATCCCATTTATTTTTTCTCTTATCGCCTGGGGCCTTGGTCACTACTTTGAAAGCTTAAGTCATATTGAGCTTAAGGGTCTCAGCGAAATGATGCTAGAAGGCATCAAAAAACTTGCGCCTACTGGCGTAATGTTATTATTCGCGATTTTATATTTTGCCTTAATGATCGATGCAGGTCTTTTCGATCCTCCGGTTAAATGGATTTTGAAAAAAGTTAAAGGCGACCCTCTAAAAATTACATTAGGGACCGTTTTTTTAACTACCTTAGTTTCTCTTGATGGTGATGGTTCAACGACATATATGATTTGTGTAGCAGCAATGCTCCCTCTCTATCAACGCCTAGGTATGAATACACTCATCATGACAGCACTTATGTTGTTATGTAGTGGTGTAATGAACCTTACACCATGGGGTGGCCCTACTGCCCGTGCAGCGAGTGCGCTTCAAGTTGATCCAAGCCATATTTTTGTACCAATGATCCTTCCAATGGTGATTAGTATTGGCTGGTTATTCTTCTTGGCATATTTATATGGTCGATATGAGCAAAAACGTTTAGGCGTGATTGAGCTTGAAAGTCATCATGGCGACAACATTACTGTTTCAAAAGATCCAGAAGCGACTCGTCCACATTTACGTAAAGTAAATATGGTGCTCACCATTCTTCTTATGATTGCATTGATCAAAGGTATTTTACCTATGTCAGTGTTATTCATGCTGGCGTTCTGTATTGCAATGCTCATCAACTACCCTGATGTTGATATGCAGAAAAAGCGTATCGCTATGCATGCAGATAGCATCTTGGCTGTTGTAGGTTTAATTTTTGCGGCAGGTATTTTTACAGGTATCTTATCTGGCACAGGCATGGTTGAAGCAATGTCTAAAGAATTTGTCGCAATGATTCCTGCAAGTATGGGTCCATATCTCGCACCGATTACAGCTTTCGTAAGCATGCCATTGACCTTCTTTATGTCAAATGATGCATTCTTCTATGGTGTATTACCTATTCTTGCTGAAGCTGCTTCACATTATGGTATTAGCCCAGAAGCGATTGCACGTGCTTCTATTGTAGGCCAACCTGTACACTTATTATCACCACTTGTTCCATCAACTTACTTGTTATGCGGTCTTGCTAAAGTCGATTTTGCAGACCATCAAAAGTTCACTTTTAAGTGGGCATTTATTACTTGTATGGTGTTAATGGGTACAGCATTAGTGATTGGTGTTTTCCCACTTTTTAGTGCGATCTAACTACATTCTGCTATAAAAAATAAAAGCCCCAATTGGGGCTTTTATTTTTATTTATTCACATACTCAATCATGGCATCTAAGAACGCATGAAAGTGCAAGCCAATATCTTCTTCTAAAATTTTATAGGCATTATCAAATTGCACCATTGGCCAACCTTCTTTCCAAAATGGGAAGATGTCATGCAAGTCATGAGTAACAATTGCATCTTCTCGCACAATTGCTTGTGAAATTTGTGCCAAAACTTGCGCTGTTTCAGCACCATCAATAGCTAAATAATCAATACCACGTGCTTTTAAAATACGAATTCGATCTTTTTTATAGCGAATTTTTTTAGCTTGAGCTGCATTTAAACCTAGTGCAAGAGTAACCGCCTCTACAAATTTCTCTTCAAAATTTGTATTTAGTGCCACCAAAGCCTGTTTATGTGCTTCCTGACGTCCTGCTTTCCCCCCGCTACGGATGATCTCATTTGCTTCCGTATCTAGCTTATCTTTTTTCATCGACTGTAAAATGTCTAAAATTTCGATATCGCTTAAAGATTCAGGAGATTGCTCAAACATAGGAGTCCTTATACATACAACTAAAGGCACATTCTCTCATAAAAGCGATATTAAAGCAGAACAAAATTTTAAGTAGTCTATTACCGTGACTATTTTTATAGTCCTAACTTCACAGATTACATTTATAAAATCAGATCATTCTTTGGTTATAAATTTTAATGTTTGCCAAATTAATTTTACCCTGATAATATTATTTTACCCTGATAAAAATATACGGCTAAAATGAATACTACAATCACCTATACTGCTTTTACTGGAAGTACACTTATTGCAAGCGCCTCCATTGTTGAACTTGCAAAAAAACTCAAAGATCTTCCGAAAACAACGGAAAATATTCTGATTTTTAATGATCAAACAGGTCAACAAATTGATCTTGATCTTTCTGGTTCGGAACAAGAATTTCAACAACGTTATGCTGAGCCAGAAGAAATTAAAAAAGTTGGACGACCTAAACTTGGTGTAATTTCTCGTGAAATCACTTTACAGAAAAAACATTGGGATTGGTTAGATCAACAAAGTGCGAGTGCATCAGCATTGATTCGCAAGTTAATTGATAAAGAGTTAAACAACCCAAATTCTGAAGGCAATATTATGCTCGCTAAACAAGCTATCGACCGTTTTATGTCTGCCATGTTAGGTAATATGCCAAATTACGAGGAAGCAACACGTGCCTTATATCAAGGTGATCGAGATACATTTTTAAAGATGATCCAGAACTATCCCAAAGATTTAAGAGAATATTTAACTTTAAAAACTCAAAATATTTTCTAAACTCAATAAAAAACCCGCTTACGCGGGTTTTTTAGAACTCATTTTCAATCTATTAAAGACGAACCAATTCCACGATTTTTTCTACTGCTTCTTCTACAGTTTCAGCAGTTATCTCTGTATCTGTACCTTCCACAGAAGTTGTGATAATTACAACACCCGTCTCACGTAATAGAACCAATTGCTCAGCTGTTAAGTTTGCTTTCGCGATCGCAACTACACCTTGCTGAATCAGCAAACTTTCTAAGACTTGAGCTTTTTCAATTAATTGTGCAGAAACACTAATAGCAGCAGGTTTTTGACCTAAACGAGCAGCACGGTCTTCGGCAGTAACAGCATTGCTATGAGTAGTCCATTCAACAGCAGCCTCAACCATACCAGCACCAACAGTTACGTTGCTTAAGCGGTCAATGAAGATGAATGAACCTGTATAACGAGAATCTTGATATTGATCAAATACAACTGGCGCATCGAACTCAACTACAACATCTGCAATTGCATTTAACTCAAGCTCTTCCACATGAGTATGTTCAAGTGTATTCACATTCACACGATAGTGAATGTTAGTCACTTTTGCTGGAACAGTTTGTGTACCAATCTTAATATTGTACAACTTACCCTTTACAAGCGGGTGCTCATTCATCCATACCACAGAAGCACGAACGCTACGTGAAATTAATGGTTGCTCACCTGCACGTACCAGCACGTTTCCGCGGCTAATATCAATTTCATCGTTTAACGTTAATGTAACTGCCTGACCTGCAACTGCCTGCTCAAGGTTACCGTCAAAAGTAACAATTTCTTTAACTGTAGAACGCTTACCAGAAGGTAACGCTACAATTTCATCACCAACATTAATTTCACCTAAAGCAACGGTACCTGCAAAACCACGGAAGTCGAGGTTTGGACGGTTCACATATTGAACAGGGAAACGGAATTCGTGTTTGTTCGACTCGCGGCTAATTTCCACAGACTCAAGAATACTCATCAAGGTTTGACCCTTGTACCAAGGAGTATGAGCTGATGGATTTACAACGTTATCGCCATTTAAAGCAGAAATTGGAACAAATAAGATATTGGCTGGACGACGATCACCTAATTGGCTTACGAAAGCATCATATTCAATCTGAATTTCAGTGAAACGTTCAGGTGAATATTCAACCAAGTCCATTTTATTAATGGCAACAACAATATTCTTAATACCAAGCAAACTTGCAATAAACGTATGGCGACGAGTTTGCGTTTGAACGCCATAGCGCGCATCAATCAAGATGATTGCCAAGTCCGCAGTTGACGCACCTGTTGCCATGTTGCGTGTATATTGCTCATGCCCTGGGGTATCCGCAATAATAAACTTACGCTTTTCTGTTGAGAAATAACGATAAGCTACATCAATGGTAATGCCTTGTTCACGTTCTGCTTGCAGACCATCTACCAGTAATGCCAAGTCTGGTGCATCACCCGTAGTTCCTACTTTTTTACTGTCACGCGTTACTGCTTGTAATTGATCTTCATAAATCAATTTTGAATCGTAAAGTAAACGGCCAATTAAGGTACTTTTACCGTCATCTACGTTACCGCAAGTCAAAAAGCGTAAAAGATCTTTTTGTTCATGCTGTTTTAAATAAGCCAGAATATCTTGGCTGATTAAGTCTGATTGATGAGACATTGCTCAAACTCCACAAATTTAGAAACTGTCTTAGAAATAGCCTTCTTGCTTTTTCTTTTCCATTGAGCCTGCTTCATCATGGTCAATCATACGACCTTGACGCTCAGAACTTGTTGCCAATAACATTTCCTGAATAATTTCTGGCAATGTATCAGCTTCAGACTCAACTGCACCTGTTAATGGGTAACAGCCAAGCGTACGGAAACGTACAGACTTCATTTGCGGAACTTCACCCTCTTTTAAACGCATGCGTTCATCATCCACCATAATAAGCGTACCACTACGCTCAACCACAGGACGAACAGCAGAGAAATAAAGAGGAACAATTTGAATATTTTCTAAATAGATATATTGCCAAATATCTAACTCTGTCCAGTTTGATAATGGGAATACACGAATACTTTCGCCTTTGTTTACTTTACCGTTGTAAAGATTCCAAAGTTCAGGGCGTTGGTTTTTAGGATCCCAACGATGCTTACTATCACGGAATGAATACACACGCTCTTTCGCACGTGATTTTTCTTCATCACGGCGCGCACCACCAAAAGCAGCATCAAATTGATATTTATCCAAAGCCTGTTTTAAAGCTTGGGTTTTCATAATATCTGTATATTTTGAGCTACCATGATCAAATGGATTGATCCCTGCTTCACGGCCTTCTTTGTTCTGATGAACAATTAAATCAAAGCCATGGGTTTTTGCCATGTTATCGCGAAACGCGATCATGTCTTTAAACTTCCAACCTGTATCTACGTGTAATAAAGGAAATGGAAGTTTCGCAGGATAAAATGCTTTTAAAGCAAGATGAAGCATTACAGCCGAGTCTTTACCAATTGAGTAAAGCATGACTGGATTTTCAAATTCTGCCGCAACTTCACGAATAATATGAATACTTTCAGCTTCAAGTTGCTTGAGATGTGTAAGTCTTGATTCAGTCATGAACACGTCCTTCTCTATCCATTTTGCCCATAAAATCTAGAAGTGGTATTAAACCACCACTTAGAAGACCATGTGGAGGAACGAGTGCCATAACAACTCCAATTTTTTGTGATAAATAATCCAACTACATGCCTTTATGAGGCTTATAGCATTAGTTATGCATTATAGTGATTTAAAACTGTTTTCTTTTGCTTGTTTTTTCATATTGATATTCAAATTCATCATATAAATGTAAAATACTGATTCGCATAGATAACATGCCCATCCTAGCCCGCATCGTTAACTGAAGCAAATCACGATCTCATCTTTAGATTTCTTTAAATACAATAAAAAAAGAGAAGCCTTTTTAGCTTCTCCTTTTCATCAGTAATATTTAAGTCTTAAAAACCAAACATTTTACGTTCTAACGGAATTTCAATACCAATAGATGCACCTGAATCATTACCCTCTAAATCAGAGTCACTAATCCAACCATTAATTTTTAATGGAAGATCTGGCTTGATGTAATGCGTCCAAGTTAAATCAAGTGCTTTGATTTTATCTTCTTTAGGGAAGGCTTTATTGATTGCCAAGTTAGATTCATTCACCTTCACAACCATTGCACGGCCACTTAAGCGATTCATAGTGTCAAAGCGAATATCACCACCAACAGAGTACATTTGACCATCACCACCCATTGCATGCCCTAGAGGGAAACCATGCTGATAATAACCGTCAGTATAAATATAATGATTATAAGAGATTCCTTTTACATCATTATTGGTACGTGTATCTGCCCATTCAGCATAAACTTGATAAGGCATATCTTTATAGCTAGAAGAATAATCAGCACCAGCTAAATACATTTTTTTAGAAGGAAGCAAACCGGCTTCATCTTCACCTACATATTGACCATAAATACCAACAGGAGCATTTAAAAGTGATTGAAGATTTAAACGAGCATCAAATCCAGCAATTTGATTAGATCTGTCTTCAGCTGCATCATAAACATTATCATTACCTTTAATTGCATTCCATAATGAGTTCCAACTTTCAGAACGCCCTTCACCACCCCATTGTAAAGTTCGGGAAGCACCCAGTTCCAAGTAAGGTAATGGACTTGCCGTAACACGCAAACCTAATAACTTAGCATGAGGAATAGCTTTATAATCATCTAACTGACCTGCAAATAATTGGTATTGCCAAGGACCAATCCAAGATAACCATTTGGTATCAAATGCATTTTGTATAGCTCTTTGAGCTGTCACCCCATACACAGGACGACTTGCATCACCACGGATTAAACTACCATCATGGCCAGGTCCCCACCATGTTGGAATTTGACCAGCAACAACCCATTGGTTCCAAATTTTACCAGCGACATAAGAACCTTCCACATTGACATCATGGCCATTATCAATTTGTGGATCTTTTTCTGCGTTTACACGGATTTTTGCATCCCAGTTTTCACCGCCCGCATTAAACTCTACAGAACCTTGATACTGTGATTTTTGGTTATCGCCAAAAGCTTGTGGAAGATTTTTAATATCAGATTCGGCAAAAGCACCCACTTTAACTGTATCGTTATCTGCCTTTAATGCATTGCGAACTGAGTTAATAACTTTTTGTTGAGCTGGATGTGTTACTTTAGCCTGAGAGAGTGCGCGCTGAATTTCATCACCGCTTAAAGGCCAAGTAGAAGTGCTGATGTTAATAACACCTTGTTGATTCAACCAATTTAAATCTGTACGTAAATCATCATTATTAAGCACCAAACCTTGGGCAAAAACAGCTGATGAGGCAGTTGCTAATAATGCAATTGAAAGTGTTTTTCTTAAAAACATGTCAGCACAATTCTCAAAGTTATTTATGAGCAACACATTAATTTTTTTATCGCAAATTTGCAATTGTTAAACTGTGCAATTACATTTTTTAACGTGCTCTTAAGTTTTCTATAATTTAAGTGTTTTTTATATATAAATAGTGAATAAAAAAGGCAGTATAAACTGCCTTTTTCTGTTTTGAAGATTAAATTAACCGTCTTTACGGCGCATATGCGGGAATAAAATTACATCACGAATACTTGGTGCGTCTGCAAAAAGCATAACCAAACGGTCAATACCAATACCTTCACCCGCTGTTGGAGGTAGACCATATTCAAGTGCTTCAACAAACTCTGCATCATAATGCATTGCTTCATCGTCGCCTGCGTCTTTTTCAGCAACCTGAGCTTGGAAACGTTCAGCCTGATCAATCGGGTCATTTAACTCGCTAAAACCGTTTGCCAATTCACGACCACCAATGAAGAATTCAAAACGATCGGTAATGTGCGGATTGTCATCATTACGGCGAGCAAGTGGAGAAGTTTCTGCTGGATATTCAGTAATAAAGGTAGGTTGACGAAGTTTAGTCTCAACCGTTTCTTCAAATACAATTGTTTGAAGCTTACCTAAACCAAAACCAGGTTTAACTTCTTCTTTTAATTCCTCACGAACAAATTTTGCAAGGAATTCACGGTCACCCACATTTTCTGGCGTGAACTGAGGGTTATTCTCTAAAATCGCATCAAACATAGAGATTTTCTTGAATGGCCCTTTAAAGCTGAACACTTCGCCTTGGTAAGGCACATCAGTTGTACCTAAAATATCAAGAGCTAACTTTTCAAGCATGTTTTCAGTTAAAGCCATCAAGTCTTTATAATCAGCATATGCTTGATAAAACTCGATCATTGTAAATTCAGGGTTGTGACGTGTTGACACCCCTTCATTACGGAAGTTACGGTTAATTTCGAACACACGTTCAAAACCACCAACAACCAAACGCTTTAAGTAAAGCTCAGGTGCGATACGCAAGAATAACGGCATATCTAGAGCATTGTGATGCGTTTCAAACGGACGTGCAGACGCACCACCCGGAATTACATGCATCATTGGCGTTTCAACTTCCATGAAACGTTCATTTGTTAAAAATGCGCGAATACCTGCAACAACTTTGGCACGAATTTCAAAAGTCTTACGCGTTTCTTCATTCACGATTAAGTCAAGGTAACGTTTACGGTACTTAACTTCTGTATCGTTCAAACCATGAAATTTATCTGGTAATGGACGAAGTGATTTTGTAAGAAGTTCAAAACCTTCAAGGTGTACATACAAATCACCTTTACCAGAGCGACCGATATAACCTTCAGCAGCAATAATGTCGCCTAGGTCTAAACCTTTAATGGTTTCAAGAATATCTTTTGGTAAACCTTTGCGGTCAACATATAACTGGATACGACCAGTCATGTCTTGGATTACCATGAAAGAACCGCGGTTCAACATGACACGACCAGCAACTTTTACATAGACATGTTCAGCGCTTTCAATCTGTTCTTTCGACTGATCTTTAAATTGTTCTTGTAGATCAGCAGCGTAGTGTTCACGTTTGAATGTATTTGGCCAAGGACTTTTTCCAGTATCCTTTGCAACATCTTGGATTTGCTTTAATTTGGCATGACGCTGTGCAATTAAATCGTTTTCGGAAATAGTTGGTTCAGAAGTCGATTGAGCGTTTTGTTGCGTCATCTCTGCCTCGATTTAAGTAAAAATGAAGTGGCATAGCTTAACAGATTGCTGAGGTTTTTCGAATGATTTCAATCAAACAAAAATGAAAAAAGTCAAAGCAGTCAGACTAAAGGCGTTTTGAATGAAGAAAATTACTTAGACCAATCGCTAAGATCATTTTTTTTTGCTTTAAGTAAAATATAAAAAAATCCAAATAACCTCGATTTTTAAAAGGCCTATTTTGCCTTTTATTTTATCTATGAGATTGTGTAGCAAATAATGAAAATTCTATTTTTACATGGCTTGGATTCTTCTCGTGAATCAACAAAATTCCATGCCATTTTACATCCTGAAAAATTTTGTATTGATGTAGATTATCGTAACTTAAGTTATGCCTCAGTGAAGGACTTTTATCATCAAGCAATTGAAACGATTAAACCTGATTTATTAGTCGGTCATAGCCTTGGTGGCTATTGGGCTTTAAAAACAGCTGCTCAACATAAGTTAGCTGTTGTTGTTGCCAATCCAAGCCTTAATCCTAGTTTTCGTAATGATTACCCCAACCTTTGTGATGAAGATCTTGATCACTCTAATCCTAAAATGGCTTATTTAGAGTTAGGAGACGAGCAACTTGATATGTATCAAGTACAGGAAAAACTTTCACCTTATATGACAGTAGAAACATATGACGGAGGCCATCATCGTCTTGCTTATCCTTCTCGTCTCAATGATCTGATTTCTAAAATTCATAAAAAATACTTTGCCTAAACAACCAACTGAGCAAGATGAACTAACTCCCTTCTGCAATATCTTTTACAACTTCAAAACCTTGAACAAAGCCACTTTTTAACATACCGATATATTCAGGTAAGGTGGCCAATTCAACTTTTAAAGTTGTAGTATTCCCATTTTGGCTTAAAAAATATTTTTCTAGTGAACCACTCCAGCCTTTCACCTCTTCACTTTCTAAGTCTTCCTTACCCTCTTTAATCATTCCTAAATGTTTAAAAATTAGCACCTCAGGCTTTTTCATTTCTTCAATGGTCGAAACCATTCCATTTCCTTCTCCGTCTAGAAAATATGTTTTACCACCAATCTTCCAGTCAGTACGCATTGAAGAATCCGGCGCAAAGAATTTCGTCCATGCATTATATGTCTCGCTATTCCAGAGTATATTCCATACTTTTTCTATAGGCGCGTTAATTTCTACTTCATATACTAGAATTTCCATATTCAATTTCCTTATCTCTGTTACTCAAGTGTTCAATAAACTTTCTCGTTTTATATAAACATGAATTTATCTGTCTATTTATTAATCAGCTTATGTTTTTAAGAACTTTATTTATATAAATGCTTTGTTCTTTTTGTAACCCTTCATATCACTTAAAACCTTATTACATTAATAAGTGAATAAAAACATATGGTTTATTATGTGTTTATGTTGAAGTTTTGCCTAAATAACCAGTTATTTGTCTCGATATGCCATTCACCTTTGCTTACGAATGATTAAACTCCCTTATGTGCTTTACTTTAAATGTAGAACTGCGTAAAAATTTGATACCCGATCAAAGCTACATTAGTTATTATTGAACGGATCGTAGTTACATTATTAATAGATGGAATAGTTTTACTGAAAGGCAGCTTTGAGCAAACTTATCAGTGCGGAGAGTCTCATGAAAAAATATCAATGTATCGTTTGTGGATGGATTTACGATGAAGCAGAAGGTTGGCCACAAGACGGCATTGCAGCTGGAACAAAATGGGAAGATATCCCTGATGATTGGACTTGCCCTGATTGTGGCGTTTCAAAAGCTGACTTTGAAATGATCGAAATCTAATGTCTTAAATGAAAAGGCCATGATTTACATGGTCTTTTTTATATATCACCAATCACCGTATTAAATGAACAATTCTAATTCTGGAGAAAAAAATGCATCCAATCGTCATTATCGGATCAGGCATGGCGGGTTATACCTTAGCACGTGAGTTCCGTAAGCTTAACCCAGAGCAAGAACTTGTGATGATTTGTGCGGATGATGCGGTGAACTATGCAAAACCAACGTTATCTAACGCTTTTGCAGGTAAAAAGGCTCCGGAACAAATTCCGTTAGGTGATGCTGCAAAAATGAGTGCACAGCTCAATATGCGTATTGAACCTTTTACATGGGTGAAAGAAATTTTAGCTGAGCGTCATGAGCTTGTTCTAGAGAAAGATGGGGTAACTTCAAATCAACCCTATTCAAAACTGATTTTAGCCGTTGGTGCTAACCCGATTCGTCTTGCAATTGCAGGTGATGGCAGTGATGACATTCATGTAGTGAACTCACTGATTGATTATCGTACCTTCCGCGAAAACCTTGCTCAGCGCAAAGATAAACGTGTTGTGATTTTGGGTGCTGGTTTAATTGGTTGCGAATTTGCCAATGATTTACTTCATAGTGAATATGATGTAACGGTAATTGATTTAGCACCTCAACCATTAGGCCGTTTGTTACCGTCACACATTGCTTCAGCTTTCCAAGAAAATCTTGAAGAAGCTGGGGTTAAATTTGCATTAGGCACAACCGTTGAAAAAGTAAGTAAGATCAATAATGGTGAAGATTACGCCGTTACATTAGCAAATGGTCAAACTTTAGTTGCTGATATCGTGCTTTCAGCGATTGGTCTACAACCAAATATTTCTCTTGCTCAAAGCGCAAATATTCAAACCAGCCGTGGTGTAATTACTAATAGCTTGCTTGAAACGAATCAAGCAGATATTTATGCGATTGGTGACTGTGCAGAAGTGAATGGTAACCTGCTTCCTTATGTAATGCCAATTATGCAACAAGCGCGTGCTCTAGCAAAAACATTAAGCGGCCAACAAACAAATGTACATTACCCTGCAATGCCAGTTGCGGTAAAAACCCCGGCTGCACCACTTACAGTTTTACCGGCACCGGTTGATGTCGATGTAAATTGGGAAACTGAAGAATTCGACGATGGTATGCTTGCCAAAGCAATTGACAATGAAGGAACATTGCGTGGTTTCGTATTGTTAGGTGCAACAGCAGGCAAGCAACGTTTAACGTTAACTAAGCTTGTTCCAGATCTTATTCCTGCCCAAGCATAAGGTTTAAACTGGGAATACTCGCTCAAGAGTATTCCTTCAAGGAATGCATAACATGAATAGCGCCTTACAATTTAGTATTTCACCCTACACTCCTTTTATGCAAGAAACCAAAGTCAACTTAGGCAATGGTATTGAATTGCATGTAGAAGTAGGTGGAAAAGCAGAACATCCAACCATTTTGCTAATTATGGGCTTAGGTGCCCAAATGCTATTTTGGCCGGACTTTTTCTGTAAATCGCTCATTGATCAAGGTTTTCGTGTTATTCGTTTTGATAACCGTGATATTGGCCTTTCTTCAAAAGTTCGTCATCAGGGTAAACGTTTAAATACCATGAAATTGATGGGACGCTTTGCTTTAGGGTTAAAAAATCAGGGTGCACCTTATACATTGTATGATATGGCAGACGATGTATCGATGCTTCTCGACCGTTTAGGCGTAAGTAAAGCACATGTGGTCGGTGCATCAATGGGTGGTATGATTGCCCAGATACTTGCTGCAAAATATCCGGAAAAAGTAGAAAAATTAGGTTTGATGTTTACCAGTAACAACCAACCCTTTTTACCACCACCATTTCCTAAACAACTTTTAAGTTTGATTGGCAAACCCGAATCACGTGATGAAGAAGGGATTGTTAACCACAGCTTAAAATTATTCCAATTGATTGGTTCTCCTGGTTATATTAATCATATTGAAGCCGTTCAAACTGCACGAAAACTTTATCAACGTAGCTATTATCCTGCTGGTGTACTTCAACAGTTTTTAGCAATATTATGTACAGGTTCCTTACTGCAACTGGACCGTGAAATTAAGCAACCCACCATAGTCTTACATGGCTCTCGTGACCGCTTACTTCCACCAAGTCACGGTAAGGCTGTAGCAAAAGCAATTTCCGGTGCTAAGTTTGAATTAATTGATGGAATGGGGCATGATATCCCTGCCCATTTTATTCCACAGCTTAGCGGTTTATTTGCGCATCATTTTAAATCATCATACTAGGACACTATGGCTGCATTACCCTCACTAAGACAGCTATCATATTTAGTTACGTTGTCGGAAACTTTGCATTTTACTGAAGCAGCACGCCGCTCTTTTGTTACCCAATCGACTTTATCGGGCGGTATCATGGAGCTGGAAAGGCTATTAGGTGGCGTTCTGGTTGAGCGTGACCGTCAGAATGTGCGCTTAACACCATTAGGTGAACAAGTCGTTGCTAGAGCCCGTGTATTGCTAGCAGATGCTCAGGATTTAATGCGTTTAAGCCGTGAAATGAGTGAACCATTAACTGGCGATCTTCATTTGGGTGTTATTCCAACCATTGCACCTTTTATCCTGACACGGTTACTTGATGAAGTGCATCAACAATTACCAAAGATTCAGTTGCATTTACATGAAGCTCAAAGTGAGAAAATTGTAGAGCGCTTAGAACACGGTAATTTGGACATGATCGTTCTTGCCCTACCTTTTGACACAAGAAGTCTAAAAGTAGCTGAAATTTCAAAAGAAAATTTATATCTTGTTTGTAGTAAGCAAGATACAAATGCACTTCAAGCAAACTCTCTCGATGACCTTGATTTATCGCGTCTTATTTTGCTTGAAGAAGGTCACTGTTTACGTGACCATGTATTAAGTGCTTGCCCAATTGGTGAACGTAAAAACGATAACCGCTTAAAAGCAAGTTCATTACCAACATTAGTCGAAATGGTTTCTTCTAATTTAGGTTTTACGCTTTTACCAGAAATCGCAATTGAAAATAGTATGATCAAGTTTAATGATCAGATTACTGCAAAACCAATTGAAGATGCACCAAGTCGTACTCTAGCGCTCGTTACACGTAAAAGTACGCCATTGCAAAGCGAGTTTGATGTACTCCTGCAAATCATGCAGAAAATTACAACAAATTTACATGAATAAAAAAAGGAGTCTTCGGACTCCTTTTTCTTTTACTGTGCTGTTAAAGATGCCCATTTAAAGACCCAAGCCGATTTCAGATCCAAACTCTCATCTGAAATTATTTTTTCTCGAATAATTTGTGCAATCGCAAAATCATTGGCGGGGTCTACCATAACCCGTATTCCTTTTGTGGTTGGGCTAGTCACAATCTTATATCCTTTCGCCTGCAATTGAGACTGGATCATATTTGCTTTATTTTGATTAGGTGCCAATGCAACTTGTACCATCCATTTTTTTTCGCCATTTTCTAAAATTTCTTTAGCTACTGCTGCATCAAGCTGTTTCTTATTCTCAAGATTTTTCTTTTCTTCTATTTTTTTTAATTGAGTATCTTCAACTTTCTTTTGTGCTACCAGTTCATCTTGAGTAGGTTTTCTTTTCTGGACCGTTATTACCTTTGTTTGTGTTTCATTTTTCTTATTTTTTTCCTTTGAAGGTTGTATAAAGTAGGGATATATCATTTGATCATCATATTTATGAAATACAATAATATCTCCATAGCACTTTTGATCTGCATACGCAGTCACTGGCATTACCCCTAAAAATATTCTAATAAATAAACTTTTAATAAAGCATTGCATATTATTCACTTACCAAAGTTAAGTATATTTAATGCAGCGTATTAAAGTAGATTTCACATAATTTGTATATTTTTAAAATTCAATGTTTTATGTAAAGAATCACATATTTTTAAAACATATTGCGGTGTTTCAAACTATTATCGTATATCCTGCAACCATTTAAGAATTCAGATTAAATTACTATGAATTTCAAACAATTAAAAAGCCGACATAATGCCGGCTTTTTAATATTAAGTTTTATTTAAATGTTTCTAATAATTCTCTTTGAGCATTATGTAGTTTTTCACCTTCAGCAGGTTGAGCACGGACCCAAGTACCATCACCTTGCAATAACCAAGCTTGCTGATTGTCCTGCAAATAATTAAGAAGACCTTGCTGATAAATTCGCTTTTTCAATGCAGGATCTTCAATCGGGAAGCATGCTTCAACACGATTAAATAGGTTACGATCCATCCAGTCTGCACTTGAACAGTAAATACGTGCATCACCATTATTACTAAAGTAATAAACACGTGTATGCTCAAGGAATCGTCCTACGATTGAACGTACTCGAATATTTTCCGATAAATTTGGCAATCCTGGGCGTAAGCAACAAATAGAACGGATAATGAGATCTACCTGTACCCCTGCTTGAGAAGCTTCATACAATTTATTGATTAATTGAACTTCCGTTAAAGCATTCACTTTCACAATAATTTGAGCTTTACGACCAGCCTTTGCATTGGTAATTTCTTCATCAATAAAGTTGATGAGCTGAGCATGCAAAGTAAAAGGTGCATGGAGCAACTTTTTCAGTTTTGCCATTTTGCCCATACCTGTTAACTCTTGGAAGATACGATGTACGTCTTCACATAAGTCTTTATCGGTCGTCATAAGACCATAATCGGTATAAATACGGGCATTCATCGCATGGTAGTTACCTGTTCCTAAATGAACATAACGTACCAATTTATTATTTTCACGGCGTACCACCATAATCATTTTGGCATGGGTTTTATAACCCACGATACCGTAAACGACTACCGCCCCTGCTTCTTGAAGTACATTCGCCACTTCAATGTTTGATTCTTCATCAAAACGGGCACGTAATTCAATAACTGCCGTTACTTCTTTACCATTACGTGCAGCTTCAGCCAAGACTTGTACAATTTCCGAATCAACTCCACTACGGTAAAGCGTTTGTTTAATTGCCAATACTTGTGGATCACGGGCTGCTTCGCGGAGTAACTGAATAACTGGCGCAAAAGATTCAAATGGATGATGAAGCAAAATATCCTGCTTTTGCATGGCAGAGAAAATACTCTCGGTCTTTTTAAACACTTTCGGTACGACTGGCGTATGCGAGTCATAACGCAAATGAGGACGTTTAAAGTTTGAAACCAAACGAGCCAAGTTTACAGGACCATCAACTTTATATAGTTGTTCTTCGTTTAAGTCGAATTCTTCAAGCAGATATTCATAAATATGTTGTGGACAGTTATGAGTTACTTCCAAACGAACTGCTCGACCAAATCGGCGTGAACTTAATTCACCTTTTAAAGCTTTAGCTAAATCTTCAACGTCTTCATTGAGCGCCAAATCGGCATTACGAGTTACACGGAATTGATAACATCCAGTTGCAGTCATACCAGGGAACAAGTCTGATACATGTTCATGAATAATTGCAGACAGCATGACATGATGCTCTTTACCGCCTGTTAACTCATCTGGTAATCGTACAACACGTGGTAATGAGCGTGGTGCTGGTACTACAGCCAAATCAATTTGACGACCAAATGCATCTTTACCTTCCAAGGTCACAATAAAGTTCAGACTTTTATTGACTAAACGCGGGAATGGATGAGCTGGATCTAGACTAATTGGTGTTAAAACAGGTGCAACTTGTTCTTGAAAATATTTTTTAACCCAAGCCGATTGAGCGGGCGTTAACTCCCCACGACGCAAGAAGCAAATATCTTCTTCACGGAGTTTAGGCAAAATTTCTTCATTTAAAATGCGATATTGGCGTTCAATTGCCGCATGAGCAGTCTCAGAGATTTTTTGTAAGACTTGTCGTGGTGTTAAACCATCAGGGCTTCGACTTTCATTGCCTAGAGCATATTGCTCCATGACTCCTGCCACACGAATTTCAAAAAACTCATCTAAATTACGCGAAAAAATGAGCAAGAAATTCATTCGCTCAAGTAATGGATGTAAAGGGTCGACTGCCTGTTCCAGTACACGTAAATGAAAGTCAAGAATAGACAATTCACGATTAATATAACGGTCGTTATAACTATATTCTGTTGGGGTCGTTGCTGTAATCGCTGTATTCATGTCTAACTTAATCTCTTTCCAACCAAAATCTCTGCAAAATAGTATGCTGCAAATTTATGTCAATTTGATAAAAACTAAAAAAATAACACATCTTTAAGACAGAGTTATTCAGGAATCTGGGTGCTATTCATATAACGTAAAATAACGCGTTTTCGATATTGTAGTTTATGGTCATTACGGTGATCTTGATAATATTTTGGATCAGGCAATAACGCGGCTAAAAAAGCAGCTTGTTCACGCGTTAAGCTTTTAGCACTTTTACCATAATAATATTGAGAAGCTGCTTCAACACCGTATAGATGTTTGCCAAATTCAACCGAGTTCATATACACCTCAAGAATTCGGCGTTTTGACCACATGCGCTCCATCATCCATGTCGCTACTGTTTCTTGGCCTTTACGAATAAATGAACGCTTATTATATAAAAACAAATTCTTTGCAAGCTGTTGAGACACGGTAGAACCACCCGCAACAACTTCACCCTCTTCATTGTTACGCTCAAGGGCAAAACGAATACCGTACCAATCAAAGCCATGATGATGGATAAATTTAGCATCTTCACCAGCTAAAATCGCATGTTTGAAATTATCGCTAATATCGTCATAGTCGAGCCATTCATGAATAATTGGCCGAGATGTATCAGACCAATAATCAATTCGCATAAACATGGTGGTATCAACTTCATGTGTACGCCACCAAACCAAACTTGAGAAGATCCAAAGCTGAATTAAGAGAATTGCCCCAATAAAAATTAACAACACGCGAACAATAAAAGCTTTCATGTTCGTCCTGATCTCCTGTATTCAACTTTTTTCATGTTAAGCTGTAAAGCATGTTCATATATAACAAAAGCATAGCATGACTCAATCTCAGCCTCCGCACATTAATCGTAAACTCAATGTACAAGCATGGTGGCTGACCGCCCTACTGATCTCAATCAATGTAGGTTTGTTCATCTGGCAAATTATATCTGGGGTCGACATTAGCGACCCAGCCATAAAAGATGCTCTTCACTGGGGAGCAGATTTTACACCACTTACTTTTTCTGGACAGCCCGAACGTTTATTTACCAGCATGTTTTTTCACTTTGGTATCATTCACCTTATGCTTAACATGTGGGCCCTATATATTTTCGGTAATGTCGCTGAAGCTTTATTTGGTCGTTTATATTTTATCGGCCTATATTTGCTTGCAGGCCTGTTTGGTAGCCTTTTAAGTAGCTATATCAATATTCAAAATGGACATGAATTACTACAACATTTTGACCAAAGCTTGCTCCCTCATGTAAGTGCCGGAGCCTCTGGTGCTGTGATGGGATTAGGTGCAGCTTTAACCGTCCTTTCATTATTTCCTCCTCTACCTCATCAAGCCTATATACTCGATAAAAAAGCATTATTAATGATTATGGCGATTAACCTTATATTCGGTCTGGTTGCCACAGGTATCAATAATGCTGCACATGTCGGCGGTATGATTATGGGTGCATTACTCGCGCTGATTTGGTATTTAAGTTACCGTACTAAACTTAGTACGATCTTAAAATTTTTGGGTTTAATGGGAGGCCTCTTATTAACAGTCGGGTTCTATATTTACTGTAATCAGCTCAACTCATCATTACTTCCACTTTGGCATGAAATTTTAATTCAGAACCCAGAAATACTGCCTTAACTTAAATCTGGTTCAGCTCTCGCAAACTTTGTAGCGGCGGTAAATTACAAAGATAACCAAGTCTATATTGACCAATGAGAGCGCAAATTAACATCATAGCAAGGGGTAAAATTAACCATATTTCAATATGCCACTGTAGAGCCATGTTCATTTTATAACTTGCAATTGCACTAATTACCTCAGCAAAACAGCAGGCAACAATGCCTGCTAACAGACCTAAAAATCCAATTTCTAAGCTCAGCATCTGCTTCATTTTATTTTTAGACAAACCAAATGACCGTAACAAAGCAACTTCCCGACGGCGTTCATCCATTAACAGGTTTAAACAAGCAATTAAAACGAGTATTCCAGAAAAGCCAACTAACGCTGCAAGCACGGTCACGATTTTGACTAGAACATTCATTAAACGCTTTACTTCATCCAAAATACGGTCAACATCAATAAAAACCGTATTTGAAAATTGCTGAATAATATGAATCATCTTAGGTTGATCTTGTTTAGGCACGTAAAAACTACCCAAGTAGCTACCTGCATTCTCATCTAAAGTTTTTGGCGAAAAAATAAAGAAGAAATTGGGGCTAAAACTTTCCCACTCAACACTTCTGAAGTTTACAACTTTAGCCTGTAAAGTACCGTCTGGCAGACTAAAGGTCAGCTTATCCCCAATCTTAATACCTAGACTTTCAGCAGTTTTTGTCTCTACTGAAACTTGGCCTACAGCATTAAAATTAGCTTGACCTTTTGTAATGACATTGTCATTTGGTAAAGCACTCGACTGAGTTAAATTTAATTCACGGCGTAAAGCATTATTTTGCTTTATGGCTTCTTCCGAAAAAGGCACATCATTCTTGGCAAGTAAACGCCCGCGAATGTTTGGATATAACGGTGTACTTTGCCAACCATTTTGCTTTAACTGTTGCTCAAAAGCTTTTAAATCGAATGGAGGTAGGCCATAAACAAACTGGTTTGGTGTTCCCTCTGGTAATTGCTGTTGCCAACGCTCTAATAAATCTGTCCTGAGTACGCTTAACACGGTAATGAGGCTTAAACCCAAAGCCAGTGCTGTAATTTGTAAGGCACTTTGCGATGCTGAACGAATATAAAAAGACAAACGGGTTTTCATCTTTTTTAAAGCACGAAGCAATAGCCAGACAACGGTATAAAGTAAAATGCAAAGCAGAATAATCGCTGTTAGTACCCAAATACTGAGCATCAAGTTTTCACTTAAAACTAAGCTAAAAATAACAAGACTGGTAATACCTGCAAAGAACATAAAAAATAGTGATTTTCGAGATTTTGCTTGCTCTCGAATAACACGGATGGGAGGAGTATTTAACAACTCCCAAATGCTTGGCAAAATGAATCCAATTAGCACAATTACACTGGTAAAAATGGCAATTGGTAAGGGACCAAGTAAAAAACCAACCACAGAGAAACTTAACTCTAGTTGTGGAATCAGTTGTAACATAAGCTCAAGCAAGCCATAGCCCATCATTATTCCGAGTAGGCTACCGATCACAATCGAAACTGCACTGACTACACAAAGTAGCCCGATATAGGCCCATAAAATTTGGAACTTACTGGCACCTAAACAACGTATTAAAGCAATATGATCTTGGTTTTGCTGAACATAACGCTGACTCGTTAACGCGATGGCAATGCCACATAATAAAATCGTTAAAATATTGGCAAGTTGTAAGAATGTATCGAGGTTTTCTAACGGACGTAATAATCTACTATTTGATTCACTGGCATCGCGTAAGCGTAATCCTGCAGGTTCTTCCTGATCATTTACGGGTTTATGTTGCTGTTTAAATTGCTTACTAAAGTTCTGAACCTGTTCAGGTTGACCAGACATTAACAATCGATAATCGATTCTACTGCCAGTTTGTATTGCATGCGTTTTAGCAATATCTGCTTGATGAATAATAACGGTAGGCGAAAAACCAGAAAAACCTAACTCTTGATTTGAATCTCGTACGATGACACCACTAAAACGGAATTCGGCATCTGCAATAGAAACCGTATCGCCTAGTTTAACTTTAAGTAAATCGGCTGCTCTTTGACTTAACCACACTTGGCCTGGTTGAATACTCTGTGCACTAGGTGCAATCTCAAGCTTTCCTCTTAATGGAAATGCTGGTTCTATCGCTTTGATATTGACCATGACAAACTGGTCTTGCGTATGCGCCATCGAACTAAACATGGTCACATTAGTTTGTTTTAAACCAAATTGTTCTGCCTCTTTTTTCCATTTTGTGTCTAGAGGTTCATTATTCGATAAAACTAAATCGGCCGCTAACATTTGCGAAGCTTGCAGGCTTACCGCATTTTTAACCTGATCATTACTAAACTTAAGGGCCGTGGTTGCGCTAATGGCAAGTGAAAGCGCAATAATGAGTAAATATAGCCCTCCTGTACGAAAGCTTTGTAGTAAAAGTGGCTTAAGTAAATTACGCATAGTCTAGCCACCCTGTACTGTCTTTAGTCGTCCGTCATCTAACTCAACATGACGTTGACAAAGCGCTGCCAAGTTACGGTCATGTGTGACCAAAATAAGCGTTGTACCGAGCTCTTTATTTAAATCAAAAAGTAGAGTTTCAATTTCTTGTGCTGTCTGACCATCTAAGTTCCCAGTAGGTTCATCGGCAAAAATGATTTGTGGTTCGGCAATGAGAGCCCGAGCAATTGCCACACGTTGCTGCTCTCCTCCAGATAAGACTTTAGGGGTTTGCTCTGCCTGTCGGCTTAAGCCTACTCGATGCAACCAATCTAAGGCTTTTTGTTCAGCAACTTTATAATCAAAATCTTTACGCAACCGAAGTGGTAACATTACATTTTCAAGCGCACTTAACTGCGGTAAAAGTTGGAAAGACTGAAATACAAAACCAATATGCTGCATTCGAATTTGAGCGCGCTGCTCTTCTGTCAACTGATGAACCGCCTGTCCACATAACCACACTTCTCCTTCAGATGGTTGGTCTAAAGTCGCTAAAATACCCAGTAATGTTGATTTACCCGAACCAGAACGTCCTGTAATTGCTACCTGCTCCCCTTCATAAATTTCTAAATCAATATTTTTTAAAATCGTAAACTGATTTTGGTTAATCTGAATAGTTTGTGTAACTTGATGGGCAGCAATGATAGGTTGTGGCATGATGTGGACAGTCCTATATATTTAGTATTCGGGTCGAAACACAAATGTATAAATCTTATTTGTTTAGTTCTAAAAGTCTCTTGCTCATCTCATTGAGCATGTTGCCTATGTTCGTCTCGGCCAAAACTATTTTAATTTTAGGAGATAGTATTAGTGCCGGTTATGGAATAGACCCTAAACAAGGTTGGGTACAGTTACTACAAAAACGTTTAGACCAACAGTATCCCAAACAACATAAAGTGGTCAATGCAAGTATGAGTGGTGAAACCACAAGTGGGGCTTTGGCAAGATTACCTAAACTTTTACAGACGTATAAACCCGAGGTTGTTGTTATTGAGTTAGGTGGGAATGATGGTTTAAGAGGTCAACCGCCACAAATGATTCAACAAAATCTGTCTCAGCTCATCCAGTTAAGCCAAAAACAAAAAGCGCAGGTTATTCTTTTTGGTATGAAGATTCCGCCAAATTATGGGACCGCTTATAGCAAAGCTTTCGAAAACAGCTACAAGACTGTAAGTCAAAAATATCAGGTGAAATTACTACCATTTTTCCTTGATGGGGTCGCTGGTCAAAAACAGCTTATGCAAAATGACTTGATTCATCCAAATGCTCAAGCACAATCGAAACTACTTAATTTAGCTTATCCATACATAAAAGGTGCCCTATAGGCACCTTTTAATTTTAAATCTTTTTAGACTGATCAGAAGTCAAAAAAAGTAACTTCACCAGTTTCTAGTGAATATTCAGCGCCTACAACAATTAATTTACCTTGTGCAATTAAATTTTCTAGCACTGCCGACCCATGACGTAACTGATTTACCGAAGCAAAAACGTTTGAACGTACTGCATGACATGATAATTTTTTCAAATCATTTTTTAAGTCCGTCTGCATTAAAATTTCAACAGATGGACGAACACGATTCACAATTGACATTAAGTTAGACGATGGTGGTTGATCAGGGTTCATTAATGTATCAATTGTCGCTTGAATCGCGCCACAATGACTATGTCCTAATACAACTACAACTGGACAGTCATAGCGCTCTGCTGCGAACTCAACACTACCAACTTGTGAAGGTGCAACCACATTACCAGCAACGCGAATTACGAATAAGTCACCAAGACCTTGATCGAATACCATTTCTGCTGGTACACGAGAATCTGAACAGCCTAATACAATTGCAAACGGATTTTGATCCTTTGCCATTTCAGCGCGTTCATGATGCGATAAGGTTTTTGTAAGGGAAGTATTTCCATTTACAAATCGTTGATTACCAGCTTTCAGACGATCCAAAACTTCTTGCGCAGTAGGCATTGTATATTTCCATTGTTTTTTCAAGGTTGGAAATCATTTTAATGTGTCAAAATTTGAATGTCACTGACAAAAAATAAATCCTTTTTCATGAAAAAATTTAAAAATACTCAAAAGATTTTAAGATAGCTATTACTGCATATTCCCTACTGTTTAGTGAAAAAATAGACATACTTTAGTTCCTAGATTGACTATAATTTTCTTCATTCCAAACGTTTGGCAAATGACTCATTGGCAAAGTTTTTCAATAATTTTTCAAACTCGCTTAAGCTTCAAGGATGAAATCTATGACCAGGCTGTCTGCATCAATTAAAGCCTCTATGAAAAAAACTGCTACTGCACTGACATTAGCTTGTAGCTTATGGTCGGTTATGAGCATTTCTCAAGCACAGGCAATCGACAATATTGATGTAACGTATCAAACAGTCTTACAACAAGAACGTAGCTGGGCGGGCCTTCAAAGCAAAAAATTAAAAGTAGGTGATATCACTTGGTCATATAGTGAAGGTGGTTCGACCACAAAACCAACCTTATTACTTATTCATGGTTTAGGTGGCAGTCGTGACAATTGGAATCGCATGGCGCATTACTTAACTACGAATTACCACGTCATTATTCCAGACTTACCAGGTAGCGGCGAAACTATTGTTTCTCAAGACTTTGACTATTCTGTTCCGAACCTTGCTGAAAAATTACGCCGTTTTGTTGAAGCTGAAAATTTGAAAGGACCTATCCATATTGCTGGGCACTCACTTGGTGGTTCTATTGCCCTACTCTATGCTGGACAGTATCCATTTGAAACCAAAAGTCTATTTTTAGTTGATAGCGGCGGTATTTTCCGTTCTGCCAATACAATTTATCTAAAAGACCCAGCCTACTTAAAACAACTTTTAGTCTCTAAAAAAGGTGACTTTAATTATTTATTAAAACAAACCATGTTTAATCCTCCGTTTATTCCTAAAGAGTTCTTACAAGCTCAAGAAAAACTGATGATTAATCAGGCGCCACAAACTCAAAAATTGGTCGACCAACTCATTGCACTCAATAAAGTCTATACTCCAGACTCATTTGCAGTACTCACCAAAACCATTGATGCACCCACACTCATTTTATGGGGCAAACAAGATAAGATTATTAATGTCGAAGTGGCGAGTGAACTAAAACGACTTTTGAAAAACGCACAGCCTCCAGTTATTTTAGAAAACGTAGGCCATATGCCAATATTGGAAGCTGAGCAGTTAGTTATTCAACAATATGTACCGTTTTTACTAAAAGTAGAAACAGATCAGACGTCAAAAACGACCGCACCTTAAATAAAACTTCGGACTTGTGAGACCTTATGTCTACCCAACCAATCATAGAAAAACTTATTGAAGCTCATCTAGATTTTTTAGATGAGCAATTTGCTCAGACTCAGGTGATTCAACAAGAGTTTGAACAATTTTATCATTGGTTGGGCAGTCGACAATTACAGCACCTTTGGACCTTTGACCAGATTCAGCAGCTCATTCAAAAGCAGATTTTAGATACACCTGCTTCTGATTTTTTGATTGAACAGATTGCTGAGCATATTCGCTTTGCACTCATTCATCCTGCAAATGACATGGCAACAGTTGAAGACGTTATTCCTGTTTTAACCATTGACCGCATTGCGCAGTATGTTGCAAGTAAAGAAGAGCACCGTAAAAAACTCATTAAAACAATTGTAAATAATCCAGCCTTTTCAGCCCTTTTAACGCAATTGATTCAGCAAACAATGCATGATTATTTAGATGAATCTATGTCAAAACGCGTACCAGGTGTAGGCCGTTTTATGAAAATGGGTAAATCGGTATTAGAAACAGTCACCGATTCTAATCTCGACGATACCATTAACCATTATTTGCAAAAGAATATTTTAAAACTCAGTCAAATGAGTGAGCGTGTTTTAAACCAACATTTTGACAATGATAAGCTCTACCATTTTCAGGCAAATGTTTGGCACAAAGTTAAAACGATGCCTCTTTCTGTTTTGAAAAATTATGTAGAAGTTCAAGATTTAACAAAAACAGTGGGCTTAGGACATGAGATTTGGGACCACATTCGTCAAACTGATTACCTGAAACAACAAGTACATGATGGTATTTACACTTGGTACGTCCGTAATCAGGAACGTAACTTTGACTTATTACTACGTGACCTTAATATTGATGAAAGCCTAGTACAACACGAACTCACTCAGTTACTTGTACCAGTATTACAGCAATTAGTGACAACAGGACATTTAAGACGCCGTGCTCGCGTGTATCTAGAGAAATTTTATTATTCTGAAAAAACATTAGATATTCTAAACAACAAAGGCGATTAAAGCGCCTTTGTTGTTTAACTATTTAAAATTTATAAATAATCCCTAAATTATAACGGCGTCCGTCTAAAACATAATTGTAGGTTGCTACATCAATATCTTTATCAAATAAGTTATAGATACCTGCTGCAACTTGGATTTTATCAGTCGGTTTATAGTTCATACCAATATCAACCAACCCATAAGCAGGTTTTCCTTCAGCCATTGAAGTTCGGCTTAAATATTCAGAAGTTTTACTACGGAAATTCAAGCGGCTCCACATACCCACCAAGTCATTCATTTGCCAATCTAAAGTAGTATTAAACATGTGTTCCGGCATTTCATTTAAAGGTTGACCTTTAAACTCCCCACTCTTTTGCTCTGTATCAGTATAGGTATAATTAGCATTCAACTTTAAGTCAGGTGAAATGAGCCAACCAAACGTCGCTTCAATGCCTCTCATACTAGCTTTATCAACATTTGTTCGTTGACTGACAAAATCAAATTTTGTACCTAACCAATCACAATTATAAGTACCTGCATCTCCTGAACAGGTTCTAACTTCTGTAATTTTATCCTTAAATTCGCTATTAAAAAGCGTTAGGCCAGCATTCAAGTTATCTAAATTATCCCAAGAAAATGACAGCTCATAGTTGGTACTTTTTTCTGGTTTTAGATTTGGATTACCAACAATTACCCCTGCCGAACGTCCTCCTCCCGTAGCTTGTCCCCATTCCGCTACTGTCGCTCTTAGCGCAGGTGTTTTATAGCCTGTTGATACACCGCCTTTAATGATCCAGTTATCATTTAAAGTCCACACACCGTAAACTTTAGGAGTGAAATGATCTCCAAATTTTTCGTCCTGATCCATACGCAGTGACATTGTTAAAGTAAAAGGATCAATAATATTCCATGCATCTTCTGCAAATAATGCCCAGCTATAACGATCTAAATTAGAAACAGGTTGTGACCCGCCCAATTTTAACTGGTTTCCTAAATCATCTAATTCTTCTTTTAAATAACTGCCCCCAACGCTCAGTGCATGATTTGCGAGTGTAATCTGGTTAAGCGTATTAAAAGTAGTATTTACCGCTTCCATGTTTCTCGAAGGATTCTTGTTTTCTTCGCGTTGAATATAAGAATGGGTTTTCACAGGACCAATGTCACCACGATGGGTCAAACTATATTCGGTACGATAATAATCCGTTATTGAATCCACTGGTGGATTACGTCCAGTTTGAACAGGTGAAACTGATTTTCCAACTGTAGCATTACGATTTTGAATAGAACGCTGATATTCAAGTTCAATGGTATGTTGGTCATTCGGAGTCAGACTTAAAGTAGCCCCACCAGCACGGATTTTTTGTTTGCTATAACCACCAATAATTTCATCTTCATCTCTTTGTGAAAATGTGCCGTTGGCTTTTAACCCAAGTAAATTCTTAATTAATGGCCCTGAAACATATGTATTGGCTTGGTAAAGATTGCCAGATTTGTTGTTTTCTTGAATGGTTGTATCTAACTTAACCGAGCTACTCCAAACATCTGCAACTTTTTTAGTAATAATATTAATTACACCACCCATCGCATCTGAACCGTAGAGTCCAGACATTGGGCCACGAATAACTTCAATACGTTCGATACTTTCGATTCCCGGTAACCAACCTTGTTCAATACCTGAATTATCACTATTTGGTCGTACAGAACGTGTGTTTACTTTCTTACCATCGACCATAATAACGGTATAGGCACTTCCCATTCCACGAATACTGATATCAGATGAACTTCCGCCCCCTGTAACCACGACACCAGGCACATCTTTAAGTGCATCAGTGACATCACGATATGCTTTTTTATTAATTTCATCTTGAGTTAAAACAGAAATAGAAGCGGCTGCTTTTTTTATATTTTGTTCAAAACCACTTGCTGTCACGACTATTTTTTCTAATTGTGCAACCTCACTATCTTTTTTATTTTTTCTGGAAGAATCAACTAAAATATTTTCACTTTCAGCGGCATAAGCCGCAGGAAACATTCCTGTTAGTACCGAAATTGATAGTACAGATTGGAAAATACGCTTAGTCATATCCTGCTCCAACAGATTAAATTATGAATAAATATTAAGTTTTACTTAAACAAATGTAACAAATTTAAATAATAAAATAAATAATATTGATAATTATTTTCAATTGATAAAAATAAAAAAACCTCAGGAAGAGGCTTTTTTATTTCACTTTTCAAATAATCTTATTATTTGAAGTAAGCGCCTTCTGCTTGCGTATGGTCTGTTTGGTCAACCACACGTTGAAGCTCAGGAATGTTTTCTTTCAAGGTTGTTTCTACGCCTTGTTTTAAAGTCACATCAATTGCAGAACAACCTTGGCAACCACCACCGAATTTCAATACAGCAGTTAAACCATGTTCTGGGTCATCTTGCACTTCTACTAAGCTACAATTACCGCCATGCCCTGCAAGACCTGGGTTAATTTCTGCTTGAAGAATGTAAGTAATACGTTCTTCAATTGAAGCATCTGGTCCTACGCGTGGCACTTTAGAGTTTGGTGCACGGAAGGTTAACTGACCACCAAAACGGTCTTTGTTGTAATCAATTACAGCGTCTAAAAGATATGGAATAGACGGTGCATCAATGTATGCAGGAAAATCAGGATAGTCCTGTTTATAATCCGTTGGTACCACTTCTTCTGGTGCGCTATATGCCATACAGCACTCTGCACGTGGTGTACCCGGATGTTCAACAAAAATTCGAACGCCAATTCCCGGAGTATTTTGCTTCGCCAATAATTCGTGCAAATACTCTTGTGCAGATGGTGTAATCAAAAGGTTCGGAATTTCTTCTGCAACAGCAGTGTTGGTGTTCTCAGTCGACATAACAATATTCCTCAAGCTGATGCCTTTATATTAACCGAAGATGAGGGGGATTTAAAAAAAATCAACTAAATTTGTCGGATTTATACACAACAGGGTTTCAAGTTGTATTTTTAATGGCATTATTGACCTTAGTATTGATCATTTTTTAAATATTTCTTATGTTGCATTTGCCGTTTAACCATACCATTACCCTTATTATTATTACGGTCATCGTCTCTTTACTTGCTTTTAGCAATCAAAACGTTATGAACCGCCTGATCTTCTGGCCGCCTGCAATGCAACGTGGACAATTTGATCGTTTCATCACCCATGGTTTTATTCATGCCGATGGAACACATTTACTTTTCAACATGATTACCCTGTTCTTCTTTGGCAGCATCATTGAAAGTTTTTATCGCCAATATTTCTACGACATGGGTTTTGTGTTGTTCTATTTGGGCGGGTTAATTTTTGCGATTTTACCAAGCTATTTACAACATAAAAATGATGCAAATTGGGCAAGTCTTGGAGCTTCAGGAGCTGTATCTGCTGTTCTGTTTGCCTATATCCTGTTTCAGCCATGGAAGCTGATTTTTGTATTTTTTATTCCAGTACCAGCCATTATTTTTGCGGTTTTATATGTAGCTTATAGTATTTGGGCTGGTAAACGTGGCAATACTCATATTAACCATAGTGCCCATTTATGGGGTGCAGCTTATGGTGTAGTAGTAACGATTTTGATTGAACCAAGAGTGATTCCGCATTTCTTAGATCAACTTACCCGCTTACCGTTTTAAACTTAATGTTTTTGAAAAGCCCGATATGGGCTTTTCTTTTTTTCTCATTTATTTATCAGCATAAATTCTCAGATATTTTTCTGATTTTCTTCGATCAATTCCTTGTTTTGATAGCAAAAACCATCTGATTAAACTCAAGCACAATTCTTTTAATAATTCAGATGATACAATGAAGTACAAAGCTCTTTTATCTAGTCTTTCCATTGCTTTATTTAGCTTATCTTTAGCTGGCTGTAACGATAATAACTCACAAGAAACTGCAGCAAGTACACCAAAGCAGCCCAATATTTTATTCATTATGGCTGATGACTTAGGCTATTCAGATTTAGGAGCCTTTGGTGGTGAAATTCATACACCTAATATTGATAGTTTGGCACAAGAAGGCCGACTTTTAACGGACTATCATACTGCACCCACTTGCTCCCCTACTCGCTCGCAACTCATTTCAGGGACTGACCATCATCTAGCAGGTATAGGTGCTATGGCAGAGCTTACCCCTGACCGTTTAAAAGGACAGCCGGGTTATGAAGGCTATTTAAATGAACGCTCCTTATCAATTGCTCAGGTACTCAAAGACAACGGCTATCGGACTTATATAAGTGGTAAGTGGCATTTAGGGTTAACACCTGAAACCAATGCACATGCCAAAGGTTTTGATCATTCATTTACTTTATTACAAGGTCTAGATCATCACTTTAAACAAGCTCCAAGTGCCTTTAAACGCAACTCGACGTATACCGAAGATGGACAAATTATTCCTGTTTCAGCGTTACCTGATGACTTCTTCTCGACAAACTATTTTACCGACAAATTGCTGAGCTACTTAGAATCAGGCAAAAATAGCGGCAAGCCATTCTTTGCCTATGCTGCCTATACCGCACCTCACTGGCCTATACAGGCTCCTGCTGAATACCGTGACAAATATCGTGGCGTTTATGATGTTGGCTACGATGTCATTCGCAAAGCACGTATAGCTCGCCAAAAACAGCTTGGAATTATTCCGACAAACTTTGAAGCAGCAGAACCAATTGCAACACAAAATGCACCACAGAAATATGGAAAATGGAATGAGTTAACGGCTGAACAGAAAGCACTTGAAGCACGTAAAATGGAAATCTACGCAGGTATGGTAGAAAATCTTGATGCCAACGTGGGCCGAATTATCCAATATCTAAAACAAAATAATCTTTATGAAAATACTTTAATTTTCTTTGTTTCTGACAATGGCACAGAAGGTTTTATTCGTGGTGGATATGGTAGTGAATCCGGTTTTGATAACTCTGTAGCAAACGTAGGTACGCCTACTTCATACCACTATATTGGACCACGTTGGGCCGAGGTCAGTGCGGCACCTTTCCACTTATGGAAAGATACGGCTGGCGAAGGTGCAACGACTGCCCCTGCTATTGTGAAATTACCAAATCAGAAAAAAGCAGAAGCAACCAATCATAGCTTTGCATCGGTACTCGACGTTTTTCCAACCTTATTAGATTATGCCCATATTCAAGTCCCTCAAGGCCAATATAAAGGTCGAACTATTAATACACCGAGCGGTTATTCTTGGAAATCTGTACTTGAAAATAAATCACAAACCATCCGTCCAGCAAATTTCAGCTTTGCCGATGAACTCCATGGCAGTAAATATGCCAAACAAGGCGAATGGAAAATTGCGCTTCAAGGTCGCCCTGAATTAGGCACGAGTACTTGGGAACTCTATAACATTGCCACTGATCGTGGTGAAAATCACAATGTTGCGCAGCTTTACCCAGCAAAAGTACAAGAGTTGCTCTCGGTTTATCAAAAATACACTGAACAAAATGGCGTACAGGAATATAACGCCAAATGAAATTGAAACTGGTTCTAAGCACTACAATCAGCTTGTTATTCATCACAGGCTGTAGTAAGTCTGAACATAGCTCTGACACAAAAACAGTTTTACCAAAGCAAGCCACCCCATCGGCTGCTTTGGGTTCTATTGAACAATGTAAAAGCTATACAGGCCTTCCTGCAGGTTGGCTTAAAAATACAACGGCTGGAATGGTGTTCATTCCAGATGGACATTTTAATTTTGGTTCTGAAAAAGCTTATCCTGATGAGCTTAATTTTGGGAAAAAACAGCGGGAAGTCAAAGGATTCTGGATTGATCAGACTGAAGTTACGGTCGCTCAATTTGCAAGTTTCATAAAAGCAACTGGTTATATTACCGATGCTGAAAAACAAAAACAGGCGGCTGTTTTTTCACCAGACCCTCATCACCCACAGCAATGGTGGCAACTCAAATCTGGATATACCTGGAGAATGCCAAATGGCCAAAATGGCGCACTTCCCAACCCTCATGAACCTGTACGCTACGTGACAAAAAATGATGCTGAGTATTATGCAGTTTGGCTAGGACGCGATTTACCCACAGAACTTGAATGGGAGTACGCCGCTAAAGCAAACTCACAGACCGACACGCCTTTACACCAAGCACCTACTGATGAACATCAGCATCCCCAAGCAAATTACTGGCAAGGTGTATTTCCTTTTGAAAATTTGAATCAAGACCATTTTACTGGTATTGCTCCTGTTGGCTGTTTTAAACCTAATGGCTTTAAACTATTCGATATGATTGGAAATGTTTGGGAATGGACATCCTCTCCCTACCAAGGCGCGCATGATCAACATATGGGTAATTATTCTGATTTAAGACAAAAAGAAATGAGCAGTACCCAATATGTCATTAAAGGAGGCTCATTTTTGTGTGCTGAGAATTACTGTTCACGTTATCGCAACAGTAGCCGTTACCCTCAAGATTTTGATTTAGCAGCTACCCACGTCGGTTTTCGAACAATTTTACGTACATCTTAACAAGTTAAAACTATTTTGTAGTATTGATATTTCTTAACCAAAAGTAGATCGAAAAACGATCTAATAATTTCTATAGTAAATACTGAATGGGAGAATGATAAAAAGTGAGAACAATATGAAAACATTTCTAGTTTGTGCAGCTGCAATTTTCACATTATCACTATCGGCTTGTGCAGTTTACACCCCAGCTGGCAGTGTGGTGGTCGATCCAGATTCACCACATTACGGACATCCAGGAGACTTCTGCCCACCAGGACAAGCTAAGAAAGGCCGTTGCTAAAGATTTAGATAGACTGTAAGCAAATTAATTTTTCTTTATGGAAAAATAACTTATATGGAGGGTTTCACCCAAAATTAGATGGGGCGAAACTAGAAAATTATGGTGCAAAAAAATCACCATATCCCCAAGATTTTTAAAAGACAATCTTACGTTGTCTTCCATCTAGTTTCACCCCAATTCTTTCTTATTCCGTTTGACTTGTCTTATCGTTTAATAAAAAAGTCTAGTTTTTACTCATCATCGTATCTTTTTATTGATACATTTTGAACATTTTATCTTCAGCTTAAATCTGATGATTTCGCTCTATACAAAATAATCATTTATGTAACGTAAGTCTATAAAAATGTTCTAAAAATGTGAAAAAAATTGAGGTAAAAATGAGATCGAATTATCATAAAAAATCACTCAAACTACCTCTATCACAAAAATAATTTAATTTTCATTTTGTTAGTTATTGCCACTCGTTTCTTTTAATTGGCATAGATAATGTATACACCTGTATATTAATGCTACCGTACAAGTGAGATATTTTATGTCCAGCCAGAGTCCAGATGAAGGTCTACAGTTTCCGATACACGCTTCAACCAAAAAGCAAAGTACTTCTCGCACAGGTCAAGAGATTTTGTCAGAAGCTTTATCTATTGTAGATAATAAAACTGCTCAACAGATTTTGACTGAAAAAAACTGGCGGAAAAACTATCCAACATACTTTAAATCACTTGTTCAGCATGGACTCTCTAATAACAACAATCCGATTACCATTGCAAAACAGGGTTTACATAAGGCTCATCATCTCTTTGACTATTTCCGCGATGGTAAACACTATCTTTTAAAAGATGCTCTGCATATTTCCTCTTCTAGACCTTTAAATACAGTAAGGTTTAAAGGCGAAAGTGAATCTGCACCAGAATGGTATGTGCCATATAAAGGTCAAAAACTGAGCGGACAAAGCTTACTCGATCAAATTCAAAAATGGGAAAGTGCAGGCATTATTGAGCCTAGCCACGCCACAGCATTACGTGAAGCTGTTGCCCACCCTGAATGGTTTGATTTATCTGACTGCACTATGGTCCTGTTTGGTGCAGCATCAGAAGCTGGCCCCTTACCTTGGTTAGCAAAGTGGAAAGCGAATATTATTGCAGTAGATTTACCGAACCCAAGAGTTTGGGGCAAAATTTTACATACGATTCAGCAAGGAAATGCGACGCTGATTGCACCTACGATTGAATCAGTTGACTCATCAGCAAAAGCTTCAGAATTAAGAGATAAATTAGGCGCCAATTTACTAACTCAAATACCAGAAATTGCACAGTGGTTAGTTCAATTTCCACAAAAGTTAGATTTGGCTGCTATTGCTTATTTAGATGGGGAAAAGCATGTCCGTGTCTCAATGGCAATGGACAGCATTATGCAATATGTGAGTGAACATAAACCTGATACAAGTTTAATGTTTATGTGCACCCCAACCGACGTCTACGCAGTACCCAAAGAAGTTGCAGATGCTGCTCAAGAGAAATTTAAATCTCGTTCACAACTACAAAAAATGGCTGCAAAAGGGGTTTCTGCACTTTCGCTCAAACGTTTTTTCCAAGCGCCATATCAAGATTTGATTACTAGCGAAAATGGTAAAACTTATGGTATTGCAGACTGTTTAGTGGTTGAACAAGGGCCAAACTATGCTTTGGCAAAACGTATTCAACAATGGCGTGCAACACTTGCCCGTCATCAAGGCCAACGTGTAAGTATTAATATTGCCCCTTCTACTACAACTCACTCGGTGACTAAAAATCCGCTACTTAAAGCTGCTTTTAATGGTGCCGAACTGTTTGATGTAGAAGCATTTAACCCAGAAACCACCAATGCCATTATGGCGGCGCTATGGATTCATGATTTAAGAAATGAATCTTCTGTGGCGAACCCTGAAACCGTACTCGATCACCCTCTTGAGTTGATGATGGAAGGTGCCAACCACGGTGGACTATGGCGTGTGGCTTATTTAGCCCGTACTGCCCTTCCTTTTGCTGCTATTTACGGTTTTGCAACCGAAAAACTTCCATTTAGAAAATCTTCTAAAAAATAATGAAATTAAAAGCCCAATTTTAAAATTGGGCTTTTTTAGCTTCAGTTATTTGTTTTGACTATGAGTTAAATATTTTTGCATTTCATCTGGTGGCACCATACCACCACCAGTCGCCCAGACCACATGTGTTGCCTGCTTTAACTTCTCTGCTGACAATTGATGTAAAGCTAAATAATCAGGAGTAGTTTGCACATAATATGGCCCCATCATGCCTGCTGCAGCTGAGGGTTCAACTTGAATATTTTCAGTTTGATTTAAAAGCGCAATGAGCTCATATAAACACTCATCATGAATCGTGTAGTAACCATCAATTAACTGCTCCATAGCACGCCCGACAAAACCAGAAGCACGGCCAACAGCCAATCCATCTGCCGCAGTGATGTTATCTAAACCAATGTCATTTACGGAAATCTGATCATGCAGACCTGTATAAATACCTAGCAACATACATGGAGAATGAGTCGGTTCTGCAAATATACAATGTACATGCTCACCAAAAGCGAGTTTTAATCCAAAACTTACGCCACCAGGGCCACCACCTACGCCACAAGGTAAATAAACAAATAATGGGTGTTCTGCATCGACTTTAATCTGTTTTTGCTCACACTGTTGTTTTAAGCGTATTCCTGCTACTGCATAACCTAAGAATAATATTGTTGAATTTTCATCATCAATAAAAAAGCAATTTGGATCTTGTTCTGCGGCTTTTCGTCCCTGCTCTACAGCAACGCCATAATCACTGGCGTATTCCACGACATTGACCCCTAGTGAACGTAGTTTATCTTTCTTCCATTGTCTTGCATCAGCAGACATATGTACGGACACTCTAAAACCGAGTTTCGCACTCATAATACCAATAGATAAACCAAGATTACCTGTAGAGCCTACCGCTATTTGATATTTAGAAAAAAATGTTCGAAATGCATCTTGGTCAAGTTTACTGTAATCATCTTCTAACGTGAGAAGCCCAGCCTTAATTGCTAATTTTTCAGCATGAGCCAAAACTTCATAAATACCACCACGTGCCTTGATTGAACCTGAAATAGGTAAATGACTATCTTTTTTGAGCCAAAGCTTTCCCGTAAGCTCCTGTTGTTTTGTTACAGATAGGGCTTGTTGCATATCTGCAATTTCTACTAATTCTGATTCAATTTTTCCATGTTGTGCTTGAGTTTCCGGAAATACTTTTGCCAAGTAAGGTGCAAAACGTTCTAGTCGAGCCTCGGCATCTTTTACATCTTGCTCGGTCAGTCCTACTTTCGCGAGAGCATCGTTTAAAGGATAACGGTTTGGATTGAACCAGAATGTTTCTTGATAATCTTGTAATGTTTGAATGAGTGGAAATTGTTGTTTTAGCTGATCGAGTTGAACCGTTTTCATCCTATATCCTTTCATAAATTTTTTGAGCCAATCACTTAGCACTAAGTGTTCGCAATAATCATTAACTCTTTACTGAATTTACCTGAAAAAAGCGATCTTTTTTTAAATATGCCAATAAAAAAGCCACTAATCATAGTGGCTTTTTAGATTTAAACAGACAACTTAAATGAACTTTAAGAACAACCAATATAAGCCACCTGACAAACAGATGGTCGCAGGTAAAGTAAATATCCAAGCTGATAAGATTGTTTTAACAGTATTAAAGTTTAGACCTGATTTATTTGCAACCATAGTACCTGCAACCGCACTGTTTAAAACATGTGTAGTTGAAACTGGCATACCTAAACCATCTGCTGCTGCAATTGTACTCATTGCAATAAGCTCAGCAGACATACCTTGACCATAAGTCATATGGTTCTTACCAATACGCTCACCTACAGTCACCACAATACGTTTCCAACCAACCATAGTGCCAAGACCAAGTGCCAATGCAACTGCAACTTTTACCCAGTTTGGAATGTACTGTAAGAATGAATCCAAGCTACCACGATAATCTTTCACAAGCTTTTTCTGTGAATCATCCATTTTTGGTAAAGCATCTGCTTTATCCAAACGTTTAAACGTGGTTGTGCTTAAATACATGTCATTACGAATTTCACTAATCGCAGCTTCTGGAATATCTTTTAAGTCGCGATAGCTAGAAACACGAGCACCTAAATGGTCAGTCATACTTGCCAATGCCGGTACAACTTCAGGTGTTTGTTGCTTGGTTTGAATATATTTAGTTAAAACTTCACGCGCTTTTTCATCAGTCAATTCTTGCTGATTATGGTTTAACAAAACAGCAGTTTGAGAAGAAAGCTGGTGGAATGATTGAACCTGTTGTGTATCGAGGTTTTTATTGATTGAATAAGCTAATGGTACTAAACCAACCAAAATGAGCATGATGAGTCCCATACCTTTTTGGCCGTCATTTGAACCGTGTGCAAAACTTACACCTGTACAGGTAAAGATTAAAATTGCACGAATGATTGCTGGTGGTGGCTTATTACCTTCAGGTGGCTGAAATAATTCTAATTGGCGTTTAAAAATAGTTTTAACCAACAAGAATAAGATTGCTGCAAAAGCAAAACCAATTAAAGGTGAAAATAATAATGCCTTACCTACTTTAATCACCTGATCCATATCTACACCACTAGTCGTTACGCCAGTCGATGCACTCAATAGATGGTTCATAATACCCACGCCCAAGATTGAACCAATCAAAGTGTGAGAACTAGAAGCTGGGATTCCTAAGAACCAAGTACCCAAGTTCCAAAGAATTGCAGCGATTAACAATGCAAAAACCATTGCAAAGCCAGCACCGCTCCCCATATTCATAATAAGTTCAACAGGAAGCAATGCAATAATGCCATAAGCAACAGCACCACTTGCGACCATTACCCCAAGGAAATTACAAAAACCAGCCCACATGACTGCAACTGGTGCAGGCAATGCATTTGTATAAATGACCGTTGCAACTGCATTCGCAGTGTCGTGGAAACCATTTACAAATTCAAAGCCCAATGCAATGAAAAGCGCAGTAGATAAAAGAATAACCGAATAAAGGCTCAAAGGTGGAACATGCGCTAAATCAGCACTAACCTGAAACCCAATATAAATAAGTGTTGCAACAATAATCGTCAGAAACACCGGCATAAAAAATTTCGGTGTTGGGACGTGTACATTCGTCGATTTTGCTTGCAGGTTTGCCGCAAGTTTTGAATCCGAAACAGGGGGTAGATTAGAATTCATGCAGACGGTAAGAGGATAATAAAATCCTCTGTATTCTTAAATTAAATTATGACAATTATATGACAAAGAGCCGCCTGATGAAGTCAAATTTTTATATTTTGACCTCATTTGATGCACCTTTCCTCGCTCATTTTTATTTTATTATTAAAATACAATAACTTAATTCATTATTTACAAGCTCCTTTTGTGCTTATTTTTACAGCAAAAAAACAAATAAAATGACCCACATGTCTATTTTTTACACAGAACAACTGTAATATTTCGGCATATTGAGCATGAAATATTTCAATATCATGATCATTTAATGAATATTTCATGAAAATTCTTTCGTTTTTGTCATAAAACCCCCTCTCTTTTTAATTTTTCTCTCATCAACTCATGACCTTCGTAGGTCATCATTTGTGCTGCTATTCTGTTACAATAGCGCCGCATTTTTAAATTCATATAAAAGATCGGGGTTTTCTATGTCTACGCTTGCCACCCTAAAAGCGCTTCTTGCTAAACGCATTCTGATTATTGATGGTGCTATGGGAACGATGATCCAGCGCCATAAATTAGAAGAAGCCGACTACCGTGGTGAGCGTTTTGCCGATTGGGCACATGACTTAAAGGGTAATAATGACCTTTTAGTTTTGACACAACCTCAAATCATTCAAGGCATTCATGAAGCTTATCTTGATGCTGGTGCAGATATTATTGAAACCAACAGCTTTAACGGCACACGTGTTTCAATGTCTGACTACCACATGGAAGATCTTGTTCCAGAGATTAACCGTGAAGCAGCTCGTTTAGCCAAAGCAGCTTGTGAAAAGTACTCGACTCCAGACAAACCACGTTTTGTGGCAGGTGTACTTGGGCCAACATCGCGTACTTGTTCAATTTCACCGAATGTAAATGACCCTGCTTTTCGTAACATTACCTTTGATGAGTTAAAAGAAAACTACATTGAAGCGACTCATGCACTGATTGAAGGCGGTGTTGATATCATTTTGATTGAAACCGTATTTGATACATTAAACTGTAAAGCAGCAATTTTTGCGGTTAAAGAAGTCTTCAAACAAATTGGTCGTGAGTTACCAATTATGATTTCAGGGACCATTACCGATGCATCAGGTCGTACCTTAACAGGCCAAACTGCCGAAGCTTTCTGGAACTCTGTACGTCATGGTGACTTACTTTCAATTGGTTTCAACTGTGCTCTTGGTGCAGATGCCATGCGTCCTCACGTAAAGACCATTTCTGATGTGGCAGATACTTTTGTTTCAGCGCATCCAAATGCAGGCTTACCAAACGCATTTGGTGGATATGACGAAACACCTGAGCAAACTGCAGCTTTCTTAAAAGAGTTTGCTGAAAGCGGTTTAATTAATATTACGGGTGGTTGCTGTGGTACGACACCAGACCATATTCGAGCTATTGCCAATGTGGTAAAAGACATTGCGCCTCGCCAAGTACCTGAAACGGTACCTGCTTGCCGTTTAAGTGGTTTAGAACCATTTAATATTCATGATGACTCACTTTTCGTAAACGTCGGTGAACGTACTAACGTTACTGGTTCTAAGAAATTCTTACGCCTCATTCGTGAAGAAAACTTTGCCGAAGCTTTAGAAGTTGCACAGCAACAAGTTGAAGCTGGCGCGCAAATTATCGACATTAACATGGACGAAGGGATGCTCGATTCGCAAAATGCGATGGTGCATTTCTTAAACCTTGTAGCATCTGAACCTGATATTTCACGTGTGCCAATCATGATTGACTCATCAAAATGGGAAATCATTGAAGCTGGCTTAAAATGCGTACAAGGTAAACCCGTTGTTAACTCGATTTCTTTAAAAGAAGGTTATGACGAGTTTGTCGAGAAAGCCCGCCTTTGCCGTCAATATGGTGCCGCAATTATTGTGATGGCCTTTGATGAAGCTGGACAGGCTGATACTGCTGAACGTAAACGCGAGATCTGTAAGCGCTCATACGACATTTTAGTGAATGAAGTGGGCTTCCCTGCTGAAGATATTATTTTTGACCCTAACGTGTTCGCAGTGGCAACAGGTATTGAAGAACACAACAACTACGCGGTCGATTTTATTGAGGCAACAGGTTGGATTAAACAGAACTTACCACATGCCATGATTTCTGGTGGTGTATCGAACGTTTCATTCTCATTCCGTGGTAATGAACCCGTTCGTGAAGCGATTCACTCTGTGTTCTTGTACCATGCCATTAAGCAAGGCATGACCATGGGTATTGTGAATGCTGGTCAAATGGCAATTTATGATGATATTCCAGCCGAGCTAAAAGAAGCAGTTGAAGATGTCATCTTAAACCAAAACCAAGGTGAATCTGGTCAAGCTGCGACTGAGAAACTACTTGAAGTAGCAGAAAAATACCGCGGACAAGGCGGCGCTGCCAAAGAAGCCGAAAACCTTGAATGGCGTAATGAGTCAGTTGAAAAACGTCTTGAATATGCATTGGTTAAAGGTATTACCACTTATATTGACCAAGACACCGAAGAAGCTCGCTTAAAATCTAAACGTCCTTTAGATGTGATTGAAGGACCGCTGATGGATGGTATGAACGTGGTTGGTGACTTGTTCGGTTCAGGCAAAATGTTCTTACCACAGGTTGTAAAATCTGCCCGTGTTATGAAACAAGCTGTAGCATGGCTCAACCCGTATATTGAAGCTGAAAAGGCTGAAGGACAATCTAAAGGTAAAGTCCTAATGGCAACGGTTAAGGGTGACGTACACGATATTGGTAAAAATATTGTAGGCGTGGTACTTGGCTGTAATGGTTATGACATTGTGGACCTTGGGGTGATGGTACCTTGCGAGAAAATCTTGCAAACTGCAATTGATGAAAAATGTGACATCATTGGCTTGTCTGGTCTGATCACTCCATCTTTAGATGAAATGGTATTTGTTGCGAAAGAAATGCAACGCAAAGGCTTTAACATTCCTTTATTGATTGGTGGCGCGACGACTTCTAAAGCACACACAGCAGTAAAAATTGACCCTCAGTACCAAAATGATGCCGTGATTTATGTTGCCGATGCTTCACGTGCGGTAGGTGTTGCAACCACTCTCTTATCGAAAGAAATGCGTGGAAACTTTATTGCAGAGCACCGTGCTGAATATGCCAAGATTCGTGAGCGCTTAGCCAACAAACAGCCAAAAGCTGCAAAATTGACCTATGCTGAGTCAGTTGAAAACGGTTTTAAAATTGACGAAAGCTATGTACCACCAAAACCAAATCTTTTAGGAACACAAGTCCTCACCAACTACCCGCTTGCGACACTCGTAGATTATTTTGACTGGACACCATTCTTCATTTCTTGGAGCTTGGCAGGTAAATTCCCGAAAATTTTAGAAGATGAAGTGGTGGGTGAAGCGGCAACTGACCTTTACAACCAAGCACAAGCGATGTTGAAAGATATTATCGATAACAACCGTTTTGATGCTCGTGCCGTATTTGGTATGTTCCCTGCTCAGCGCACTGACGCCGACACAGTGAGTGTATTTGATGAAGCTGGTCAAAATGTTACGCATACTTTTGAGCACTTACGTCAGCAATCTGACAAAGTGACAGGCAAACCGAACTTGTCTTTAGCTGATTACATTCGTACTGACCGCGAGCAACAAGACTACTTAGGCGGATTCACTGTATCAATTTTTGGTGCAGAAGAATTGGCGAATGAATACAAAGCAAAAGGTGATGACTACTCTGCAATTTTAGTTCAGTCACTAGCTGACCGTTTTGCAGAGGCCTTTGCAGAACACTTACATGAACGCATTCGTAAAGAGTTCTGGGGCTATAAAGCTGATGAACAGCTTAGCAATGAAGAACTGATCAAAGAGAAATATGTCGGTATTCGCCCTGCACCGGGCTACCCTGCTTGCCCTGAGCACTCTGAAAAGGCAGTGTTATTTGATTGGTTAGGCTCTACCGATAAAATTGGTACTAAACTGACTGAACACTTTGCAATGATGCCGCCATCTTCGGTAAGTGGTTTCTATTATTCACACCCTCAAAGTGAATACTTCAACGTAGGTAAAATCTCTCAAGACCAACTTGAAGATTATGCAAAACGTAAAGGTTGGACACTTGATGAGGCGAAGCGTTGGTTAGGGCCTAATTTAGATGATTCGATTGTATAATTTATGAATTTAAATAAAGCTAAACTTAATTCACATGAGCAAATTGAGGGTGCAGGTTTGTACCCTTACTATGCCGGTTTTTCTAAAAATTTTGTTAAATCTATTCTAGAAAATATAGATTCACAAAATTCTGTTGTTTTAGACCCTTGGGCTGGAACTGGAATCACAAATATAATTGCAAATACATTAAATTTGCAGTCATTTGGAATAGATATTAATCCAGTTATGACTATTATAAGTAGAGCATCTTTGGTTACTTATGAAAATCTAACAAATATCAATGATAATTTTTTGTATTCAATTGATTTTGATAAAAGTATTGATGAAGAGGAACCTCTTAAGCAATGGTTTCATGAAGATACATGTAAAATATTTAGAAATTTACAAAGAGAAATAACTTTAGCATATGATAAATTTTTACACCCAGAAAATTATTACTCTGAAGAAACATGTTTTTACTTAACAGTTTTATTCCTTTTAACAAAAAAAATAGTTAAAGAAAATTTTTCTTCATCTAATCCAACATGGATTAAAATTGCAAAATCTGAAGAGGAAAAAATTAATATTGATAAAAACGATATTCTCAAGGAATATAGCGAATTGCTTAAAAAATATATTATAAAGCAAAAAGTTAATTGCAATTTAATTTCTAATGTTAACACTAATTTTTATATAGGTTCATCGACATCTCTTCCATTAACTAATCAATCTATTGACTTTGTATTAACATCACCTCCTTACTGCACAAGAATAGATTATGCAGTTTCAATGAAGCCTGAGCTAGCAATTTTAAATTACCGTCTAAATTATGAATTTAAGGACTTGAGAAGAAGTATCATTGGAACAACAACCGTTGATAAACAAATAACTGCACCTAATATCATATGGGGTACTAGTTGCAATAATTTCATTAATTTAATCAAAAATCACGAATCGAGAGCATCCAATACATACTATTATAAAAATCATATTCAATACTTCTCTAACATGTTTAATTCTTTGGAAGAAATATATAGGGTATTAAAATATAATGGAACTTTTATATTAGTTGTACAAAACTCTTACTACAAAGAGATTTTTAATGATATCGCAACTCATTTAAGTGAAATGTCTATTAATATTGGCTTTGATCTTATTAAACGTGAAGATTTTCCAATCCAATCTTTATCTAATATTAACAAAAACTCTTCAAAATATGTTTCTAAAAAACAAAATTTTGAGAGTGTAATTATCTTAAAAAAATAGTAGGTTATATATGAAAATTAATCCAAGTCAACTAGTGACAATAATTGAAGAAAAAGTTTCCAAGATACATACAACGCATCTGGATGTTTCTTTTAATGAAATTCTTGATATGTATCAAAGTAATGAGTTAAATATTTCACCTGACTTCCAAAGATTATTTCGATGGTCAAATGGCAAACAATCACGTTTTATTGAATCGCTTATTTTAGAAATGCCTGTACCACCTATTTATGTTATTGAGCTTGATGATGGTAAATATGAACTAATTGACGGTTTACAAAGAATTTCCTCATATTTACATTTAAGAGGAGAACTAGTAGGTGCAACACATAATAATATTGAAGATAAAGATAAATTAAAATTATCTGATTGTGATGTTATCGAAGAATTAAATGGATTTACGTTTGATGAATTACCTACTTCTTATC
>NZ_JBIUCS010000024.1:0-46760 GCF_044538485.1 Acinetobacter sp. ABJ_C5_2 | reverse complement strand
TTGTGCTGGCGACCATAGCAAGAGTGAACCACCTGATCCCTTCCCGAACTCAGAAGTGAAACCTCTTAGCGCTGATGGTAGTGTGGGGTTACCCATGTGAGAGTAAGTCATCGCCAGCTCATTATTCTAACACCCCAATCTCAAAAGAGATTGGGGTGTTGCTTTATGCGTGATAATTAGACTTATTGTATTATTTTAATTTTATATAGATTTAAAAATGAAAGATTTACAAAAAATTTATGCAGATAAGGTGAATGAGGCATTATTTCGATTAAATAAATGTGAAGTTCTTATAAACTCTTACTTTGAAATTAGAGATGTATTAGATTTAGAATCTTCAATATTACATATGCGTAAAGCTTTAGAAATATTGGCTTTGGCTTCCATAGCGCCAAATAAAATTAAATATCAAGAATATCGTGCTCAAGCCAATAAGAATCCTGACTATACAAAAGATTATAAAGCTAGTTCAATTTTAAAAGCATTAAGTGAGATAAATTCTGATTTTTATCCAATACCTTTATTACCTGCTAAAAAATTACCAGATGGAAGTTGGCATTTTGATAGAAAAAGAGAGAATTTTTTTGATATGAATCAATTTATTAAGTTATATGATCGATTAGGTAAATATTTACATGCTGATAATCCTTGGGCAAATAATAAAGAATGGGAAAACTTTGCTTCAGTAGTGCAGAAAAGTATAAGCTCTATTCGTGAACTTCTTAAGTTGTATTTTACTGTTATACGTACACCAGAGTTTACAGGTGTATGGGTTTTAGAAACTCGTGATAATATTGTGCAATTTCTTATTGGTGAATCTAAAGGAGAATTTCTCGTTGAAGACTATTAACTCAAAAAAATTTTTAAAGAGAAAACTATGAAATTCAACTCATTCTCTCAATTACCTGAAGATAATGAAGAACTTTCTCTTCCAGAGTTGATCTATTGGGCATCTTTAGGTGATTTAGATCAAGTAAAACAATTATTAATAGATGGAGAGGATCCTAATCAGATAGATGAGGAAGGCTATAGTGCTTTACAAGCAGCAGCTGAGAATGATCATTTAGAGATAGTGAAACTCTTGGTTGAAAAAGGTGCTTATATCACTTATAAAAGCGAATACACAGCATTACAGTTAGCAGAAATGGCTGGTAATAAAGACGTAGTGAATTATTTAAAAAATTTATAACATTAAAAAGCCCCTTTTATTGGAAAAGAGGCTTTTTTTCAATTTAAGACAAATGATATTTTTGTAGCTTTTCAACAATTGATTGAAGTCCTTTTACTTCAAATTCATTGGCTTCGAACTTTTCATCTTTATTACGTTTAAAGATATCTCGTATTTCTATTACAGCATTTGGGTCAACAATACTTAAACTGGAGGTGACTTGACGTATTTGGCTAATAGAGCGAGAGCCATTTGTTGAGCCATAACCAATAAATGCGGCTGGTTTGCCACTCCATTCTTTACCTACATAATCGAGTGCATTTTTTAAAGCTGGACTGTAGCCATGGTTGTATTCTGGGCTAATAAAGATAAATGCATCAGCTTTGGCAATTTTATCTGCCCATTCTTGTTGTTTTGGTTGATCATAAATACCTGTTGCAGGTGGGTGAGAGCCTGAAAATAACGGTAAATTCCACTCTTTTAAATCAATTACTTCTGTCTGAAAATCTTCTAGATTAAATGATGGAATTGCTGTTTCTAACCAATTGGCAATTTTAATAGCTGTGCGTCCTTCACGAACACTTCCTACGATGATATAGACCAGCATATATTTTTCCTAAGGATTTTTATCTTTATAACTTAATTCATTACATAGGATGTGAGAATATAGAATTTGTAAGGATTCTTATGTCATGCATAAAAGTTAAATAATAAAAAAGCCCTCAATCGAGGGCTTTTTTTACATCAACTTAATGCCTTGCTGGCCAGCTGGAGTTACTTTGAATATCTCTACTTCAAAAGTAATATTTTTGCCAGCTAAAGGGTGGTTGAAATCAATTTCAGTAATATCATCATTCACTGACTTCACGACACCAAATAAAGTTGCTTTTGCTTTATCTTCAAACTCGATCATGTGACCAGGAATAGGTCGTTGTTCGAATTTAACCGTATCAAAAGTTTGTATATTTTCAGGGTTCCAAGGACCAAAAGCATCTTCTGGTGGAAGATGTACAGTACGTCGATCACCTGCACGTAAGCCGAATAAGGCTTTCTCAAAACCTGGTAACAAGTTACCGTCGCCAATAGTCAAGCTAACAGGTTCTTCACGGCTACGTGTATTGTCAATTTCTACGCCATTTTCAAGAGCAACAGAAAAGTGTAGGTCAACTTTAGAACCGTCAGTAATACGAATTTCTTCATTAGGTTGAATAATTTCGGTCATATTATGCATCCGAATTTTTAGGTCTTTGCTTCTCAAGGAAGAATGTATCGATGAGTAGCAAAATGGTACCTAGAGTAATGGCACTGTCCGCAATATTAAAAGCTGGAAAGTGATGATTTTGGTAATAAACATGAATGAAATCGACCACATACCCTAAAGTAATACGGTCAATTAGATTACCGAGTGCTCCACCTAAAATTAAAGCGATAGCTACAGGTAGCACCACCATTTTTTTAGGCATACGCAGCAACCAAAATACAAAAAGTATTGAAACTAAGCCTGCCAAAGATGTGAAGAAATAGCGTTGCCATCCCCCCGCATCAGATAAAAAGCTAAAGGCTGCACCATAGTTATGTAATAGTGTCCAGTTTAAAAATGGAAGCACAGGTACAGGATCTGCATAGTTCAGATGTGTACTTGCAATCCATTTTGTCCATTGATCCAAAACAATGGCAAGGACAGAAAGTCCAAGCCAAATGAGGTTGTGCGGATAAAACTGGAATAAGCCTTTTTTAGCTTGTGAATTAGGCATATTTTCTCACTTCGCCACGACCAGTGACGTTCACAATACAACGACCACATAAACCAGGATGATCGGCGTGTGTATTTACATCAGGAAGGACATGCCAGCAACGTGCACATTTTTCACCTTCAGCTGCAGATACTTGTACACGTAAGCCTTCCATTTCAGTTACTTCACCTTGTTCAGCAAATGGATGTACTACTACTTGCGAAGTAATAAGAACAAAACGGAGTTCATCAGCCAGTTGGTTTAAAACTGTTTGTAATGATTCATTTGCCCAAAGTTCAACTTTGGCTGAAAGATTACTACCGACAAGTTTAGCGTTACGAGCTGCTTCAATCTGTTTATTTACTGCAGATTTTACGCTAATCAATGTTTGCCAGTCTGCTTCAGAAAGCAAGTTTGCTTTTGATGAAACAGGTAAGTCATACCATTCAGCTGTAAATACATACTTCTCAGTTTGTTCTGGAATAAGTGGCCACGCTTCTTGAGCTGTGAAGCTTAGAATAGGACTCATCCAGCGAACAAATGCTTGTACGATATGGTAAAGCGCTGTTTGTGCAGAACGACGTGCTTGTGAGTCAGCCTTAGTGGTGTATTGACGGTCTTTGATGATGTCTAGATAGAAACCACCTAAGTCATTAATACAGAAGCTTGTTAACGCACTACACACGACATGGAAGTTCATTTCTTCATATGCAGTGATAATGGTTTGTTGTACTTCGTTCGCACGTTGCAAGATGTATTGATCAAGCGCGATGAGGTCATCTACTGCTAAAGCATCTGTACTTGGTTTGAAACCATTTAGGTTCGCAAGCAAGAATCGTAGCGTATTACGAATACGACGGTAGCTATCACTTACGCGGCTAAAGATTTCTTTAGATGCTGCAATTTCATAGCGATAGTCACTAGACGCTACATATAAACGTAAACCGTCGGCACCAAGTTGTTTGATGATTTCTTCAAGTGGAATATAGTTGCCTAAAGATTTCGATAATTTACGGCCATTTTCATCCACTGTGAAACCATGTGTTAACAAGGCTTTGTATGGCGCACGATTATGAATTGCCATAGACGTTAATAAAGAAGATTGGAACCAGCCACGGTGTTGGTCTGAACCTTCTAAATATAAGTCAGCAGGGCTTTCTAATTCTTCACGTTGCTCAAGTACAGAGTAATGCGTTGTACCAGAGTCAAACCATACATCAAGCGTATCGCGAACCGCATTGTACTGTTCAGCATCTTCACCAATGAAGTCTTTGGCTTCACGGTTAAACCATGCATCGATACCTTCTTGTTCGATAAGTTTAGCAACTTCTTCGATCAGTTCAGGCGTACGAGGGTGTAATTCATTCGTATCTTTATGAACGAAGAATGGAATTGGTACACCCCAAGTACGTTGACGTGAGATACACCAGTCCGGACGACCTTCAATCATTGATTCAATACGGTTTTTACCCCAGTTCGGTACAAATTCGATATCTTTTTCAATGGCGTTAAGCGCACCTTCACGTAAACCTTTTTGATCCATGCTGATAAACCATTGTGGTGTAGCACGGAAAATAATAGGAGTTTTATGGCGCCAGCAGTGTGGGTAGCTGTGTTTAATCGGTTGATGAGCCCATAAGCGGCCTACAGCACCTAAAGCTTCAATAATCTTTGGATTGGCTTTATAGATGTGCTCACCAGCAAAGATTGGTGCGGTTGGTAAGTAAACCCCGTTACCACCCACTGGGTTTTCAACTTTAAGGTTGTATTGAATACCTACTTTATAGTCGTCTGCACCGTGGCCAGGCGCAGTGTGTACAGCACCTGTACCGCTTGTTGCGATAACGTGTTCACCCAAAATAACCGGAACTTGGCGATCGGTAAGTAAAGGGTGTTGTAAAGTAAGGTTTTCAAGAGCTGAACCAGTAAAGTCAGCTAAAACAACTGGGTTTTCAAGCTTGTAACGCTCAATTGCAGAAGCAACTAAGTCTTTAGCAAGAATAAAGTTTTGCTTACCACGCTCAGTTGTTACTTGTACCAATTGATATTCAATTTCGGCATGTAATGCAACTGCTTGGTTCGCTGGTAATGTCCAAGGAGTAGTGGTCCAGATCACGATATCCGTTGGATCTTGAACGTCTACATTTACACGAGCGCTTAAGTCTTTTAAATCTACAACGCCAAAACCAACGTCAATTGCGTCAGATTTTTTATCTTCGTATTCAACTTCAGCTTCAGCAAGTGCTGAACCACAGTCCATACACCAGTTCACTGGCTTTAAGCCCGGCTGGATATGACCATTTTTTTGGATTAAACCTAAAGCACGAACGATATCGGCTTCTTGTTTGTAGTTCATGGTGAGGTAAGGATTATCCCAATCACCTAAAACACCAAGACGTTTAAAGTCAGCACGCTGTAAATCAATTTGTTTTAGCGCATATTCACGGCAGAGTTTACGGAAAGTCGCTGCGTCAACTTTTTCGCCTACTTTACCTACTTTTTCTTCAACTTTTAGTTCGATTGGCAAGCCATGACAGTCCCAACCCGGAACATAGGGCGCATCGAAACCTGCCAAAGTACGGCTTTTTACGATGACGTCTTTGAGTACTTTGTTAACCGCATGGCCCAAGTGAATTGTACCGTTCGCATATGGAGGACCATCATGCAAAATATATTTTTTCTTGCCAATACGCGATGCACGAATCTGCTGATAAATGTTGTCGGTATACCACTCTTCTAACCATTTCACTTCACGTACTGCCAAATTTGCTTTCATTGCAAATTCAGTATCCGGCAGGTTTAGCGTGGCTTTGTAGTCCACTGCATTTTCAGTAGTTTGCTTATCGCTCATGCAAGTTGTCTTCCAGTTTAATCAGCTTGGGAGCCGACATGTTTTACAATCAAAATTCGAATTAAAAAGGAAATTGTGTCGTGTCTTTACGATATTGTCGTAATTGTTGCACGTCATTATCAATTCCTGCCTTAAGTGCCTCAAGCGAAGGGTAGTTCAATTCACCATGAAGATAGTGAAGAAAAGTCACCCGCATAAATAAGCCATACAGATTAGCAGAAACATCAGGGAAATGTACTTCTAATCTCCACTCGGGATGCTCTTGCTGAATGGCTGGGCGAGTACCGACATGACCTGCACCATAAAGGCTATTTTCATGATATCCGGCAATTCCCGGTTTTTCAGGCGAGTCCTGAAGCACTTTTTGAGTTAGCGAAGTTGTTTCGCAAATGACTTCAACGCCATAAATACCATTTAAACAAGGCTTATGGCGGTTGAGACGGACATTAATCGTTGGAAAATCTAAAGTTCGTCCAATTTGGTCGCCATATTGAACTCGTCCAGTAATACTGTATGGACGGCCTAATAATTTAGCTGCTAAAGCGAGATTACCCACTTGAAGCACTTGGCGAATACGAGTTGAACTGACGCGTTCACCTTCGAGTTCAATTGTATGTAAATTTGTGACTTGAAAGCCGTAATTTCTTAAAAATTCGCTGTTGCCTTGACGGTCTTTGCCGAAATGAAAGTCATCTCCTAAAACCAAAGCCTGCGCATTTAATTTGTCTTTTAATAAATCTGCGAATTGTGATGCGCTCATGCTACGGAAATGCTGGTCAAATTTGGCAACCGCAATGTAATCAACCCCAAGTTCAGCTAGATATTCAACTTTTTCCCGTAATGAGTTAATACGAGGTGGGGCATCGTAGCCTTTGAAGAACTCAAGTGGTTGTGGCTCAAAAATCATGACCAATGTTTTTAAGCCTTGTGCTGCAGCAATTTTTTTGAGTTGAGCAATCATCGCTTGGTGACCTAAATGGACACCATCAAAATTACCAATAGTTACCGCTGTTTGCGGCAACTGGAAATTGGGCGATAACGCATTAAGACGAAGCAGTTTCATGAACTTAAAATATGGCTATTTTTGCAAGGGCTATATATTGCCATAATCTCACAGATTCGTCTTGTTGTTGTGTTTTTACTCAGGTATTTTTCAATACGAATATCTTTTATATCTAAAAAATTGATGAATTAAATAAAAATAAATCAATTTTTCTTATTATTAATTTATCCTACTATAGCTTCATCCACTCTTTGACTAGAGACTCAAGATGAAAAGACCCTTTTACCAATTAAATCAAAGTAAAGATGTTATACGGCATTTTACCCCAAATTGGTTTACAGCAACTATGGGTACTGGTGTGGTCAGTATGATTTTAATTCAGCTTTCATTTGCCAAATCATTTTTATTTATGCTGGCTACACTGTTATGGCAATTCAATATTGTTCTATTTAGTGTTTTTTCAGGTCTTTATTTATTGCGGTGGTTTCTTTTCCCTCATGAAGCTAAGCAAGTATTTAATCATCCAAATATGAGCTTGTTTTTAGGCGCTATTCCAATGGGGCTCGCAACCATATTAAATGGCTTTTTAAGCTTCGGTGTCGGGCTTTATGGTGAAGTGGCAGTTCATATCGCTCAAGCTTTATGGTACGTCGATGTCTTTTTAGCGCTAGCAATTGCTTGGATTGTGCCGTTTTGTATGTTTAGCCGTCAGAACCATCAGCTACATACCATGACTGCAATCTGGCTTTTACCTGTGGTTGCATGTGAAGTAGCAGCAAGTTCTGCGGGCATGTTAGTTGCACATTTACCAGCAGATTTGCATAGCTTTCAATTATTGTTAGCGGGGTATGTACTCTGGGGGATTTCTGTTTTACCTGCATTCGCTATTTTAACAATTTTAATGTTGCGTATGGCTTTGCATCAGTTACCGGAAAAAGAAGTCGCAATTTCTAGCTGGTTATCTTTAGGTCCAATTGGAACAGGTGCTTTAGGTCTGTTGTTGCTAGGTGAACAGGCAAAAAGAGTGGCACCAAATGTAGGATTTGACCAGTTTGCCAATGTATTTCAAGCATTAGGCGTTGTGGGTAGTCTAGTACTGTTAGGCTTTGGGTTATGGTGGCTAGGTCTTGCGATATTAACAACGCTTCGTCATGCAAAGACAGGTATTCCATTTAACTTGGGATGGTGGGGCTTAACCTTTCCACTAGGTGTGTTTATTCTGGCTTTATTTAATTTAGGGCATCAGGTTGAAGTTGTATTTTTACAGTATGTTGCGGTGGCACTCAGTGTTTTATTATTAGTGATGTGGAGCGTTGTAATGAAGAAAACCTTAGCCGGAGCCTATAGTGGGCAACTGTTCTTCTCTCCATGTTTAATCGCCTTACAACAAAAAATGCAGTAATGATGAAAAGGTGCAAAAAGCTTTTGCACCTGATTTATACTTATTTTCTAATTTATTAATCTTGAATTGAGCCTTTTTGAATGAACAAAGATATTGCTTTAATTATGGCACTTCCTAATGAATCTAAAGGTTTATTTGAGCAAGCAGGTATTGAAGTCCATTACAGTGGTATTGGTAAGATTAATGCTGCCTTTAAAGCATTTGAGGTTATTCAAAAAACTGGCTGTAAAACTTTAATTAATCTGGGTACAGCTGGAAGCTCTGCATTTAATCGACATGATTTAGTCGAGGTGAAAACTTTTGTACAACGTGATATGGATGTTTCACCCTTAGGGTTTGAAGTAGGTGTAACGCCGTTAGATGATCACTTGCCAGCTGAAATTCATCTTCAAACACATTTTGCTGATTTACCAAAAGGGATATGCGGGACAGGGGACTCATTTGAAACGGGTCAGCCGAAAGTCGCGTGTGATGTGGTGGATATGGAAGGGTATGCCTTAGCCAAAGTTTGCCACAAGCTAGGTGTACGTTTAATTTCGGTGAAATATATTACTGATGGTGCAGATGATACTGCCCATTTAGATTGGGAAGAAAATTTATTATTGGGTGCGCAAAAACTCTTGGCTCTTTATCAAAATCATTTCTAAAAAAAGATCGGCAAATTTGCCGATCTTTTTTATTTTAGCGAGGTAATACGCCGTAGAGCATCATATGCACCGTATGCTCAATTGAGCGCTGGAACATACTGCGGTTACGAAGTGTTTTACCAGTCACCATTTCCATTTGAGTGGCAAAATCGGCATAGTTTTGCGTAAGGCCCCAAATATTGAGTATTAACAGCTCAGGATCGATATCTGGAGAAATTTTCCCTTCTTCTTGCCAAGTCTGAATGACTTTAGCTTTGCGCTTAAATAGCTTTTTCAAAGGCCCTTTCAGTATAGGCAAAATGTGCGGAGCCCCTTGGATAATTTCCAAAGCAAATAATCGCGAAGCCTTTGGTTGGCTACGAGAAAGTTCGATTTTTTGTATTAAATAGTGAGACAAAGCTTCGGCTGGTTCTAACTCAGCTTCTAAAGTTTGTAAGGGAGCAAGCCATTTTTGTAAAACTGTGGTCAGCACTTCCACATATAAAGACTCTTTATTTTCATAGTAATAGAAAATATTCGACTTATGCATGTCAGCGAGTTGGGCAATTTCATCCAGACTTGCACCACTAAACCCATATAGTGAAAACACATCAAGGGCGGCAGCAAGAAGCTGATTGCGCTTTTGAGTACTCTTCTTTTGTTCCATTTGCTGCATAAATTAAAAAGATAGTGTTCCCATTGTAAGGTAAATCGTTTGATTTGTGCACAGGTGTCTCACTTTTTTAGTGAAAAAACGGATAGTTATTTGAGCAATAGATATACTATTGTGCAAAAAATAGAGAGATTCACTAGTTTATTGTTATTCTTAAAAATATTTTTTGATCTTCGCCCTAAAAAAGAGCAATAAATCATCAGTTTTATTGCTCGTTAATTGGGCATTTTTCAGTTGAATGGTTCTCATTACTCATCTTAACCTTAAGTTGCTAAGACTGCGTCGAGTACTTGTTGTTCAAGCTGGGCAAAAGTTATGCTCTTTTTCCGCGGACGTGGCAAATTCACTTGGAAACTTTGAGCAATTTGACCCTTATCTAATAGGATAATACGGTCGGCCAACTGCACTGCTTCACTCACATCGTGTGTGACCAAAATGGCAGTAAAACCTTGCTCTTTCCATAAACGTTCAATCAAGCTTTGCATCTCAAGACGGGTGAGCGCGTCTAATGCACCTAACGGCTCATCTAACAGTAAAATACGTGGAGTATGCGATAACGCACGGGCTAAGGCTGTACGCTGACGTTGACCACCTGAGAGCTGTGAAGGCCATTGTCCCGATTTTTCTTTGAGGCCCACTTTTTCCAGTAATTCTTCTGCTAAAGCATGTTGTGATTTTGGTAGTCCAAGTTGAACGTTTTGAAGAATATTTCGCCAAGGAAGTAGGCGGGGGTCTTGGAACATAACCCGAATGTCATCGTTAGTAATTCCTTCACGTAAATGTCGGGCAGATTTAAACTTGATCTCACCAAAACTTGCTTTTTCAAGTTGGGCAATTAAGCGTAATAAGGTACTTTTACCGCAGCCACTACGACCTACGATCGCTAAAAATTCGCCCGGTTGAATATGCAGGTTAAGATCTTCAAGAACCTTCACCTCACCATAAAATTTATAAAGCTGTTCAATCAGAATCTCTGCACCTACTACAGGCTCTTGTGACTCTGGATGATTTTCTGGAATGAGCTCTACGTCATTCTGATTAATATTTAAATTCAGATTTGTCATATTTTAAGCTCCCTTATTTTTGATAACCAGCGTGCCAACGTAGTAAATAGCGTTCCAAAATTTGTGCTAAAACATCGGCTAACTTACCTAATAGGGCATAAAGAAGAATACCGACCAGAACTACATCTGTTTGCAAAAACTCTCGTGCATTCATGGTCATATAACCAATGCCAGCTTGTGCTGAGATAGTTTCGGCTACAATGAGTAATACCCAAACCAAACCTAACGCAAAACGTAAACCGACTAAAATAGAAGGCATCGCACCAGGTAGAATAATTTCTTTGTAAAGCTGCCAACGGGAAAGGCCATAGCTTTTACCCATCTCAATCAATTGAGGGTCAACTGAACGAATACCGTGATAGGTGTTGATATAAATAGGGAAGAAAACACCAACTGCTACTAAGAATAATTTTGCTGTTTCATCAATACCAAACCACAAAATCACAAGCGGAATAAGTGCAAGAGCCGGAATATTACGAATCATTTGCAAGGTCGTATCGAGCAGGGTAGAGGCGAAACGCGAAGACCCATTGAGCAGACCTAATAGCAAACCTAAACCACCGCCTATTAGAAGCCCAAGCAGTGCACGACCAGCACTTACCTTAACGTGATGCCATAATTCGCCACTAACGAGAAGATGCCAGAAAGCGGAAACGACAGCAGTCGGGGCTGGCAAAATACGGTTTTCTAAAAGACCCGAACTTGAGGCAATTTGCCAGATAACCAATAGAACAATTGGGAAAATCCAAGGCAGCAAACGCTGCCCGATTTGTCTTGTTCCACGTGAAACAATAGTTGTATCTTTACTCATGCAGGCTCCTTGACGGAACTATTTTGCTTCTTCTCGTCTGGAACATAGTTGTTGGCAATAATCTCACCGAATGGACCAGTTAAGTTTGGCTGAGCAAGTTTAGCTCGGGTCTCAATTGGTAATAATGGGAATACTAACTCTGCAAAGCGGATAGACTCTTCAAGGTGTGGATAGCCTGAGAAAATGAAGGTATCAATGCCAAGGTCTGCATACTCCTGAATACGAGCAGCAACTGTTTCTGGGTCACCTACAAGCGCTGTACCTGCACCACCACGGACTAAACCAATACCTGCCCAAAGGTTTGGAGAGACTTCTAGCTTGTCTCGGTTACCGCCGTGTAGCGCGGCCATACGTTGTTGGCCTACGGAGTCCATTTGGGCAAATTTTTTCTGTGCTGCAGCAATAGTTGCATCGTCGAGATATTGAATAAGCTCGTTCGCTGCTGCCCATGCTTGTTCGTTGGTTTCGCGAACAATGACATGCAAGCGAATGCCATAAGTTAATTTACGGCCCTTAGCCTCAGCTTTGGCACGAACATGCTCGATCTTTTCTTTCACGGCTGCTGGTGGTTCACCCCAAGTGAGGTAAGTGTCCACTTGCTCAGCTGCAAGGTCGACAGCGACGTCTGAAGAACCGCCAAACCAAAGTGGTGGGTAAGGCTTTTGGACAGGTGGGTAAAGTAGTTTTGCATCATCTACTTGTAAACGTTCACCGTGGAATGTAAAAGCTTCACCTGTATGTGAACGCGTCAAAATTTCACGCCAGATTTTTACGTATTCATTGGCAGTTTGGTAACGCGTTGAGTGATCTTCATATAAACCGTCACCGCGTAGTTCTGCTTCATCGCCACCTGTCACCAAGTTGAGTAACACACGACCATTCGATAGGCGGTCAAATGTTGCAGCCATACGTGCAGCTAAAGCTGGTGTGGTTACCCCCGGACGTAACGCAACTAAAAACTTAAGGTGCTGAGTTGCATCCATAAGGCTAGCCGCCGTAATCCATGGGTCTTCACATGAACGGCCCGTTGGAATAAGTACACCTTCGTAACCCAAGTTATCTACTGCCACAGCAATTTGCTTCATATAGGCATGGTCAACCTGACGAGCGCCTTTACTTGTACCTAAATAGCGACTATCACCGTGGGTAGGAATAAACCAGAAAATTTTCATGTGCATTACCTATATGTCTATTGAAATTACTTGGCACCCCAAACAGCTTGTTTAATGCTGATTGGTTTTGGAATGATGCCTTGTTGAGTAAAGATGTCTGCAAGTTGCTGCTGCTCAGCAATCACTTTGCTGTTCAGCGGAGCTGCTGCTGATGGACGTGGACGACGTTTAATAAATAAGTCGCTGGTTGCAGGTTTTAGGCCTGTACTTTGGCCAATCACACTTGCAGTTTCGGCTTGGTGGGTTTGAACCCATTTGTCGGCTTGATTGATTTGTTTGATGAGTTCAGGAACAGCTTTTGGATATTGCTTAACAAAATTTGGAGCGGCTAAATAAAAGGTATAGTTCGGGCTTAAACCTTTACCTGAAGCAAGTACACGAGCTTGGTCTTCTAGTTGTGCTGAAGCGTAGTAAGGGTCCCAAATTGCCCATGCATCAACAGCACCTTTTTGGAATGCAGCGCGAGCATCGGCAGGTGTGAGCCAAATGGGCGTAATGTCGCTCCATTTTAAGCCCGCTTTACGCACAGCCTGTACGAGCAAGTAATGTGAACTGGAACCTTTTTGCAACGCAATGCGTTTGCCTTTAAGGTCTTTAAGCTGGGTGAGCTGTGAGTTTTTAGGAACTAAAATTGCTGATGCCAATGGCTTAGCTGCTTCATAAGCAATGTAATATAAAGGCTTGCCAGCTGCTTGAGCATAGACTGGCGGTGTGTCTCCTGTGACTCCAACATCGAGTGAGCCAACAGCCAAGGCTTCTAAAATTTGAGGACCAGCGGGGAACTCATTCCAAGTGATTTTTGCATTTGGAAATTCTTGTTCAAATAATTTTTGCTGTTTGGCAATCGCGAAGTTAATCGAACTTTTTTGAAAACCGATACGAAGTTCTTTCACTGTTGGGTCAATTGCCCAAGCAGGCGCTGCAATTGTTAAACCTAAGACAGCGACTGCGCTAAAGCGCTTAACTAATTGGGCCCACTGACCCTTATTAAATAATGATTGATGTTGCATATTGATATCCTTGTTCCCTTAAGGCAAAGCACAGCGTTTATATCGTTATTTAAACTGTGCCAAGCTGGGTTTATTTCAGTTTTAAAATGGCATCTTGAATGGTGAGCTTGTTTGGAATGAGCTTTTGCGCATAAAAGGCATCGGCTACATATTGTTGTTCTTGGGCTACCTTGTCAGATATTGGCTGAACACCAAAACCCATTCGCGAAATAGAAGTTTTGAGTACATCAAATTCAAGTGCGGTAGGTTTTTCGAGTAGCTTGGCCGCTTCATCTTGATGCGTGCTGACCCATTGGGTTGTTTGGTTGAGTGTCTGCACAACAGTGTTGAGTACTTTTGGATTACTTTCTGCAAATTTACGATCAGCTAAGTAGAACTGATGATTGCTTACCAAGTTTTCACCTGTTGCTAAAACGCGAGCTTGAATTTGATGTTCAGCTGCTGCAAAGAACGGGTCCCAAATCACCCACGCATCGACAGCGCCTTTTTCAAAGGCAGCACGTGCGTCTGATGGAGGTAAATAAACAGGTTGAATATCACTTAAGCTCAAGTGATTTGCTTCTAGAACTTTCAATAAAAGGTAGTGAACATTCGAACCTTTATTCAGTGCGACACGTTTGCCTTTTAAATCTTGAATAGAGTGAATAGGAGAGTCTTTTTGTACCAATAACGCTTCTGCTTTTGGTGCAGCAGGTTGGTTTGCAACATAGACTAAATTTGGATTGGCTGCTTGAGCAAAAATAGGTGGTGCTTCACCTGCCTCACCCAATGAAACGCTTCCGACATTTAGACCTTCAAGTAATTGAGGTCCCGCAGGAAACTCAACCCATTTCACTTGTACGCCTTGATCTTTGAGTGCTTTTTCCAAGTCACCACGTGCTTTTAAAATAGGAAGGATGCCATATTTCTGATATCCAATATTTAAAGTTGTGGTGGTGTGTTCCTCTTTTTTGGCACAACCACCTAGCATCATCACTCCCGCAAGGCTGGCAGCAATGACTGAATATTTTGCCCATGAAGTGGAATTAAAAAGTGCCATGTGGTTTCGTGCTCCCCGAAAGAGAAAAAGAAAAATAATTGGATGAGCAGATACCCTAAAGGGATTTTTATTTCATAAAAAATAAGTATTCAGTCTTTATTTATGCAAAAAAAAGCTAAAAACATTCGGCGATAAACTTATGCAAAAAAATGATTTATTAAACAGAATAATATTTAAAAAATAGTGTTTAAGTTTTTGTAAATAAAATGAAAAATATTAAAAGAATAAAATTTAAAGATTTAAAAAAAGTACAACCATATATTAATCGTATTTATGGTTGTACTTTTTGGACTAAGCTTATCTGAAATAAGAATATCTTAAAAAATGCAAAGCCTAGGGAAGCAGTTTTTTAAAGACTAAAGAATTTCTTTGGTAGTTATAAAGTGCCTGACGGGCATTTGGTAGTTCATCCACAGTAACTTGGTGAAAGCCATGTTCTAAAAACCAGTGTGCAGTTCGTGTTGTTAAAACAAATAATTGACGAATGCCTTGTTGTTTGGCCTTTTCCTCCAGGAATTGCAGAATTTGGCTACCACGGTTGGATTTGCGATAACTTGGGTGTACTGCTACACAAGCAATTTCTGCCGAACGAGTTTCATTAAATTCAGTAGGAATTGGATAAAGAGCAGCACAGGCCAAAATCATACCGTCTCGTTCAATAACCGCAAACTGACTAATTTCCTGCTCTAAACGTTCACGTGAGCGATACACCAAAATGCCTTCTTCTTCTAACGGGCGTAATAGGTTCATTAAGCCGCCGACATCTTGAATATGCGCCATACGAACTTCTTCATAATGCGCATCGGTAATCATGGTACCCACACCATCACGTGTGAACAGTTCTTCAATGAGTGCGCCATCATAGGCATATGAAATCAAATGAACACGATGTACACCCGATAGAGAAGCTTTTTTTGCTTCTTGTAAATGTAGGGTTAGGGTGGGGCTACTGGCTTGGTATTGTTGAATATAGTAGTCAAGTTGATGCGGACTCAATTCACGCAATAATTGTCCTTCTTCATTAAGCAAACCTTGTTGTTCACCTAAAAAGATTAATTTGTCTGCTTTTAAATAGGTTGCAGTTTTCGTTGCTACTTCTTCAGCTCTTAAATTAAATACTTCACCTGTGGTTGAGTAACCCGTCGGGCCAAGTAAAATAATATTATCGTTATCAAGATGACGCTCAATCGCGTCGGTATCTATGGAACGAACTTCACCTGTAAGCTGAAAATCCATGCCATCACGAATACCATAAGGTTTAGCTGTTACGAAATTACCTGATACAACATCTATTCGAGCGCCGTACATTGGAGAGTTAGCCAACCCCATAGATAACAGTGCTTCGATTTCTAAGCGAATAGACCCGACAGCACTCATGACACAGCTTAATGATTCACGCGTGGTAATACGGCTGTTGTCATAAAAAGGAGTTTCGATACCTTTATCTTTTAGATTTTGATTTATTTGTGGACGTGCGCCATGGACTAAAATTAAGCGAATACCAAGTGAATGCAATAAAGCAATATCATGAATAATATGTTCGAAATTAGGATCGCGGACGGCTTCACCGCCAAACATTAATACAAAAGTTTTATCGCGATGGGCATTAATATAAGGTGCTGAATGTCGGAACCAATGTACATAATGTTGGGTGTTATTATGTGATTTCTCTAAAGACTTAGTTGGCATACCGATCTCGAATCAACAGCAAAAAGATATAAAGATGATTCTAAACAAAAAAGCTTAAAGTCGCATGTTTTAGATAGAAAAACACCCAAATTAGATTTGGGTGTTTGATGTTTTGTTAAATTAACGAATCACTTTAATGATTTTATGGCTTTGTTCATTTACCAGTACATAGTTACCATTCACTTTATACCATTTTTGAAAACGCCCTGGCTTTGTCAGTTTTTGGTGTGAGCGGTAGTCAACTGCATAACGTGGGTGCTGATATTCACGGGGTACAACTTGACCTGCTCGCCAGTCATTGCGATGGTCGTCTTTGTGAATGACTTTGACTGGTCTGACGTCATGGTTTCGGTAGTTACCATGATGGTCATGATCATTTGGTGCAGCCATCGCTGTTGTTGCGATTAAACCACTCATTGAAAGAACAATTGCTGTTGTTAGTTTTTTCATCATGAACCTCGAATGATCAATTAAATTTCGATAATTGAAGGTTAGTGAAAAATTACAGATAAATCGTGAAGGCTAAGAACAATAAATGTGAAAAATATCTATCAAATAAGAAGAAATTTAGAATATATAAGTTTTTAATATCTTATTGATATAAAAATAAAAAAAGGATAAAACCGATTGGCTTTATCCTTTTTATTAACTGATAGTGAGGAGCTATCAGTTTTATAAACCACGAATGCTAACAATACTGTTAGAGTCTGTGTCGACTAAAATATAGTCATTGTTAATTTTATACCATTGCTGGTTACGGTCTGGTTTAGGTAAGTTACTGTCTCTATAGTCGACCTTATAGCCATTGCCGCGATAATGCTGTGGCATGACATAACCTGGCTGCCAGCGATGTTGTTTTAGACGCTCAAAACCGCGTTCTTCACGCATACGGCGCTCATCGCGAAAACGATCTTCATCATCGTCACGGTCATATTTATGCCCACGATCATTCCATTCACCACGAGGCCCACCTTTAGGCCCTTTCTGGCCATGTCCTCGGTCAAATGGAGGATCAGCAAAGCTTGCCATACTGGTGGTCAGTACAGTGATGCTAAGGGCTAAGATGGTGAACAACTTTTTCATGATGCATCCTCGTTTACATCTGATGTCTCTCATGTTGAATACTGTACGCGCAAAATGCAGAGAAACTGTGAAGATCATTTAATGCTTCAATTAAAATTACGGATAAATCCAGTGTTTTATCAATAATAAAAAAGGCTTGTATATATCTTTTCAGGTATAGCCAAGCCAGATGTGATGATTGGCCGTAATTTATTTTAGCTTTTCATCTATAGTTATTTAATCCTGTGCATCAATACTTTGACCATTGAGCGACAGGCTATCTTCACCCATTAAATAAAGATAAGCCGGCATGATTGACTCTGGTGTTGGTAATGTTTTTGGATCTTCTTCAGGATAAGCTTTTGCACGCATTGCTGTACGTGTTGCACCTGGGTTAATGCAGTTAAAGCGAATATTTGGATAAGTATGCTCAGCTGCAAAAATCTTGCTCACAGCTTCAATCGCGACTTTAGACACTGAATACGCGCCCCAGAGTGCACGCGCTTCGCGACCTACGCCAGAGCTGGTAAATACAACAGAAGCGTTATCTGATTTTTGCAAAAGCGGAAGTAGTGCTTGAGTCAGGGCAAAAGGCGCACGTAAATTTACTGACATCACATCATCCCATACCTCTGCTGGATAATGGGCGAGTTCTACTCGGTCACCTAAAATACCGGCATTATGCAAAATGCCATCTAGACGTCCAAATTGCTTTTCAAGTGTACTCACTAAAAAGTCATAATCACGATCAGAAGCACTCGAAAGCTGGAGCGGTAAAATTGCAGGCTGAGGGGCGCCTAAACCTTCAATTTCGTCATAAATTACTTCAAGTTTATTTAAGGTTCTACCATGCAAAACCACAGTTGCACCGTGTAAAGCATAACTGAGGGCCGCAGCTCGCCCAATTCCATCACCTGCACCGGTGATTAAAATAATGCGATCTTTGAGTAGATCTGGACGAGGTTGATATTCTGAATATTTCATTGGTAAACCTCCTTCTTTTTATATTGATATAAATAACCGTTAAAAAAGCCTGTAAAACTCTTGTGTTAACCTATCATACGCTGATTTTCCTGTAGAGCAGGAAGCTTTTGACGTAACATCTCGTGTAATTCTGTCACCGTATTTACAATCGAATCAGCTTGCCAAGCGGCTAGATCGTCACGATGTTCAATAGGTAAATAACCGTATGCTGCCAAGATGGTATACATATTTGCATTGCGACCAGCATCAATATCACGAGGGTGGTCACCCACATAAATAATTTCATCTGCTGGAATATTTAACTGTTTTGCAGCCAAATACATCGGTTCCGGGTCAGGCTTAGTTTTAGAAACATCCTCTGGACACACCAATACCGCGCAGCGCTCAGTTAAGTTTAATTTCTCTAATAATGACTCACTTAAACCGCGTGGTTTATTGGTCACAATACCCCACGGAATTTGCTGAGCTTCTAACTCTTCTAAAAGCGGATACATGCCTTCAAACAGGTCTGTATCGACGACAATATTATTGCCATAAATATCTAAAAAGTTTTGGCGATGCGCCAAGAAAATTGGGTTGGTCACATCCAGTTCTGGATAGACCAATTTGACCATCGCACGTGCACCTTCAGAAACCTGAGTGCGGATGAGATCTGCTTCTACCACAGGACGTCTTTCATCACGGCACATTTGTTGAATAATACGGATAAAGTCGGCAGCCGTGTCGATGAGAGTGCCGTCTAAATCAAATAAAACAGCTTTCATCATGCACCTGTCTTTACTGTATGAACCATATAGTTAACATCAACATTTGGTGCTAACCAATAACGTTTTGTAATAGGGTTGTAGTGTAAGCCCGTCATTTCTTTTAACGTTAGGCCTGCATTACGAATGTCATGTGCCATTTCTGAAGGGCGAATGAACTTGTGATAATCATGCGTACCTTTTGGAAGCATGCGTAGCACGTATTCAGCACCAATAATGGCGAACAAATAAGATTTTGGATTACGGTTAATGGTCGAGAAGAACACATGACCACCCGGTTTAACCAAAGCCTGACATGCTTTAACAATAGATGCTGGGTCTGGAACGTGTTCCATCATTTCCATGCAAGTGACCACATCGTATTGACCAGCTTGTTCTTGTGCCAACTCTTCAACCGGAATTTGGCGATATTCAATATTTTGAACATTGTCTTGTTGAGCATGTAAGCGACCAACAGCCAAAGGGGCTTCACCCATATCAATACCGAGTACGTCTGCACCACGACGAGCCATGCTTTCAGCTAAAATACCGCCACCACAGCCAACATCAAGAACCTTTTTACCGGCAAGACCACCAACACGTTCATCAATCCAGTTTAAACGTAATGGGTTGATTTGATGGAGTGGGCGAAATTCAGAATGTTGATCCCACCATTTGGCAGCAAGTGCTTCAAATTTTGCGATTTCTTGTAAATCAACATTCAATTGCGACATGGTGTCACCTCTAAACTTGGGTTATCTTTTTGATGTAGTTCGCCGTTAGTGTAGCGATTATTGGGAAAAAAGCGATAAACCCAATAAAAAACTTCACAGAAGCAAAACGAATTTAGCATATTTGTTTTATATTTAGGGCATAAGCTAATGCATAACAACTTAGAGGAAAAGCTGTAGCAATGAAAAAATTGGTTTTGGGTGGTTTGAGTGCAGCAATTATGGCCGTATCGGGTAGTGCAATGGCAGCAGATTTCGTTGCTGGTAAAGACTACACCGTGATTGCCAATCCAGGCAAAGTGGAAGTACCGGGGAAAATCGAAGTACGTGAGTTCTTTTGGTATGGATGTCCGCACTGTTTTAAACTTGAGCCACATATGCAAGCGTGGTTAAAACAGGCGCCGAGTGATATACGTTTCGTACGTACACCAGCCGCTATGAACAAAGTATGGGAACAGGGGGCACGTACTTATTATACATCTGAGGCATTAGGTGTACGTAAGCGCACTCACTTGCCATTATTCCATGCGATTCAGGTAAATGGTCAGCAGATTTTTGACCAAGCTTCTGCGGCTAAGTTCTTCACACGCTATGGTGTGCCTGAACAGAAATTTAATAGTACGTACAACTCATTTGCTGTGACTGCGAAAGTTGCCGAGTCAAATAAACTTGCTCAACAGTACCAATTAACAGGCGTTCCTGCTGTAGTGGTAAATGGTAAATATGTTGTACAGGGTGAAGATGGTAAAGTTACTCAAGTACTTAACTACTTAATTGAGAAAGAACGTAAAGCAAAATAATTTTGATTGCGTTAGAAAAAGGGCTCCATTAGAAGCCCTTTTTTAATATTTAATTACTTTCACAATCACGAAATAATTCAATTAATTTTGATGATTTTCTTCTTCAATCTGGAAATTTAGCGCATCAAAATTGGTGGTTTGAGTAGGTAGTGACAATGCCTGATTAATATATAAATTAATCAATTTTTGGCGAGAACCAATCGAACGCTGATAGTAAGTCGAATTTAAAAGTAGTGATGCGCCATAAGTCAGCGACCAGATATAAGATAAATAGTCACGAATCGACATGTCATAATTTAATGATTTTAAATAACTTTCGGTAATATCTTTAATCGCAAGAATACGTTGCTGACGGATTTCATACAGCTCTTCAAAAAGGTGCTTCAACTTAGATTCTGTCATGGTCAAATTTTCTTCAAGTTGATGTAATAAAATGGTTTTTCCTGGGGTGAGCAAATGATGAAGCATGTAACGCGGAGCATACTCTTTAAAGTCGGTATTATATTTTTGAGAAATTTCTAAAATTTGTTTTTCATTTTGAATAATGAGTTCAAGCAGAAGTTCATTTTTACTTCTAAAGTGCTTATAAAGCGTACCTTTTGCAATATCTAGCTCGGCCACTAATTCATCTAGAGTAATTTCCTGATTGTTTTCTAGTAACAATTTTTCAGCAACGCTTAGAATTTTTTCTTTGCGCATCAAAAATTGTGTATGACGATCAAGATTCATAGGTATTCCCGCACCAGTTTGGCCTAACGAATAGTTTACTTCCTGTAAAAAGAAAAAGACTTTTCTCGAAATTTTAGCCTTTTTCTTTCACTCTTTACGTATTAACACATAACCTGTTTTTTGTCATTTGCCAGTTTTACCGTTCCCAGTTGGCAATGCCTCTAAACAGTAAGCGAACTTGTGTAGATGCATTTTCAATAAAGGCAGTTTGCTGCTGTTTGAGTTGCTCACCTTGATATTGTTTGGCTAGGTTGAGCCATGTCATTGCCCACGTAAATGACATATTGGTCAAAATGGTAGATAAGACATTTAAGTCTTGAGGGTTTTGAATATGTTTAAAATTTTCGAGCTTAGTGAGATCTGTCGTTAAGTCTTCAATTAAAAATTCAATTTCTCTGGCAATGGCTGCACGAACCGTTTCTGAGCCACCCCAACGTTCAGCAATCATAAATTGCCACTGTTTCGGGCTATGGTTCACTGCCTGCACAAATAGCTCAATGCTGGTTTGAGTTTTAGCAGATTTATGTTGTAAATAACTTTGTCCAAGTTGATGCAAAACGCTTTTTAAATGCAGCGCGACTTGATCAACCAGTTCTTTACCGAGTTCATCCATGTCTTGAAAATGACGATAGAACGCTGTTGGTACCAAACCTACTTCACGTGCAACTTCACGCAAACTGATACTACTGAACGAACGCCCAGACGTGCTTAGATGCAAGGCTGCATCGAGAAGTGCCTGACGACTTTGCTGTTTTCGTTCATCCCGTATCGACATTAAAAAAACCTATTTAAACCGTGAGCCAAAGTCTAACAAAAAAGAGCAAACTTTCATAAAAAAAATAGTGAACAAGTGTTGACTGAGTGAACACTTATAAATATAGTGTACATATGTTCACTATACGAACATGTGTTCACTCAAATAAATAGCCAGAAACAAAAGAGGAACGTATGAACGCAACACTTAACTATCAACCGCATTGGGTTCGAGAAGATTTCGTTGATTTTATTTTGCAAAAAATTAACGTGTCTTGGGCTTGGAAAAGGGTACTTGCAGAAGTTACCGCCGTTCAGCCACTTCATACCGATATGGTGCTGATCAAGCTTAAACCGAATCGTAATTTTAATTTCGATCAGGTACGTGCGGGACAAAGCATTCTATTGACGTTACTTATCGATGGCGTTTACCAACAGCGTAGTTACTCGATTATTGAAGTAACCACACAAGGTGAAATTGCTTTAGGTATTAAAGTACAAGGCTTGGTGTCTCGTGCAGCTCAACTATTACATGTAGGCGAGTGTGTTGAGATTTCACAGCCACAAGGTGATTTCACTTTGCATCAAGGCCAGCAGCCTGCGATTTTTATTGCTTCAGGAAGTGGCATTACTGCAATTTATTCACTCTTGCAGCAAGCTTTGAAACAGCAGCTTGAACAAATTCATGTCATTTATTTTAATCGTGCGGAAATTTTTCATGCTGAATTAAAAGCTTTGGCAGAGCAGTACCCACAGCTTCAGTATCATTTTTTTAATACCACCGAGCAAAAACAGCATTTAACTGAAAGTTTACTGCAAAAGCTGGTTCCTGACTTTGAGCAAACAGCAACGTATGTTTGTGGTCATCACGGCATGATGCAGCAGGCAAATGAAATTTATGCCCAAAAAGGTGCTCAATCGCAGCTTCACCAAGAATATTTCCAACCACTTCAAGTGACAGGAACTCATATCGCACAGCCTGTTATTTTCCGCCGTGCCCAACACGAATTTTTAGCTGAAACGAATTTATTGAGCAGTGCAGAGCAAGCAGGACTACGTCCGCAACATGGTTGTCGTATGGGTGTCTGCAATAAATGCAGCTGTACCAAAGTGAGTGGAGTTACTCAAAACCTGTTAACTGGTGAAATTGAAGATCAACCGAACCGTCCAATTAAACTATGCGTGAGCCAGGCATTAAGCCCAGTCACGATTGATCTATAAAAAGAATTACAGAGGATTAACCCTATGAATATGGTATTAGAGTTTTCTACCGTTTCTAAATCTGCTCATTTAACACCTGAACAGACTGAAGAGTTTGGTCGCCGTGTTGAACAGATTCGTCAAGAAGTGATGCAAAGTCTTGGTGAACAAGACGCAAAATATATCTATAAAGTGCGTAATTTTGTTCGCTATACCGAAATCGCATCGCGTGGCATGTTGATGTTTGGTGGCTGGATTCCACCTGTCTGGTTATTGGGAACAGGCTTACTAGGTATTTCTAAAATTGTAGAAAACATGGAACTTGGTCATAACGTTATGCATGGTCAGTTTGACTGGTTAAATGAACCAAGTCTGAACGGTAATACCTATGATTGGGATACCATTGCATCGGGTGATGACTGGCGTGAAACACATAACTACGTGCACCACACTTATACCAATATTGTAGGTAAAGACCATGATGTGGGTTATGGCATTTTGCGAGTAAGTGACCAACAGAAGTGGGAACCTCGCCACCTGTTTAATATTCCGCTCGGCCTACAGTTAATGTTTTTCTTTGAATGGTATGTAGGTGTACAAAACTTACATCTTGAAGATGCATTAGTTTATAAAACCAAGAGCTGGAAACAGGTTTGGAAAGATTCGGCTAAAGTGCGTAAAAAAGCAACGCGCCAAGTTTTAAAAGATTATGTGTTTTTCCCTGTGATCTCTGGTCCTATGTTTTTACCAGTTTTTGCAGGAAATGTAGTTGCCAATATTATTCGTAACTTGTGGTCATCTGCTGTGATCTTTAATGGCCACTTTACTGAAGATGCAGAAACGTTTGAACCAGACAATACAGATACTGAAACTAAGGCAGAGTGGTATTTACGCCAGATTCGTGGTTCAAGTAATTTTAGTGGGACAGAATGGCTTCATTTTCTGAGTGGTAACTTAAGCCATCAAATTGAACACCATTTATTCCCAGATATGCCTGCCAACCGCTATAAAGAAGTAGCCCCGAAAATTAAGGCCCTCTGTGCAGAATATGGCATTAATTACAACGAAGCGAACTTTATGCGCCAGTTCTGGAGTGTATGGGTACGTTTAGCAAAATGTTCACTGCCAAACCACACCACAGGAAAAGTCATGCAGACATTAGAAAAATTAAAAGCAAAATTCAAATTTGCGTAATCTCAGTTAATCCAAAATAGCTCCTTTTTAGGGGCTATTTTTATTTTTGAGTTATGAAACTTGCAGACTTACATTTCAAAGTAGGGAATAAACTCAACCTGTCAAAATCCTTTGCTATACTATGTCCAAGTTTGTATTTAAGAGAAGTTAGGAAGGATTATGCGTATTGACCAACGTGCATTAGACCAATTACGTGAAGTGAAAATTACACGAAACTACACCCGTTATGCTGAAGGTTCTGTGCTGGTCGAATTTGGTCACACCAAAGTCCTTTGTACTGCAAGCATTGATAACTCAGTGCCACGCTTTTTAAAAGGCCAAGGCCAAGGCTGGGTAACGGCAGAATATGGCATGTTACCGCGTTCAACCCATTCACGTTGTGACCGTGAAGCGGCTCGTGGCAAACAAACAGGTCGTACTCAAGAAATCCAACGTTTGATTGGCCGTAGCTTACGTGCGATGGTTGATTTGAAAAAGCTTGGTGAAAACACGATTACTATCGACTGTGATGTCATTCAGGCTGATGGTGGTACGCGTACTGCTTCAATCACTGGTGCTGCTGTAGCATTGGTTGATGCGATGAATGTTCTATTGTCTCAAAAGAAAATTAAGCATGATCCGCTTAAAGGGTTGGTTGCTGCAATTTCTGTAGGTATGTATCAAGATGAAGTACTTCTTGATCTTTGCTATGAAGAAGATTCGAACTGTCAAACTGACTTAAACGTCGTGATGACACAAGCGGGTGAGTTTATTGAAATTCAAGGTACAGCCGAAGATAAACCGTTTACTCGTGCACAAAGTAATGCCATGCTAGAAATGGCAGAAAAAGGAATTGCCGAGCTTATTAAAAAGCAACAAGAAGCTTTAGGCTGGTAATTTCAAGTTATCTAAAAAACGCATCTTCGGATGCGTTTTTTTATGCCTTCATCAAATCGACATAAAAACATCACTTGCCTGTCACTTTTACGCTTTATTAGTAGTTCGCATTTAAACCGTTTGGAAAAAACTAATGCGAAAACTTTCACTTTTATTCATTACATCTTTAGCGCTTATGCTCAGTGCTTGTAACGATGACAACAACTCAGATAATTCATCGCCAACAACACCGCCAACCAGCAATTGCAAAATGCACTGTGCACCATAATAAAAATTAAGGATGAAAAAATGAATCGTCGCGAATTTCTTTTAAATTCTACAAAAACTATGTTTGGGACCGCTGCTCTGGCGAGTTTCCCGCTGAGTATTCAAAAAGCGCTGGCAATTGATGCCAAAGTTGAAAGTGGAACTATTCAAGATGTTAAGCACATCGTGATTTTGACTCAGGAAAACCGTTCTTTCGATAATTACTTTGGAACATTAAAAGGTGTGCGTGGTTTTGGTGACCGCTTTACCATTCCAATGACAGAAAGCCGCAAAGTTTGGGAGCAATACGACGCCAAGAAAAATAAAGTATTGCCTTATCATTTAGATAGCCGTTTAGGAAATGCTCAGCGAGTTTCAGGCACTCCTCACTCATGGTCTGATGGCCAAGCAGCTTGGGACAATGGTCGTATGAGTGATTGGGTAGCCTACAAAAAACCGCAGTCGATGGGCTACTACAAAAAACAAGAAGTCGAATATCAATTTGCCTTAGCCAATGCCTTTACCATTTGTGATGCCTACCACTGTGCCATGCATGCGGGAACTAACCCAAACCGCAAGTTTATCTGGACTGGAACGAATGGCCCGACAGGCGCTGGTGTCGCGAGTGTGGTCAATGAATTTGATGGAATTGGGCCATCAACAGAAGGTTATGAATGGACGACGTATCCCGAGCGTTTACAGCAGGCTGGCGTGACATGGAAAGTTTATCAAAACATGCCAGATAACTTTACCGATAACCCTTTAGCTGGTTTCAAGCAATATCGCCGTGCAAATGAGCAATCTGGTCAACCTGTCAGTAATGACACCCCAACATGCCCAGCATACGATGAAAAGATTGACGCGACTCAACCACTTTACAAAGGTATTGCCAATACCATGCCAGATGGTGGTTTTCTAGGAACTTTTAAAGCTGATATTGCGCAAGGTAAATTACCACAAGTGAGTTGGTTAGTTGCTCCAGCGACCTACAGTGAGCATCCCGGACCATCGAGTCCTGTACAGGGCGCTTGGTATATTCAGGAAGTATTAAATGCTTTAACTGAAAACCCTCAAGTATGGAGTCAAACGGTTTTATTGGTGAACTTCGATGAAAATGACGGTTTCTTTGACCATGTTCCTTCACCAAGTGCACCGTCTAAAGATTTAAACGGTGTCGTATATGGAAAAACCACGTTAAGTGATCAGCAAGTATCTTATGAGTACTTTAATCATCCAGCAGTAGCGACCTCCAAATCGCAACCTAAACCAGATGGTCGAGTATACGGGCCAGGTGTACGTGTTCCGATGTATGTGATTTCGCCGTGGAGCCGTGGAGGATGGGTAAATTCTCAAGTCTTTGATCATACTTCTATTTTACAGTTCTTGGAAAAACGTTTTGGTGTGCAAGAACCAAACATTAGCCCATACCGCCGTGCTGTATGTGGTGATTTAACGACAGCATTTAATTTTAAAACACCGAACCTTTTGCCTGTTGCTGAACTAGATGGGAAGAAAACAAAAGCTGAAGCCGATGCGATTCGTGTTGCTCAAGCTTTATTGCCACAAGTTCCTGTTCCGAGCCAGCAGCAATTTCCTCAGCAGGAAATGGGGATTCGACCATCACGTGCTTTGCCATATATTTTGCACACCAGTGCCAAAGTCGATGCCACTCAAAAAACGGTTAAGCTGATGTTCTCTAATACGGGTAAACAGGCAGCAGTGTTTCATGTGTATAACCGATTAGATCTTGTAGCAATTCCACGCCGCTATATGGTTGAGGCGGGTAAACAGCTTGATGACGTGTGGAATACCACAAATGGACAGTATGATTTATGGGTACTTGGACCAAATGGTTTCCATCGCGCGTTTAAAGGAGATCTAAATCAAGCCAACCAAACTCAAGCATTACCAGAAATTAGAGTATGTGTGGAAGAGTGTGATGCGAATTTATATTTAAAGGTTCGTCACGATGGTAATAAGTCAGACAAACTCACTGTCAAAGCAAATGCGTATCTTCCAAATAAAACATGGAATATAGAAACCAACAGTTCCGAAAAAGAATTGGTTTGGGATATGTCTGAATTTGGTGGTTGGTATGACTTTACGGTGACATTAGCTGATGATGCAACGTTTAGTCGCCGTTTTGCAGGACGTATAGAAACTCAAGAAGATTCAATTTCTGATCCTTATATGGGTACGATTGAATTGTAAGATTTAGATCTGATAATTCAAGAAACGGCTAAAGTGTAATGTTTAGCCGTTTTTAATGGGTGCAATTTTCATCGTAAAAAGCAGTAGATACTGAGCAGAATAAGCACCAGCAGAGCGAAAAAACCAACGAGAACCACCTCGGTACTATCAAAATCTACCGATTGCCCATAACGATAACATCGAACAATCACATAGCCTGTGCTACGAAAGACAATTTCTACAATGATTTCTAGAATAATGTTCATAAGAATGAAACGACAAATGACAACAATAATATGAAAAAAAAAGTCAAATATTGCTTCCATAGTAGACCAACACTTTTATTCTAAGTTATTGAATAGAATGTATTGTAGGTCGACATAACTCGCCTGAAAAGAAAACTCTGTGAGAATCATGTCAACAAAACATCACGTAGGATTGTAGTTTTTTACATTCTCTCCGCATTTAACTCACGTTAGACCGCTAGTTTAACGATTAAATATAAAACTACAGGAATGGCAATGTTACAGGTATTTTTAGTTTTCTTAACGGTCGTTACATTTGTTTTAATGGCTGCCGATCCAAGGGATAGTGGGGCACAAGCGACTCAGTCAGCATGGCAAAAAACACAAGCAGCAGACATGACCAAGTCGCAAAAAAATACCAAGAATGATGTGGATTTTATTTAAGCATTAAAACGCATTGATAAATCAACGGCTTTGACGTCTTTAGTCAATACGCCCATAGAAATATAGTCGACACCAGTCGTCGCTACTTCGCGTAAGTTTTCAATGGTGATATTGCCAGAAGCTTCAAGTTTACAACGTCCAGCCACATGTTTTACGGCATCAATCATTTGTTGCTGACTAAAGTTGTCGAGCATAACAATGTCCGCACCAGCTTCAAGCGCTTGGTTAAGCTCGTCCCAAGTTTCAACTTCGACTTCAACAGGTTTGCCTGGCGCAATTTGGTGTGCTTTTGCAATTGCTTGAGCAATACCACCAGCTGCCATAATATGGTTTTCTTTAATTAAAAACGCATCAAATAAACCAAGACGATGGTTTTGTCCGCCGCCAATACCAACCGCATATTTTTGTGCAATACGCAAACCCGGTAAAGTTTTACGTGTATCGAGAAGTTTTGTATTTAAACCTTCAAGATGCTGAACATATTCAGCAGTTTTTGTTGCAACAGCAGACAAAGTTTGAATAAAGTTCAAAGCCGGGCGCTCTACTGTCAGTAAACTACGTGCAGAACCTGCAAGCTTTAAAAATGCTTCATTTGCAGCAACACGGTCACCTTCTTGTTTTAACCAAGTCACCTGTACAGTGTTGTCGTAAGCTGAGATGAGTGCATTTACCCACGGTTGTCCAGCTAAAACCATATCTTCACGGCTAATGATGGTTGCAGTTGCCTGTTCATCTTCTGGCGTGAGCATGGCGGTAATGTCACCGTCCCCAATATCTTCTTGTAATGCTTGTTGAATATTGATTTGAATTGACTGTTCAAGCAAAGACTGAGGTATGCTCATACGGTTTCCATTTTGTCGATGACCCTAAAACTTGCGATATATTAGCACCGTCGACTTTAAAAATAAGCTGTTTTATTCGTTTAATCGCGATAAACAATCGTGCTGACTACTTTGAAAAGCACATAACTGTTTTAAACTAAAACAATTGGCAAGCAATTTATTGGCATTTCAATGAAGCAAATCACACCGTATGAAGTTATAGATGGACAATTAAAAGGGGCGAGACAAGTTCCTTCTCCAAATTTTAACCAGCGTCCGACTGGTACCGAAATTCAAATGATTGTGGTTCATAATATTAGCTTGCCACCATCTCAATTTGGGGGAGGCTATATTGAGCAGTTTTTCCAAAATAAATTAGATTGGTCCGTACATCCCTATTTTCAGACTATTGAAGGTATGCAAGTCTCTACGCACCTGTTAATTTTACGAACAGGTGAAGTCCTACAGTTTGTTAACTTTAATGATCGTGCATGGCATGCAGGACGTTCGAGCTATTTAGCTAAAGTTGAATGCAATGATTATTCAATTGGAATAGAACTTGAAGGAAGTGATGACTTGCCTTTTGAGGAAGTACAGTACAGCGTACTAACCGATGTAGTTACCGCTATTCATCAGGCTTATCCTGAAATTAAAAATCATATTGCAGGGCATTCGGACATTGCACCGGGCCGAAAAACTGATCCGGGGCCTTATTTTAAATGGCAACACTTTAGACAACTGTTAGCACAGAAAAAAACTTGAGTTCATTCATCATTTCACAACGAAAAGATTTTCTAGTTTCATTACAATAGCGACTTTCGAATATAGCTGTAGGTGAGTACGATGGCATTGTGGCGATCGACTTTTATTGTCAGTGCGATGACGATGTTGTCACGGGTATTGGGCTTAGTACGAGATGTCGTATTGCTCAACGTGTTTGGTGCGGGTAAAGATTTCGATACCTTTGTCGTTGCTTTTCGTATTCCCAACTTCTTTCGAAGGTTGTTTGCCGAAGGGGCTTTTTCACAGGCTTTTATTCCGGTACTAACCGAATATAAAACAGGCCGAGCACATGCTGAAGTTCAAATCCTGATTAGCCGGGTATTTGGTTGCTTGCTCACGGTCATGACCTTACTCACTTTCGTGGCTATGGTCTTAGCACCAGCAATCATCTATATGTATGCGCCAGGGTTCCATAATGACCCTGAAAAGTTCGATTTAGCGGTCAGCATGTTCCGTCTGACTATTCCATATTTAATGTTTATGTCATTGACTGCTTTTGCCAGCAGTATCTTAAACAGTTATGGTTCTTTTGCTTCCCCAGCTTTTTCACCTGTATTGCTCAATGTAGCAATGATTGCAGGTGCATGGTGGCTTACGCCGTATATGGCTGAGCCTATTAAAGCATTAGGATGGTCGGTTGTAGCAGCGGGTATTTTACAGTTAGCCGTACAAATTCCTGAGTTATGGCGTAAAAACTTACTAATTCCACCTAAAGTTGATTTTAAACACGAGGGTGTAGAGCGTATTTTAAAATTAATGCTTCCAGCATTATTTGGTGTGTCTGTGACTCAGATTAACCTATTGTTAAATACAATTTGGGCATCTTTCATGCAAGATGGTTCGGTATCTTGGCTATACAGTGCTGAGCGTATGACTGAGCTACCGTTAGGTTTAATCGGTGTTGCGATTGGTACAGTAATTTTACCTTCACTTTCAGCACGCCATGCTGAGCAAGATCAAGAAAAGTTCCGCGGAATGATCGACTGGGCAGCAAAAGTTATTGTGTTGGTTGGTTTACCAGCAAGTATTGCTTTGTTTATGCTTTCCACACCGATTATTCAGGCTTTATTCCAACGTGGTGAGTTTGACCTACGTGATACGCAAATGACAGCACTTGCATTGCAATGTATGAGTGCTGGTGTAATTTCATTTATGCTCATTAAGGTATTCGCACCAGGCTTCTATGCACAGCAAGATACCAAAACACCGGTCCGTGTGGGTTTAATGTCAGTTGCTGCAAATGCAATTTTAAACGTTGTATTCATTGGATTCTTTAAACTGATCAATTGGCAGGCTGAGCATATGGCGCTTGCACTGGCATCTTCTGGTTCAGCTTTGGTGAATGCTGGTTTACTCTACTTCTATCTACACAAGCGTAATATTTTCCGATTTGGCGCGCATTGGAAAAAACTAGTCCTTCAATATGGTTTAGCAAATCTTGCCATGATTGCAGCGCTTTGGTTTGGGTTAAGTTGGTATAACGGTGAACTTTCTCAATGGATCCGGATTGCTGAGGTCGCAGGTTTATGCATAGTAGGCGTAATCGCTTACTTAATTGGCTTACTGATTACTGGTTTTAGACCAAGAGATTTAAAACACTAAAATAAAAAAGCGATCATTTACGATCGCTTTTTTTTAACTAAAAAAATTTATTTTGGCAAAACTTGTAGTAATTCAACATCAAAAATTAATGTGCTATTTGGACCGATACTGTCACCAGCACCTACTTCACCATAAGCAAGTTTAGCCGGAATGAAGAAACGGGTTTTACCGCCTTCTTTCATTGTTTGTAAGCCTTCTGTCCAGCCTGCAATCACTTGGTTTAATTGGAAATCTACAGGGTGATTACGTGCAATTGAGCTATCAAAAACAGTCCCATCGAGTAAACGACCTTCATAGTTAACTTTTACACGAGAGGTGGCTTTAGGTGTTTTACCAGAACCTTCTTTTAATACCTGATATTGCAAACCTGATTTGGTCGTAATTACACCAGACTTTTTAGCATTTTCTGCAAGGAAAGCAGCGCCAGCCTGAGCATTTTGTTGACCTAATTTTTGAAACTCGACGAGCTGTTTCGCTTCTAAAGTTTTCTTATACTCATTAATTGCTTTCGCCATTTCTTCATCTGTTAAGCGGGCATTTTTTTTCTGTGCCCCTTCTTGAAGACCTTGGTAAAAGATATCAAGATTTAAATCTGTTAATGCATCAGTATTATTACGACCCATTAAATAGCCATAACTATAGCTAAACTGATCCTTTGCTGGACTTTTATTTGTTATCGGTGTGGCAGCAAGAACAGATAAACTCATTGTTGATGCTGCAATAAACAAACTAATTTTTTTCATGCCATTTTCCAAAAAAACAGGAGAGTATAACGACTCTCCTGAATTGTTATTATTTCACTGAAATAAGTTCTACATCAAAAATCAGTGTACTGTTTGCTGGGATCCCTGGAAGTTCTTGTGGACCATATGCAAGGTTTGATGGGATAAAGAAAGTCGCTTTTCCGCCTTCTTTCATGAGTTGAAGACCTTCAGTCCAACCTGGAATGACCTGATTAAGAGGGAACTCAACTGGCTGACCACGTTTATAAGAACTATCAAAAACCTGACCGTTAATTAAACGACCTTCATAATGTACTTTAACAACTGACTGAGCTGTTGGCTGCTTACCAGTACCTTCTTTAGTAATGATATATTGCAAGCCTGATGCAGTGGTTTTTACCCCAGCTTTAGTTTTGTTTTCAGTAAGGAATTGTGCATCTGCAGATTCAGAAGTTGTACCTGCTTGCTCTGATTTGTCTGGGTGCTGCATTTTTTGTTGTAACTCTTTTTCATAAGCGGCAACAGCTGCTTTTAAATCTTCTTGAGTATAAGCACTTGGCTGCTTGCCACGAGCATCATGGATCCCTTGAACAAAGGCTTTAGTATCCAATTCTGGAGGAGTTTGTTGCGCAACTTCATAACCAAGAACATAACTGATTTTTTGAATTGGAGAAGCATTTTTGTCTGCTTTACGTCCGACTTCTGTGGTCGGATGTTGAGTTGCATAATATACAGGTACAAGTGCAGCACCGCCTAAAACTACAGCGACAGCAATGGGTAAGGCTTTACTCATAAAAGGTTCCAAAAATAATCATTTGAGTCTAAAAGGCTGCTTCGATCTTAGCATGCTTCGACTTAAGCATAGAATGTTTAACAAAAAAAACGAGTGGTTTTTTTATATATTTTAGTTAGTTTTAATTTGGCGAAACTTAAAAAATCAAATAAAAAAAGCCGGATCATTTGATCCGGTTTTTTAAGAAAACTCTTAATTAATCTTCTTTTTGTGCTTTATATGCATAGGCATAGTTATAGCCATATCCACCGCCACTAGAGCGTTGAATATCGTTAAGGATAAAGCCATTCACTTTAACACCAGCTTGTTCAAAGCGATTAACTGTTAATTCAAGCTCTTTCATATGAGACTTGATATAACGGGCAACAATTAAGTTTACGCCAGTATATTGAGAAATAATAATACCGTCAGTTACTGCAAGCACTGGTGGCGTATCAATAATGATATGGTCATATTGAGTCTGGAGCTGCTCAAGTAATTCTTTAAATTGTGTAGAGCTCAACATCTCTGAAGGATTGGTTGGGCTCTTACCTCGAGTAATCACATCAAGATTTGCAACTTGTGTTTTATGTAATACTTGTTGTAAAGCAGACTGTCCACTTAGTAATTCAGAAAGACCTGGTTTGACATCAATATCAAAATATTTATGCATATAGCCACGACGCATATCAGCATCAATTAATAATACGCGTTTATTCCCTTGTGCAAAAATAGTAGCCAGGTTCGTTGAAATAAACGATTTACCGACCTCTGGCGATGGACCAGCAATCATAATAATATTATTTTTTGCTGTAGTTAATGCGAAATGGATTGCTGTGCGAATACTACGTAAGCTCTCAATTGCAATATCATCGCTACTTTTAACAGCAAGGATAGGAATACTCTTTTTCTTTTTTAGAATATTCATGCGAGTTTCTTGAATCGGAGAACGAGGTACAGTTGCATAAACTGGCAGATCTAATTCATTTTCGATTTGAGCAGAATCTTTAACACCACTACGCATTATATTACGTAATAAGGCAATTAATACACCGATAAATCCACCGACAAGTATAGATAGAATTAAAATAATCAGTTTTTGAGGTTTAATAGGTTTAACTGGTTCTACTGCAGTATCGATAATACGGACATTACCAATTTCACCAGCATTGGCGATCTTGAGCTGCTGATAAGAATTAAGTAAAGATGTATATAGTTCGGTATTTACTTTTACATCACGATAAAGTTGTAAATATAAACGTTGTGTTTCCGGAAGTTGCGTCAAACGATTGTTAAGATCAGCAATCTTTTTATTAATCTCTGCAATTTGAGCATTAATTTGCAAGATTAATGGGTGATCATTGGTATATTTAGCAGAAAGTTCAGCTTGCTTTTGTTGTAATTCAATCTTAAGCTTTTCTAGATCAATATTTTGTTTAAGTAACAGTTCTGACTCAGCATTCACATCGACTGTTTTGTACTTTTCTCGGAACTGGTTAAATTTGATCTCGGAATCCTCTAACTGTTTTCTAAGATCAGGTAACTGTTTTTCAAGAAAAGCTAACGTTTGCTTGGATTCTAAAGACTTTCGCTCAATATTTTGTTTATGATAAACATTTAAAACATTATTTAGTACTTGAGTAATCTGTTCTGGATCTTGGCCTGAATAGCTTAAACCAATAACACCGGTCATTTTACCTTTTTCAGCAACACTATAAATTGCATTAAATTGATTTACAGCTGTTAAAAGAGCGAGTTTAGTTAAAGTATAATTGTGATCTTTTAAATTACCTTGTGTAGTAATTTGAACTTGCCATAGTCCTTTGTTTGTAGTTTGTCTATTTTTTTGATTTAGTAAGCCACTAAATACAATTTGCTTATTATAAATTAAATTAAATCGATTTGTATCTTTAAATTCTAATTTTAGAGGTTTATCTAAATAATATTCAGGAACTTCGAGTTGTCGAACAATCAATTTATTATTTTGATTATTGTAAATTACAGCATCATTGCGATACTCAAATCTACTTTTATCTTGCGAAACAAGTTTACCAATGAAGCTGGATTGATTATCTTTAATTTTAATATCAAGATTAAGATTATGAATAACTTGCCCTAAAACCATTCGAGAACGAAGAATTTCAATTTCTGGATCGGCTGGTGATTTTTGTGTTAGGCCGCTACTAACTTTAGAAAGATCTCCCAGTAATGCAGCTGAGGCAGCCCCTTTACTTTCCTCAACTTGAACCATTGCATCTACAGAATAGATATCTGGTGTTATACGTAAATATAGCAAGGCACAAATTAAACTTAATACCACGCAGCATGCTATAATTTTCCATTGTGCAATCAATGAAAAGAATAACTCTTTTAAATCGATGCTATCTTCGCTAGTTTTAGAGTTTTGGTTCATAAATTTACAACTAATATACAATTATAATTGAGTGTGCCAATCTTGCACATAGCTTTGAATGTTGCGGCAAGTCTGATCAAAAAAAGCTTGGTCGTGCTGATAAGGGTCAGGTATATTTTGTCCCTGCCAATGGCCAAGTCTAAAAATTTTACCCTTAGCAAATGGCCAAGTTTGTTCAATATGCTTTTGCTGATTATTGCTCATTACCAAAATCAAATCATTTTGTTTGATCAATTCAGCAGTGAGTTGACGAGCCAAGTGTGGTCGCATATCAATATTCAACTGATCCATACAATGAATAGCTTTGTCATCTGCAGTATGACCTACTAGGGCTGAAATACCAGCAGATGAGATATTTAATGTAGGATGTTGGACCTTTAAAAAGTACTCTGCCATTGGGCTGCGGCAAATATTGCCAACACAGACCACTAAGATGTTTTGTAACTGCATGCTAGTTTTTACCCAATTGATCAAAGGTATAAAGTGCACTTGAGAAAGGTACAATCTGATTCATGATTCGCTGCCAGCGTGTTAAGCCAGTTGCATCAATATAAACAATATCATTTTTTTGCATTTGGAATTGATTCGATAATGCAAGGTTACCAAGACTACTTAAATTGAGCTGATAAATTGTTGATTTTTTGGTTTGCAAATCTGTACGCATCACGTAAATACGAGCAGCACTTGCAGAGTAGGGATTAACTCCTTCGCTTTCACCTAGTACATCACTTAAAGTCATACCTTGATCTCGTAATGGAATAGCTGAGCTTTTATTAGACTCTCCCATGACATAGAGTTTTTGGTTTTCTTTGGTATTCACATATATTGTATCATTAGGTTGTATCAATAGTTTATGTAACGAGTATCCCTGTTTCTCAAGTGCAACAGCATTTAAATTGTACACTTGACCATTTCGGATTAACTGAATATCAGTATTGTCGCCCGATTCTTGATTTACACCACCTGCCATACTGAGGGCTGTATAAATACTGATAGGTTGATCATCTAAAGTATATTGTCCACTTTTCATGACCTGACCATTAACAAAGTAGCGCTTAGCTTGGTACGATAATACTCGAGCTACAACATCAGGTGTTTTTAAATATTTAGCAAATTGATTGCGTAAATATTTATTGGTCTCAGAAAGTGTTTTACCTGCAACATGAACTTCCCCAATAAGAGGCAGTTGGACATTACCAGTGGAGTCAATTGGATAACCAAACGCTTTACTATCTGTAGAAGGTCCTTGAATAGGAGGAGTAATTTCAGGGTAGGCCCAAAGTTGAATAGATAAGACATCTCCTGGACTTAATCTGTATTGATAAAACGGGGTATTAAATAAAGCACTTAAATTTGCTTGCGGACGCAAAGATTCAGAACTAATCTTAGGAATATTATTTTGGGTTAAAGGCACAACTGAGACTTCAGCCCCCTGATTTGTTTTAAATGTTCCTTGTTCAGGTAAGTCATAAGTTTGTAAGCCTGAGGTGACTGCACATCCTGTAAACGAAAGTGAAATGGCTAAAAATAATAATGTGCTCTGATACTTCACATTCAAACCCTTTATTGTTTGTAATCCAATGATACGTTGCATGAAGATACTGGATTGTAGTCTATAATTAACCCAAATCATACTTTATTTGCTAAGCGCAGATTGTATATTTCAAGAAATTTTTGTTTAAAGTCTGCTATATTATCGTAGTAGGTCGTATCCATGATGTTTGTCCATTTAGATCTAAATGGTTAGGTTTTATATATGTTTCAACTCGAACAATTAAAAATATCAATTATCGGCTTAGGGTATGTTGGGCTGCCTTTAGCGGTTGAATTTGGTAAACATAAACCTACAATAGGCTTTGATATAAACCCGCAACGGATACGAGAGTTACAAAGTGGCTATGACCATACATTAGAAGTCACTTCAGATGAGCTAAAACAAGTAGAACATCTCTCATACACTGCAGATATCAATGATTTAAAAAATTCAAATTTTTTTATAGTTACTGTACCTACACCAATCGATGACTTTAAACAGCCAGACCTGACCCCGCTTATAAAAGCATCCCAAAGCATTGCTAAAGTTCTAAAAAAAGGCGATGTCGTTGTTTATGAGTCAACGGTTTATCCTGGTGCGACAGAAGAGGTATGTATACCTGAATTAGAAAAACATTCGGGTTTAAATTTTAATAAAGATTTCTTTGTTGGTTATAGTCCGGAACGTATTAATCCTGGTGATAAACAACGACGTGTCACTAATATTTTAAAAATTACCTCAGGTTCGACTCCAGAGGTCACTGACTATGTTGATCAAGTATATAACTTAATTATTGAGGCGGGCACACATAAAGCCCCGAGTATCAAAGTTGCTGAGGCTGCTAAAGTCATTGAAAATACACAAAGAGATGTGAATATCGCTTTAATCAATGAGTTGGCTCTGATTTTTAATAAAATGGGTATCGATACAGAAGATGTACTCAAGGCAGCAGGTACAAAATGGAATTTTTTAAACTTTAGACCTGGTTTAGTTGGGGGTCATTGTATTGGTGTTGACCCGTATTATTTAACGCATAAAGCAGAGTCAATTGGTTTACATCCAGAAATTATTTTGGCAGCTCGTCGTTTAAATGATCGTATGGGTGAATATGTTGCAACCCAATTGATCAAAGAAATGGTAAAGCAGCGCATACAAGTAGTAGGTGCTCGTATATTAATTTTAGGTTTGAGTTTTAAAGAAAACTGCCCTGATATCCGTAACACCAAAATTGTAGATATGGTGAAAGCACTAAAGGAATACGATTTAGATCTTGATATTTACGATCCTTGGGTGGATAGTGCCGAAGTTGAAGGCGAGTATGGCTTAGCTCCGGTTACGGAATTAAAGCAAGATCATTATGATGCAATAGTTATTGCTGTTGCCCATGATCAGTTTAAAGCAATGTCGAGCCAGGAGCTCATTGCACTAGGCAAAGAGAAACATGTTTTATATGACTTAAAATATGTTTTGGATAAAGAACAAAGTGATATTCGACTGTAAAAATTACTAGTTATTAGCATAGGAATTTTATGAAAATTTTAGTCACTGGTGGTGCAGGTTTTATTGGTTCTGCTGTCATTAGAAATATTATAAAAAATACTCAAGATGAAGTATTAAATATAGATAAATTAACATATGCAGGCAATTTAGAATCATTGTCTGAAATTGATATGGATCCACGATATCAATTTGCACAAGTTGATATTTGTGATAGTGAGCGTTTAACAGAAATTTTTAAAATTTTCCAACCGGATGCTGTGATGCATCTAGCAGCCGAGTCACATGTTGATCGCTCTATTGATGGTCCCGCTGAGTTTATTACAACAAATATTGTGGGCACTTATACATTATTAGAGGTTGCACGTAAGTACTGGCTACAATTAAATGAAGAAAAGAAAGCCTCTTTTAAATTTCATCATATTTCAACAGATGAGGTTTATGGTGATTTAGAAGGTACAACAGATTTATTCACTGAAACGACATCTTATGCACCAAGTTCGCCGTATTCAGCAAGTAAAGCAAGTTCTGATCATTTAGTACGTGCTTGGCATAGAACATATGGTTTACCAATTGTAGTAACGAATTGTTCAAACAATTACGGTCCATACCACTTTCCAGAAAAGCTCATTCCATTGGTGATCTTAAATGCGCTGGATGGTAAGGCTTTACCGATTTATGGTAAAGGTGATCAGATCCGTGATTGGTTGTATGTCGAAGATCATGCCAAAGCTTTATATAAAGTTGTGACTGAAGGTAAATTTGGAGAAACCTATAATATCGGTGGTCATAATGAAAAACAAAATATAGAAGTTGTGAAAACAATTTGTAAAATTTTAGATGAATTAAAACCACAAAATAATCATCAACCTTATGAGACATTAATCACTTTCGTAAAAGATCGTCCAGGACATGATTTACGTTATGCAATTGACGCCTCAAAAATTGCAAAAGATTTAGGCTGGAAGCCTGAGGAAACATTTGAAACAGGTATTAGAAAGACTGTTGAATGGTATTTAAATAATTTAGAGTGGTGCCGCCGAGTACAAGATGGCAGTTACCAAAGAGAAAGATTAGGTGTAAGTGCATAATGAGTACAAAAGGTATAATTTTAGCAGGTGGTTCTGGGACACGTTTGTATCCGATCACAAAAGGCGTTTCAAAACAACTGTTACCAATTTACGATAAGCCAATGGTTTATTATCCATTGTCTGTTTTGATGTTGGCTGGTATTCGTGAAGTTCTTATTATCAGTACGCCAGACGATATAGATGGCTTTAAGCGATTATTGGGTGATGGTTCACAATTCGGTGTTGAATTAAGTTATGCGATTCAACCAAGTCCGGATGGTTTAGCTCAAGCATTTATTATTGGCGAAGAGTTTATTGGCGAAAGTAATGTCTGTTTAGTACTTGGCGACAATATTTTCTATGGTCAAGGTTTTACACCAATGCTACGCCAAGCTGTGGCCCGTCAAAAGGGTGCAACCGTATTTGGTTATCAAGTCAAAGATCCTGAACGTTTTGGTGTTGTTGAGTTTGATGAGGAAAAACGAGCAGTATCATTAGAAGAAAAGCCAAAACATCCAAAATCGAATTTTGCAGTTACGGGACTTTATTTTTACGATAATGATGTAGTGAAAATTGCAAAACACGTAAAACCATCAGATCGTGGTGAACTTGAAATTACGACAGTGAACCAGATGTACCTAGACCGTGGTGATCTCAATGTTGAGTTACTTGGACGCGGTTTTGCCTGGTTAGATACAGGAACACATGCAAGCTTACTTGAAGCAGCACAGTTTGTTGAAACTATTGAAAAACGTCAAGGTTATAAAGTGGCTTGTCTTGAAGAAATTGCACTTCATAATGGTTGGTTGACGAAAGCTCAAGTGTTAGAAATCGGCCAAAGCATGAGTAAGAATGATTATGGTCAATATTTGATTTCTTTGGTAACCGAATAACATGAGCCTTGTAAAATTAATTGACTTGCCGAGTTTTGGTGATGAACGAGGTGGTTTAGTTGCGATTGAATCTAATCAGTCAATTCCTTTTGATGTGAAACGTTTGTATTACATCTTTAATACGTCACAAAAACCGCGTGGCTTTCATGCTCATATTGATTTAAAACAAGTTGCAATATGTTTGAAAGGTAGCTGTAGATTTATTTTGGATAATGGTTCTACTAAAGAAGAAGTTGTTTTAGATAACCCGACCCAAGGTTTAGTTATTGAGGGGTTGATCTGGCGTGAAATGCATGATTTTTCAGAAGATTGTGTATTACTGGTTTTAGCAAGTGAACACTTTACAGAGCAAGATTATATTCGAAATTACGATGAGTTTCTGCGTATAGTAAATCAGCCTTATATTCATCCATTATCCGATGTTAAATCTAAAAACATTGGTCAAAAAACAAAAGTTTGGCAATATAGTGTGATTTTCCCACAAGCGGTTATTGGCGAAAATTGTAATATTTGTGCGCACACTATGATTGAAAATGATGTGCAAATTGGTAATAACGTCACAATTAAATCAGGTGTATATGTATGGGATGGGATTACATTAGAAGATAACGTTTTTGTTGGCCCTAGCGTTACTTTTACAAATGATAAGACTCCTCGTTCAAAGCAATATCCCGATGAGTTTCTAAAAACTATAGTTGAACAAGGTGCAAGTATTGGCGGTAATGCTACCATTTTACCAGGCATAAGAATTGGTCGAAATGCATTGGTTGGTGCAGGCGCAGTAGTAACTAAAGATGTTCCGGAAAATGCAATTGTAGTAGGAAATCCTGCAATTATTAAAGGCTATGTGAAATAATGATTCCTTTCTTAGATTTAAAAAGTATAAATAGTCAATATCGTGCAGAACTCATTGAGGCTTGTATTCGTGTCATAGACTCTGGCTGGTACATAGGCGGAAATGAGCTAGCTCAATTTGAAAAAAACTTTGCGGAGTATTGTGGAGTAAAATTTGCAATTGGAGTTGCAAATGGTTTAGATGCCTTGATTCTTACGCTTCGAGCATGGAAAGAGTTGGGGAAACTAAATGATGGTGATGAAGTAATCGTCCCATCAAATACATACATTGCAAGTATTTTAGCAATCACTGCAAATAACCTAACTCCAGTTTTAGTTGAACCGGATATTAATACTTATAATATCGATCCAAGCAAGATTGAGGCTGCAATTACTTCAAAAACGAAAGTAATCTTACCTGTTCATTTATATGGGCAATTAGCAGAAATGCCTGCAATCATGGCAATTGCTAATAAATATAATCTACTTGTTTTAGAAGATTCAGCTCAATCACATAGTGCTGAAATTAATGGAATAAAAGCTGGAAACTGGGGAGATGCTTCTGGTTTTAGTTTTTATCCTGGTAAAAATTTAGGTGCATTAGGGGATGCTGGTGCTGTAACCACTAATAATGAAGAACTTGCACAAATGTTACGTGCTCTTCGTAATTATGGTTCTCATGAAAAATATAAAAATTTAGTACCTGGCGTAAATAGTCGTCTTGATGAAATTCAAGCTGCCATGCTAGATATTAAATTAAAATATTTAGATCAAGAAATAGCTCATCGTCGTAAAATTGCGCAATTATATTTGCAGCATATAGTTAATCCTTTAATCCAATTACCCTTAGCTCAGAAAAATGCTGAAGAGTATCAGCAACACGTTTGGCATTTATTTGTGATTCGTACTGAGCATCGCGAGGCTTTACAAAAGTACTTAGCTGAACAAGGTGTGCAAACTTTAATTCATTATCCTATCCCACCTCATAAGCAACAGGCTTATAAAGAATGGAATGACTTAAGTTATCCTGTATCTGAACAAATTCATGCTGAAGTGATGAGTTTACCTATTGGTCCTACACTAAGCGTGGAAGAGGCTGAGAAAGTAATTCAGATTTGTAATAATTTTAAAGTCTAAAATGAATTTACTAAAAACAAGTGTACTAAATGGCGTGGCTGTTTTAATTAAAACGGCCACGATGTTTATTTTAAATAAGATTTTAGCTATTTATGTCGGTCCAGCTGGTTATGCGGCTATTGGGCAGTTCCAAAATTTTATACAAATGGTGACAACCTTCGCCGGTAGTGCAATTAATACTGCAGTTATTAAATATACGGCTGAGTATTATGAAGATGAAACCAAACAACGAAATATATGGAAAACAGCGGGAAGTATTGTCTTACTTTTTAGCTTAATTTTTTCATTAATTATTCTAATTTTTCAAAAACAACTTTCAATTTATATTTTTCATACTGATCTTTATCAAACGGTTTTTGTTTGGTTTGCCGTATTCCTAACATTATTTACCTTTAATGCACTTTTTTTAGCCATTTTAAATGGAAAAAAAGAAGTTTTAAGATTAGTTATTGCAAATATTGTAGGAAGTATTTTTTCTTTAGCTGTCACAAGCCTTTTAGCAATAAAATATAGTTTATATGGCGCTTTAGTTGCTCTTTCAATTTATCAGTCTTTAGCATTCTTAATAACTTTATTTTTATGTTACAAAGCTGATTGGTTTAAATTGTCTTATCTATTTGGGAAAATAGATAAAACTATTGCTAAAAAATTTTTAGCTTTTGCTTTTATGGCTTTGGTTAGTGCTATTTGTGTTCCACTTTCTCAGATAGTTATTCGAAGCTACCTAACACACGAGTATGGGGTAACATACGCTGGTTACTGGGAAGCAATGATACGTCTAAGTGCAGCATATTTAATGTTAGTGACCACAACATTGGGCGTATATTATTTACCTAGACTTTCAGAATTATCAAGACTTGAGGAAATCAAGTCAGAAGTTTACTTAGGATATAAATATATATTTCCTTTTGCTGTTATAGGTAGTCTAGCTGTATATTTTCTTAGAGACTGGATTATAGGTATTCTATTTACTAAAACATTTTTACCTATGCGTGATTTGTTTCTTTGGCAGATGATAGGTGACTCCTTAAAAATTGGTAGCTGGATACTTGCATATCTAATGTTGAGTAAAGCTATGACGAAATTATTTATAACTACTGAAGTTATATTTGCAATAACTTCGATATTATTAACTTATATGTGTACTCATCTTTTTGGTTTTGAAGGAGTATCAATTGCTCATCTGATTAACTATGCAATGTATTGGTTTGTAATGAGTGTTTGTGTTTTTAAAAGTTTAAAAGAAAGGGATACAGTATGAATGATGAAAAGCAACCTTTAGTATCTATAGTTATACCTTGTTATAACCATGGAAAGTTTGTTCAAGACTGCATTCAGAGTGTTATTGATCAGACTTATGAGAATATTGAACTAATTATTATTGATGATGGTTCTAAAGATAATTCTGTAGAAAGAATTCAGCAAATGATTTCGACATGTGAAAAACGCTTTAATCGTTTCGAGTTTAGAAGTCGATCTAACAAAGGGTTATCTTCAACATTAAATGAAGCTATAGAGTGGTGCAAAGGTAAGTATTTTTCGGCAATTGCTTCTGATGATATGATCTTCAATAGTAAAATTAAAGATCAGGTCAAAATCATGACTGAAAATCCAGATTTAGTAGCATTGTTTGGTGGAGTGGAATTAATAGATGAAAATAATAATATAATTAAAAAAATTCAAAACAATACAATTAAATATTATTGCTTAAAAGATATTATTTTACACAAACATATAATATATGCGCCAACTCAGCTAATGTGTTTGGATGTTGTGAATAAAATTGGCGGATATAAAAAAGATATGATAATTGAAGATTGGTATATGTGGATTAAAATGGCTGAAATAGGTAAATTAGCAGTATATCCAAATATATATTCGAGATATAGACAACATAGTGATAATACAGTTAAGCAATTAGAAAAGATGCATAATTCTCGTTTTGATGTCTTAAATTGCTTCGAAAATTCAAAGTATTATAATGAGGCTATATTTAATGTAAGGTGGCTGAATAATATGGAGTATGTCAGTCTTGGGCGTACTAATAAGCTAGAAGTTTATTTTAAAATGTTTTTTTTAAATCCAGTATATTTTATGTATAAATTATTTGGTAAGGTATTTTCTTAATGAAAAATATAGGCTTTATTTGCTATAACATTGATGAAAGTGGTGGACTAGAACGAGTTACTTCATTAATCACTAATGAGTTAAGTCAAGATCCTAAATGCCAGATTTTTATTTTTAGCTTGTTTAAGGGGGAGGAATTATTTTTTGATTTCAATGAAAATATTAAAATAATATATTTAGAAAGTAGAAATTTGGCCCAAAAGATTTTTGAGTTAAGATACTTTTTGAAAAAAACACACATTGATTACCTAATAATAGTTGATAGTTTATTATCTTTTATTGTTATACCTGCAAGTTTGGGTTTGAAGATTAAATGTATTGGTTGGGAGCATTATAGCTTTAATAACTCGATAATAGATAGAAAAAGAAAAATTGCTCGCTATTTAGCTAGTAATTTTTTTTATAAAATTATTGTCTTGACAAATAGGGATGAGTATGAGTGGAATCGAAAGTTTAATATTCCGAATAAAATAGTAGTAATAAGGAATCCTTCATCTTTTTATGTAGAAAGACATATTGATAAAACCCCCTACTATAATGTGTTGGCTGTTGGGAGATTGCGATATGAAAAAGGTTTTGACTTATTAATTAGTGCATGGAAAATAGCAAAACCAAATTTGCCAGATAATGTTAGATTGCTAATTGTAGGAGAAGGAGAAGAATATATTAATTTAAAATCTTTAATTTTAAAATATGACTTAAGTGATAGTATTGAAATAAAAAAATTTACAAAAAATATAGATAATTATTATAAAGAAGCTAAGGTTTATTGTTTGACATCTAGAACTGAAGCATTCCCGTTAGTATTAATTGAGGCTTTATCTTTTTCTACTCCATTGTTGGCTATGGATTGTTATACGGGCCCGAAAGAAATTATTGAAGAAGGTTACAATGGCTTTTTATGTGAAGAGAATAATATAAAGTTATATGCAGAAAAGTTAGTAGAGATTTTTAGAATGAATGTAGTGGATTATTCAAATTTGTCTAAAAATGCATATAATAGTTCTCATAAATATAGTGTAAATGAAATTGGAAATATTTGGAAAAATATTCTAAATATTTCGGAAGTTTAGTTGGCTGAGAAATAGTGGTTATTTTAATTCTGGTTATGCATACCTTTTATTTTTAAAATTTTATGCGAAAAGTTATATTTTATTAGCATTTTTAATGCTCATGAAAATAGAGGTTTAAATGTTACCGTATATTTTATTACTTGTTTTATTAATAAGTGTTGTTTTTGTTGAAAGCTTTTCTTTGGGACGAAAAGCTTTTTGGCTTCCAGCACTTTTTCTAATATTTTTTGCAAGTATAAGAAGCTCATCTGTTGGTACGGATACAGTAAACTATACATATAATTTTGAAAGATCTTTAAACTCAATGTATTATGATTTTAATAATGGAATGGAGTTGGGTTATCAGTTACTTGAGTATATCATATTGACTTGCACTGATAATTATTTTTGGTTATTTCTTATTTCATCTATAGTTGTGGTTTTATCCTATTTAATCACTATTAAGAAACTTTCTATTAATTATTTTTATTCGATATTTATATTTATTACTTTTGGCTTTTATACCTTTTTCTTTAATGGTCTTAGGCAAGGCTTGGCAATGTCAATTTGCTTTTTGGGATTACCTTATCTGTTGGAGAAACGGATAATTCCATATTTTACTGTTGTTTTTATTGCATCTATGTTCCATATTTCTGCTTTAATAATGATTCCTATATACCTTTTGGTTAATGCAAGATTTAGACTGGAATATAAGGTGATAGCATGTTTCATTATTTCTATTTTAGCTAGTCAGGTTTTAATAGGTTATTTAGCTCAGGGGAACAAGCGTTATGAGCACTATACTCAAGAGGTTGATCAAGCAGGTGGATATATTACATTACTATTTTATTCTTTAATTGGTTTAGTTGTATATTTTTCTAGTAAAAAAAATAGAAGTGAAAATATTTATTTTAATAAATTTGAACAAATATTTTTATGTGGATTGGCTTTGATGTTTCCAATTGCTCTTTTAGGTACGGATCCATCTGGCCCACAGCGAATATTATATTATTTTACAAGTATGTGTATTTTTTTAATTCCATATATTCTAAAAAAATATAATAG
>NZ_JBIUCS010000023.1:0-50179 GCF_044538485.1 Acinetobacter sp. ABJ_C5_2 | reverse complement strand
TTTAAAACTTATTCTCAAAACCAACTTAACATCAAATTCATTACTCAAAGCAACCAACTCAATTCTAAGTAACTGTTTTTCAACAAGTTTCTATCTGCATCACCGCCGATGGATGTGCATTATAGACTATTAAATCCCATTGGCAAGGGGTATTTCAGCCTTTTTCTCTTGAGTGCCGTTTTTTTCTACTATTTTGCGAAAAAAGTGATATACATGGCTTTTTTTTAGGCATTTTCACTACTTTTATTAATTTTTTATTTTAAAAATAATACTGTTCTTCTTAGATTTTAGATGACTTCTTATAGAACTTATAGGCATATATAGCATTTTAGATTCCAAAGATAGACTAGAGCAAATGCTCTATTTATTGATTAATACTTTTATTCTTTTCTTATTCTATTTTTTACTTATTAAGTTAATTAAAAATTGTTCCACGTGGAACGCTTAATTGATTTTGTGATCCAGAAATAAAAAAAGCAGGATTACTCCTGCTTTTATCACCATATAACTTTCTTAGTCAGTGAAAGTTACACGTGCAATTGCCTTCTTACCCGACTGAATAATGAAAGTCCCATTTTCTTTTACAGAGAAACCTGCATCTACTACGTTCCAGTCAACTTTTACTGCACCACGTGCTACAGCATCTTTTGCAGCTGCTGCATTCGGGTTTAGGCCTGCTACACGTAAAATCGTAGCAATAAAGATTTCTCCTCCAAACTCACCACGTGAAATAGTCACTTCAGGTGTATCTTCTGGCACCTCACCTTCTGTAATACGGTTACCTGCACTCTTATGAGCATTGGCAGCTGCTTCAGCATCATGGAAGCGTTCAACCAACTCGAGTGCAAGAATACGTTTTACTTCTTGTGGATTACGACCAGCCGCGATTTCATCTAATAAAGCTTTGATCTCATCTAGAGATTTAAAACTTAATAAATCGAAATAACGTTCGATTAAAGAGTCAGGCATAGATAATACTTTTTGGTACATTGCACCTGGCGCATCAAAAACACCAATATAGTTACCTAAAGATTTAGACATTTTATTTACGCCATCTAAACCTTCTAGAATCGGCACAGTGATACACACTTGTGATTCTTGTCCATAACGGCTTTGTAATGTACGACCCATAAGTAAGTTAAAGGTTTGGTCTGTACCACCTAACTCAACGTCAGCTTCAAGCGCAATTGAGTCATAGCCTTGAACTAAAGGATATAAGAACTCATGAATCGCAATTGGCTGATGGTTACTATAACGCTTAGTAAAGTCATCACGCTCTAACATACGCGATACGGTTTGTTGACTCGCTAACTGGATAAGGTCAGCAGCAGACTTTTGGTTAAACCACTCTGAGTTAAAACGTACTTTTGTTTTATTCGGGTCTAAGATTTTAAAAACTTGTTCTTGATAAGTTTTAGCATTGGCTTCAACTTGTTCACGTGACAAAGGCGGACGAGTTGCACTTTTACCAGTTGGGTCACCAATCATTGCTGTATAGTCACCAATCAAGAAGGTAACTTCATGGCCCAAGTCTTGGAACGTTTTTAGTTTGTTAATAAGTACCGTATGTCCTAAATGTAAATCTGGTGCTGTAGGGTCAAAACCAGCTTTAATTTTAAGAGGACGATTCTCTTTAAGCTTTTTCAGTAAATCTTCTTCTGAAATAATTTCGTGCGTGCCTCGTTGGATGAGGGCAAGCTGTTCTTCGGCGGGCAAGAAATTTGACATCACAAAACCTAAACACATCAGTTATTCAATTTGTGCGATATACTAACATTTTTTCAGCGTCTTGCAGGGGAAGTTGCATATGAGCGCAATCTATATCGGCGTAATGACTGGCACTAGTATGGATGGTGTAGATATTGTTGCGGCTTCATTTGAGCCACTACAGCTTCATGCCACTCTTACAGTTCCTTTCGAACCCGAGTTACGTGATGAGCTTATGGCATTAACTTTACCCGATGACAATGAAATTGACCGTATGGGTAAAGCTGATGTTGCTCTAGCCAAAATGATTGGTCATGGGATTAATAGCTTAATTGAAAAGCATCAATTAGACCGTAGCCAAATTAAAGCGATCGGTTCGCATGGGCAAACTATTCGTCATCGTCCAGAGCATGGCTTTACGTTACAAATTGGCGATCCAAACATTATTACTGAAATCACTCAAATCCCGGTTGTTTCAGATTTCCGTCGTAGAGATATGGCTGCAGGCGGACAAGGTGCTCCATTAGTCCCAGCTTTTCATCAAGCATTATTTCAACATCCAAGCATTCATCGTGTGATTTTGAATTTAGGCGGCATTGCCAATGTAAGTATGTTACCTGCCAATAATCCTGACGGCGTATTTGGTTTTGATACGGGACCTGCGAATATTTTGATGGATGCATGGTGTCATCGTCATACGGGTCATCCATATGATGAAAATGGTGATTGGGCTGCTTATGGGCATCCTATTCGTTCGTTACTCGACCGTCTTCATGCGCATGAATATTTTTCTAAAGAGCCACCTAAAAGTACGGGACGTGAAGATTTCAATATTGACTGGTTAGATGATCAGTTAATCGATTGGCGTAATGATTTAACTTACGATGAGTTAGAAGATACACCAGAAAATATTCAAGCAACCTTATTAAAACTTACTGTGCGTGCTATTCAAAAAGCGATTTATCGTTCTGATATGGAAACAGGCGAAGTATATGTATGTGGTGGTGGGGCTTATAACTCTTATTTGTTAGAACAATTACGCTGGCGTTTACGTAAGCACAATTGGTCAGTTCAAACCACAGATGTTTTAGGACTCTCCCCTACCTGGGTCGAGGCTACAGCATTTGCATGGTTAGCAATGCGTTTTGTGAATAGTTTAAGTGGTAATTTACCAGCAGTAACTGGTGCGTCTGATTTTAGAATTTTAGGAACAATCACGGCGGTATAAGATTTTTTATAAGTTCTTTTACCTAGATTCGACCTTATAGCACATTTACTGACCCGAAATGCTGTTATTTAAATGTGCATAAAAACTCATGATAAATGCCAACAAAAATAAGTAAGGCATGTTGTTATGGATTTGACCAACCGTATTCATCAATATACTCGTGGGGCTTGGACATTCGATGTAATTGATTCAGGCCCTATAGATGGCCCTCTCGTGGTTTTATTGCATGGCTTTCCAGAAACTGCACATAGTTGGGTGCAAACTTCTGAACTATTGCATCAGCATGGATTTAGAACACTTGCGATTCATCAACGTGGTTATAGTCTAAACGCTAGACCACAAAGCCGCTTTCATTACGCTTTAAGTGAACTAACTGAAGATGTCGCAGTTTTTATTAAGGGGCTTGGTCAACCAGTTTATTTAATTGGGCACGATTGGGGTTCTGTAATTGCGTCTAGTGTAGCTATGAAGTACCCGCAGTATATTCAACATCTCACTTTAGTTTCTGTGCCGCATCAAGCCGCATTTTTAAAAGCTTGTTTAAGCAGTAGACAACTTTTTAAATCTTATTATTTTGCAATTTTTCAGCTACCGATTGTGCCCGAACTTTTATTTAAAAAGATACCGAAATTAGGCCGTAAGTTTCTAAAGTCATCAGGCATGACCGAACAGCAAATTGAAATATTCGAGACTGAGTTTATAAAAGAAAATAGGCTAACTACGGCGTTAAATTGGTACCGTGGATTTTTCTGGGATAAACCTCAGAATCCTTTTAAATTAATAGATGTGCCGACTCTATTTATTTGGGGTAGAGATGATATTGCCGTAACAGAAAAAAGTGCCAAGTTAAATTCAGGTTATTTTAAAAATAGTTATAAAGCCATTTTCATGAACGCTTCTCATTGGATTCCTTATCAGAATGCACCTGAACTGGTTCAATACTTTTTAGAATCTATCAGTGAAAAATAATGATTTAACCAATAAAAAAACCTCTCAAAATAGAGAGGCTTTTTTATTTAAAATTCTTTTTAAATCGAGAACGAAGAACCACAACCACAAGTTGTTGTCGCATTTGGGTTCTGCACAATAAAGCGTGAACCTTCAAGGCCTTCAACGTAATCAACCACTGAGCCAACTAAATATTGATAGCTGAGTGAGTCAACAAGCATCTTTACATCGCCATTTACAAATTCAGCATCATCTTCATTTACGCTTTCAGCGAAATTGAAGCCGTATGAAAACCCTGAACACCCGCCTCCGGTTACATATACACGTAACATGAGATCGTCATTCCCTTCACTATCACGGAGTTGGCGTACCTTATTGGCAGCATTATCTGTCAAAACTAGAGCTTGGGCATTCATGATGATTGTTCCTCGGATTTTGCTGTGCCTTTCAAAATAAAAAAGACCCTATATTGAGTATAGCATAATCAATATAGGGTCTGTCTTCGAAGTTTAAAGCGAATCTTGAGTATTTTTATCAAGATTATTTGTAATTCTCATCTTGTAAGCCACATTCGAAGTTTTTCGCATCTTGCTTACAACGGAATTGCCATAATAATTTCATCATCCGTTTATCATAAACACCGCGTTTTGTAAGATTAATTCGTGATTCACGCATAAGCTTTTGATAGCCCGGTTTATCGGCAGCAGGTACATCCATCCAGTATTTTTGCGGAATATCAGCTTTCATTTTTCCTAAGATAGTAAAGGCACGCGGTAACTGGCCTGCCACCCATTCTCTAGATTTCTGACCAAATCCAGCTGGGAATTTATCTGGACGAATAATAATATTTCCAGTCACCTGTAAGATTGGATAGTTAACGATTGCTCCTTTCGTGCCTAAGCCTTTTTGTAGTTCTAAAGGTTTAAACGCCGCTGCTGGCGCACCAATAATATCAACCTGATGATTATTAAATTTAGCTCCAAAGTTAGTCACATCAGCACTCACAGCCTGTGCCCCTACCTGCTGAACCATAATTTTTTGCGCTTCATCGTAATCTAGAACAGCAATTTTTTTACCCGCAGCTTTCGCCACTGTATTAATACTACGGTCATTTACTAAAAGGTAAGCGTCCCCTACCGGAATAACACCGACGACTTCATAGCGCCCATTCACCATATATTTACTAAAGGTTGGACTCGCTAAACCTTGCATGACTTTAACAGCAAGTTTGAGATCGGGAATCGCACCAATAGCATCTAATGAACCTGTAAATGAGTTGAATTGACGCCCACGCATACCCGATACGCTAATGCCATCACATTTACCAGCTTTAAAATCTTCAGCAATCACTGCTTCGTTTTGATTTACTTTGAGTTCGATATCAGCTCCCCAGTTTTTCGCTGCAAGCTGATAATCTTTCATGAGTGCATAGACGTCACCATTTTTACCAACGAAGTCAAAAACACAAATAGTTTGTTTGGCTTCGGCTGCAAATGAAATTGTTGTGAGTCCCATCGCAAGTAAAAGCGTTTTGGAAAATCGCATATTCTTTTCCTTTCCTTGTAGATTTTTTGTTTTTAGCATCAAGAAATTTCACGCTGGTCGGCATGATTCTCATGAGATATGCTTCATCTAAAATTTGCGATTAAGATATTTTTACGAGCAATTCTGTTTATATGAGCTCAATTAAAGAAAAATAGATATTTAAATATCGATAGTACTTCTTTGATCACTCACATCCTTGTTCAGTTTTTATACCTTCATATATCCAGATGAAGTTTTATCTTCAAATTAGATTAGCGACTTTTCAATTCACCACAATGGCTGAATTGACAGCCTATATAAAGCAAAAAAGCCTAGAACTAAGTCTAGGCTTTTAAGATCAATATGAATTATTCACCAGGCATTGAACATTCAAAGTTAGCTTTGTCTACAGAACAACGTGCTTTTTTCAATACAGACATCATACCCGCATCGTAAATACCACGTTTCGTTAAGTCCATACGACCATCACGTAACATTTTTTGGTACTTAAGTTTGTCTTCAGCACTTAGGTTCATTTTGTATTTACCCGGAATCTGTGCTTCTAGGCGGTTAATCATTGCAAAGTTTTTAGGTAATTGTTTTACGAACCAATCACGAGATTTTTGACCAAAGCCCGCTGGGAATTTATCTGCACGTAATACAAGGTCAGCAGTTACGTGTAAAACTGGGAAGTTCCACATTACACCGTTTGCACCTAAACCTTTGTTTAGTTCTAATGGTTTGTATGCATAAGCAGGCGCACCTACCATATCTACCTGACCATTATTAAATTTAGCAGCAAAGTTTGAAATATCAGAAAGAACTGCCTGAGCACCTACACGCTGCACCATAATTTTTTGTGCATCGTCATAGCCTAATACGGCGAATTTTTTACCCGCAGCTTTTTCAACAGAGTTGATGTTTTTGTCACGTACGAAAATAAATGCTGAACCTAGCGGAGAGATACCAGCAACTTCGTATTTTTTACCACCAAGGTTAGTTGTCATTTTTGCAGCATTACGTGCATCTAATACATAGGTAATAGCACGCTGTGCGATTTGGTTATTAGGAACACCACCAAGCGAGTCGATTGATCCTGCGAATTTGTTATATTGGCGTGCACGCATAGCAGTCATTGCTACAGCATCACATTTACCAGCTTTAAAATCATTATCTGCAACAGCCTCGTCCTGACGAGGAACTAAGTTAATTTCAGTACCCCAGCCTTTTGCAGCTAGAGCCCATTCTTCCATCATTTTATATGAGTCGCCTGCTTTTCCTAAGAGGTCGAATACACACACGGTACTCGCTGCTTGTGCTGAAGCAGAAAAACCAACAACAGAAGCGGCAGCCATAGCAAGTACGATTTTTTTCATTTTCTTCATCCTTCCACGGAATAGATTTTTTGTTTGAAGTTTCCTTTCAAACACAGATATTAATCATGTTTTTTAGAAAAAAATAGAGCTTTTACTCAAATATTTTTATCTGATTGGATCATTGTTTGTTCTATTTAAATTATTTATTAGAAGTAAAAATCTCTAATTTTCCGTAAGTTACTTTTTATATTCACAATTTTCATACCCATATTCAGCTTTGAAATATGTGTAGCGATTTTGTGATTAAAAAACAAACTACTCATCATTGAGCGTACATTCAAAATTAGTCCGTTCAATCGTACAACGTGCACGCTTCAGCACACTCATCATGGTCGCATCATAGACACCTTGCTTACTTAATTTGAGCCGTCCTTCACGCAATATTTTTTGATATTTCAGCTTATCCTCAGCTGAAAAATTTAATTTAATTCTAGGCGGTACCCCTGCTTCCAACTGTTTTACCATATTGAAGTTTTGCGGTAACTGTTTAATAAACCATTCACGAGACTTGATTCCAAAGTTGGCTGGAAATCTATCATTTCTTGTTATTAAATCTCCTGTAACGTTGACCACTGGAAAAGTAAACATTGCTCCATTTGTTCCAATACCCTTGCCTATTTCTAAGGGTTTATACGCATAAGCAGGTGCGGCAATCGCATCGACTTGGCCACTATTAAACTTTTTCACAAAATCGGTAATTTCTGACGGAATAGGATGTGCACCTACACTTTCCACCATAATTTTTTGAGCTGCGTCATATTGTAAAATAGCAAATTTAGTACCACGTACTTTTTCAATTGAGTTGAGGTTTTTATCTCTTACAAACAAGTAAGCCAAACCAATCTGGACAATTCCAACAACCTCATAGTTTGTTCCATTTTGTGCAGTTACCATGCGATGTTTATTGCGCTGGTCCAAAACATAACTAATTGCCTTTTGAGCAATCGCATTACTGGTCACACCACCAATCGCATCAATCGAGCCTGCAAATTTATTGTAATTTCGCGCTCGCATTGAGGTCATATAAGCTGCGTCACATTTGCCCTCACGCAGTCTACGATCTACTAAAGCTTCGTCTTGAAATGGAATTAAAGTAATGTCAGCCTGCCAGCTTTTAGCTGCAAGTGCCCACTCTTCCATCATTTTGTAGGATTCACCCGATTTTCCCAATAAATCGAATACACATACATTTTGTCCGGCATGTGCTGTTCCCATAGCACAGCAAAATACTGTACCAATTATCCCCAATCCTTTTTTCATTTGACTTTCCTTAGTCTAGTTTTATTAGGAGTTCATTTATCAACCAAGTTTTAAATTGTTTTTATTTTAGCCATATTTTTTAAAATGTGGTCTATCTCGTTAAAAATTTAGATATTTTCAGACGAATAGCTGAAATAGAGATAGGTTAAGCCATGCAATCTCAGCATTTATAAACTAAAACTCTGAAAGTTTTGTTTTCAAGTTCAGTTCTCTTTAAAATACAGCATCCCTAACTCACCTCGATAAGACAAGATGATTCAATTTGACCAAGTTTCTTTACGCCGCGGTGGACGTGTTCTCTTTCAAAAAGCGTCTATGCAATTACACCCAGGTTGGAAGATTGGTCTGACTGGGGTCAATGGAGCAGGTAAATCAACGTTATTTGCAGCATTACTGGGCAGCTTAGGCGCAGATGAAGGCACACTTACTCGTCCTTCAGTCTGGACTGTGGCGCATATGGCGCAAGAAGTTAAAGCTCTAGACATGCCTGCCCTCGATTTTGTTCTGTCTGGTGATGAAGAATATTGGGATATTCAAAATAAGCTTGCTCATCCAGATCAACTCACAGATTCAGACTTGGCTAAACTACATGGCCGCTTTGATGAAATTCACGGTTATTCAGCACCATCTAAAGCTGCCCAGCTCATGGCAGGTCTTGGTTTTCTAGAGCATCAATTACGTTTAAATGTTGCTAGTTTCTCTGGTGGATGGCGTATGCGCTTAAACTTGGCGCGTACATTAATGAGCCGTTCCGATTTATTATTACTAGACGAACCAACCAACCACTTAGATTTAGATGCAATTTTGTGGTTAGAAGATTGGCTTAAAGCCTATGAAGGTACTCTCATCCTCATTTCGCATGACCGCGACTTTTTAGATGCAATTACAGATCATATTCTCCATATTGAGAATCAGGAACTCACGCTTTACACGGGTAATTATTCCACATTTGAAACAACTCGAAGTGAACGCTTAGCACAACAACAACAAGCCTTTGAGAAGCAGCAAGAAACCCGTGCTCACCTACAAAAATTTATTGACCGTTTTAAAGCAAAAGCCACTAAAGCTCGTCAAGCACAAAGTCGTATTAAACAACTTGAGCGTATGCAACAACTCGCACCTGCTCATGTCGATACGCCGTTTACTTTTAGTTTCCGTGAACCGACCAAAATGAGTTCACCGTTGCTGACTTTAGACAATGCCAGCATAGGTTATGGCGATAAGCAAATTGCTGAAAAAATTAAACTTCAAATTACACCGAACTCACGTATTGGTTTACTTGGTATGAACGGCGCAGGTAAATCAACTTTGATTAAGAGCTTGGTCGGTGATTTGCCACTTCTAGCAGGTGAACGTAAAGCTTCCGAACTGCTTAATATTGGCTACTTCGCACAGCACCAAATGGATGCTTTAGATGGTAATGCCAGCCCGATGCTACAGCTTGCACGTTTGGCAGATAAACAAATTAGTGAAGCCACCTTACGCTCATTCCTTGGTAGTTTTGGGTTTAGTGGTGAACGCATGGACACACCATGTGAAAGCTTTTCTGGCGGTGAGCGTGCTCGTTTGGCTTTGGCATTGATTGTATGGCAGCGTCCAAATGTTTTAATTCTCGATGAGCCAACGAACCATTTAGATCTTGATATGCGTCATGCACTGAGCATGGCTTTACAAGATTTTGAAGGTGCTGTCGTTCTGGTTTCTCACGAACGTCAACTTATTGCCAGTGTGTGTGATGAACTTCTTTTAGTACACGGCGGCAAATGTACCGAATTTGAAGGTGATTTGCAGGATTATGCTAAATGGTTACGTGAAGCACGTCAGCAGCAAATCAATGCTCAAACTGCTGTAGCAGCAAATAACTCATCATCATCTGCTGCCCCTGCTCCTACTAAAGTTGATAAAGAAGCACAGCGTAAGGAAGCCGCACGCCGTCGTGAACAGACCCGACCTATTCGTAAAAATATTGAGAAGGTTGAATCACAAATTGAAAAGCTTCAACCGCGACTTGCTGAAATTGAAGAAGCTTTAGCAGATAGCTCATTATATGAAGCGAATCGTAAAGACGATTTGCTGAAATTGATGAATGAACAGACTGAGCTGAAGGCTAAGCTTGAACAACATGAAGAGCAACTTTTAGAACTCATGATGGAACTTGAGGAAATGGAAGCCTCTTTCGAAAACTAAGTTCTTGCCAGTACTGGTATTTTTAAGGACCAGTACTGGCTTTTAGTTCAAATCAGAGCTTTATTTGCGCTACTATATAAAAATTTGAATGACTTCTAATAATATTTCATTCAGCTGTTAAATTTTTGAGATAGATTCAAATTTGATAACATATAAGACTTAAGCTACATCTTAAGGGTTGCCATACACAGATAATTTAACTAAATTCTGTAACTTCGTTTTTACCCTTCTTGAGTAGGTATTTAATTCGGGATCAGACAAACTGAATGAATTTTATTGATTTTATTACTAATTTTGAACATTTTTTACCTATTTTAATTCAGGAGTATGGCGCATGGGTCTATGCCATACTCTTTTTGATTATTTTTTCTGAAACAGCTTTTGTATTTATGTTCTTTTTACCTGGAGATAGTTTACTTCTCACTGTAGGGGCGCTTTGCTCAGTGATCGAAATGATGCATCTGGGTTATATGATTACTTTACTTACCGTAGCTGCCACCCTAGGCTATATTGTGAACTACTCTATTGGTCGTCATTTTGGTAACCGTATTTTTGAAGCAAAATCACGCTTTATTAAGAAAGAATATTTAAATAAAACCAACCGTTATTTCTTGCAACACGGTGGGAAAACTATTCTTCTGGCACGCTTTATTCCTTTTGCACGTTCTTTTGCACCACTAGCTGCGGGCTCTAGCAATATGAGTTATGGAAAATTTTTAATCTATAATGTCGCTGGAGCTATTTTGTGGATCTGCATTCTATTAACAGCTGGATATTTATTTGGCCATGCGCTCATTCAGGTTACAGACTTAGTAGAAAATTGATCTTTTTAGGTTTAATACACTGAAATAGACCAAAAAATAAAGGGAATGAATCAATCATTCCCTTTATTTTATTTAGATCAAAATGAATCTATCTAAATTTTTTGTGGTTTTCATTACGGATATTAACCAGATTAATTGCTTCTGATTTTGCTTGGTCTAATTGACCCTTATCAACCAATACAGTAACTCGATCAATTTCAGCAACCAACTGATCTAAACCCGCTTGATATTGTTTTACCTGTACATTTTCCGGCGGTAAACCTTCCAACTTATGAGGTAAAGATTTTTTTGAAGATACTGCTGCCTGACGCATAATCACAAGCTGCTGTTTTGCGTTATTGAGATCTTTCGCTTCAGCAAAGGCTTTTGTGCTCTTTGCTAAAGTTTTCATGTCAGCTTCCAACAAGTCAGCTGCAAATGCAGAATGACTCACTAAAGCTGCACATGAAATCAGCATACTTGCTATAAACTTTTGACTCATCATCTTCTCTCCTTAGACTGATTTAGAATCTAGCTATCAATTAAGCATCAATATCTGCATTTAATGCATTTTCCTCAATGAAGGCACGACGTGGTTCAACGTCATCACCCATTAAGCATGAGAACATACGATCTGCTTCGATTGCATCATCAATAGTCACCTGTAACATATTACGGTTTTCAGGGTCCATTGTGGTTTCCCAAAGCTGTTCAGCATTCATCTCACCCAGACCTTTATAGCGCTGGATCATCATTCCACGGCGCGAATCTTGCAGAATGTGCTGCCATACCTGATGGAAATTAGCCACTTGAATACGGCGATCACCCTTCTGTAAATATGCACCATCTTCAATTAAATTGAACCAACTCTTAGAGTTCTTCAATAAACGCGCATATTCTGCTGAGTTTAATAAGCCAGCATCAAGCAAGTAAGCATGTGGCAAGTTATGGACATATACCGTCACACGTGGCCAATAATGCGCTGTTTTCTCGCCTTGAGCATTTTCACGTTCGAAGGTTTCAAGCGTAATTTCAGGACGCAAACTTGGCTGTAGTCTTTGTACAGCTTCGCGTACTTGATCTGCCCATTGCTGTACATAAACCTGATCGTGGTTCTGATCAGCTTTAAACGCCTCTACTTCAAGTAATGCATCAAGTAAGCTTGCTGGATAACGCAACGTTAAACGTTGTAAGCTCTTTTGTGAAACTTGATAGTCTTGAATCACTTTTGCTAATGCTTCGCCTGTAATCGCAGGTGCTTCTGCACTAATATGCAAAGCAAGCTCATCAATTGCATTTGAAATTAAATAAGTTTCCAAGGCATCATTATCTTTAATATATTGCTCTTGCTTACCTTTTTTCAGTTTATATAAAGGTGGCTGTGCAATATAGATATGACCACGCTCCACCAACTCCGGCATTTGACGGAAGAAGAACGTTAATAACAATGTACGGATGTGCGAACCATCGACGTCGGCATCGGTCATAATAATAATTTTATGATAACGAAGCTTGTCAGGGTTATATTCTTCACGGCCAATACCACAGCCAAGTGCTGTAATTAATGTACCGACCTCCTGACTCGAAATCATTTTGTCAAAGCGGGCACGTTCAACGTTCAAGATTTTACCTTTCAAAGGTAAAATAGCCTGCATTTTACGGTTACGACCTTGCTTGGCACTACCACCCGCAGAGTCACCCTCGACAAGATATAATTCAGAAAGTGCTGGGTCTTTTTCCTGACAATCAGCCAATTTACCTGGCAAACCTGCGATATCTAATGCGCTCTTACGACGTGTCATTTCACGTGCTTTACGCGCCGCATCACGTGCACGAGCAGCATCAATAATCTTACCAGCGATTGATTTTGCAGCTTGTGGGTTTTCAAGTAAGTAAGCAGAGAACTCTTTGTTCATTGCTTGCTCTACTGCTGGTTTTACCTCACTCGATACCAATTTTTCTTTCGTTTGAGAAGAGAATTTTGGATCAGGAACTTTAACCGAAATAATAGCAGTCAAACCTTCACGCGCATCATCACCAGTCACATTCACTTTTTCTTTCTTGAGAATGTTTTCATTTTCAAGATATTGGTTTAAGCCACGCGTTAATGCCGCACGGAAACCTGCTAAGTGCGTACCACCATCTTTTTGTGGAATGTTGTTTGTGAAACAACGAACATTTTCTTGATAGCTATCATTCCATTGCAATGCAACTTCTACAGCAATACCGTTATCTGCATCAGCCGTAAAATGGAAGATTTCATTCAGATGGTTTTTACCTTCGTTAATGTATCTAACAAACTCAGATAAACCGCCTTCATAATCATAAACATGCTCAAGATTAATGCGCTCATCACGTAAAACGATACGTACACCAGCGTTTAAGAAAGAAAGTTCACGTAAGCGGCGTGCTAAAATTTCAACGTTGAAAATGGTTTGACTAAAAGTTTCTGCACTTGGCCAGAAACGTACAATCGTACCAGTGTTATCCGTTTCACCAATCACACGTAATGGATATTGCGGATCACCATGTTGATATTCTTGTTCATGTACTTGGCCAGCACGATTAATAATTAAATGTAATTTACTAGAAAGTGCGTTTACAACTGAAACACCTACACCGTGCAAACCACCTGAAACTTTATAGCTGTTGTCATCAAACTTACCGCCTGCATGCAGAATAGTAAGAATAACTTCTGCTGCAGAAACACCTTCTTCAGGGTGAATATCAGTTGGAATACCACGGCCATTATCTGAAACACTCACCGACTCATCTTCGTGAATCGTGACAATGATTTCATCACAGTGTCCTGCTAAGGCTTCATCGATTGCGTTATCAACAACCTCGAATACCATATGGTGTAAACCGGTACCGTCGTCTGTATCCCCAATATACATGCCCGGACGTTTACGAACTGCATCTAATCCACGTAATACTTTAATACTAGAGGAATCATAAGCCTTTTCATTGGTTTGTTCTGTTTGAGAGGCTGATTGAGACTCTGAACTCATGGTTTCTCCCTAGCAAATATAGGTTTATTCAAAGATGGGTAACATCAAAAAATTATGGTGAAGCAAGACTAACTTGACCGGATTCAACACTGAATAATTGATATGAAATAGACAGATCATGTAAATGTTTTTTTACCGATGCATGATCTAAAGTTGTCATAAAAACCTGGCTACCAAGTTGGCTTAATCGTTCAATTAAACGTTGTTGTGCGGTTAAGTCTAATTCTGCTGTCAGATCATCTAATAATACCACAGTTTCCTTATTACTCGCATGCAACATTGCAATTTGTGACAGTTTTAAGGCAATAATCAAGAGTTTTTTCTGACCTCTTGATAAAACATCATCTGCGTGTCCAAAAGGCGTTTTTAAGCGCAAATCAGCCCGATGTGGACCATACTCTGTATAACGTCTTTCAATGTCTTTTTGGTGCTGATTCAGCAAGTCTTGCATAAGCCCCTGCTCTGTATGAAAACCGGGGCTGTATTCCAGCTCAATCTCTAAATCAGGTAATAACTGACTTAAGTCATTTTGAAAATAAACGTTCCATTGCTCTACGATACTTAAACGCTGTGAGTGTAAAATTTCGCCATAATCACTCAACATTTTGTTCCACGGCTCTAAGTCAGCCAAGGAAAGATTGCGTCTTGTTTTGAGTAAGGTATTTCGCTGTTTTAAAGCTCGAGAGTAATATTGCCACGCAAAATAAAATTCAGGTTCCACGTGGAACATTAGCCAATCTAAAAGCTGACGTCTTGGCTTAGCACCATGGTCAATAATATCTGTACTTTGTGGATCAATATGCTGTAAAGGGAGCAATTTGGCGAGTTGACCTTGAGTCGCAACTGTATCGCCGTTGACTTTCATCAATTGCTCACCAGAAGCGAGTTTCTGCATACCGATTTTTTCAGTTGTTGACTGAGCAAATACAATCGCGTCGTCAGCTTCATACTGAATATAATTTTTGGGAATATGTGTACGGAATGAACGACCAGTTGCAAGCAAATGAATCGCTTCTAAAATTGATGTTTTACCCGAACCGTTAGCGCCATAAAAAACATTAAACGGTTGCAAACCATGGAGTGCAACCGTTTTTAAATTACGCACGCGTTCTATATTTAAGCGCGTAAGATGCATAGAATTAAACCAAATTAAACACGCATCGGCATAACGACATAAGTCTGGTCAGGATGAGCTGGATCTTGTACCAATACTGACTGGTTCGCTTCAGTCATGCTCATATTTACGTCATCACCATCTAATACACCCAACACATCAAGTAAATATTGAGCATTAAATGACATTTCTAATGGGGTATTTTGATATTGGATTGCTAAATCCTCAATCGCTTCATCTTGTTCAGGGTTATTTGCACGAAGCTGTAAAGAATCCTGATTAAAGTTTAAGAAAACACCTCGTAATTTTTCATTACTTAAAATTGCGACACGTTGTAATGATTGTTTAAATACATCATGACCAATTAAAACGTGTTTATCACCACCACGTGGAATTACACGGCGGTAATCAGGGAATTTTCCATCAATCAATTTTGTCGTAAAACGAACAGTAATATCACCTTGTTCTTTATCACGGCTTGGCGTATTGATCGTTACATTTAATAATTCACGGCCAATAAGCAAAGTAAGTTGCTCATCTTCAATACTCAGTAGGCGTTGTAATTCACCAACAGCTTTACGCGGCACAATTGCTTGTACTAATTGAGATGAGCTAGAAGAAGCCAAAATTTCACAAAGGGCTAGACGGTGACCATCTGTTGTGACTGCACGCAATTGATTTTCATCAATTTCTAATAACGTACCAGTTAAATAAAAACGTACATCTTGTACAGCCATCGCAAAAGCAGTTTTTTCAAATAAACGCTTTAATTCACGTTGAGTCACCTGTACTTGCGTACCTTGGCTATTCTCAGTATTTAATAACGGATAATCTTCTGCTGGTAAAGTACCTAGCACAAAACGGCTATTACCAGACTTTAAAATACATCTTTGATCTTCAGTAATTTGTAAGTCAATCAATGCAGCGGTAGGCAAAGATTTACAAATGTCCATCAATTTACGAGCAGGAACAGTCGTTTCACCTGCTTCGAGGCACGCCCCTTCTGATAAAGCAGTGCTCGCCACTAGTTCAACTTCTAAATCCGAACCAGTAATGGTGAGTGCTTGACCATTAGCCTGAATTTTGACGTTTGAAAGAATATTCAAGGTATGACGACGTTCTACCGCACCGACAACATGCGATAAAACATTGAGTAAACTTTCTTTAGCGATTTTCAAACGCACGATTCATTCCTCTAGCAACTTGGAGCAAACATTTCATTTTTTAGCTGTGTACTATGCTGCACTTATGGAGACTTTGCAACAACGTCTTATGATTTCATTAACTCTGAAGAAGACGTAGTAAATTCTTATAATCTTCATCAAAGATAGGATCTTCTTCCCGTAAACTGACTACTTTTTCACAAGCATGCATCACGGTACTATGGTCTCGACCACCAAAAGCCATTCCAATTTCTGGAAAACTATCACCAGTCAACTCACGGGCAAGCCCCATCGCCAATTGGCGTGGTCGCGCATAGATTCGTGTTCGTTTTGGGCCTACGAGTTCTTTGAGTGGGATGCGGAAATATTCACTCACCACACGTTGGATATTTTCCACACTAATTGTACGCGCACGGATCGCCAATACATCTTTTAAAGACTCTCGCACCACATCAAGATCGATAGGCGCACCTTTAAAACGTGAAATTGCAACAACTTTATTCAATGCGCCTTCAAGTTCACGTACGTTCGCTACTACTTGTTGTGCAATAAATAATGCGCAGTTTCTTGGCAAATCAACGCCACTATTTTCAGCTTTTTTAAGCAGAATCTCGATTCGTGTTTCAATATCTGGTGGTTCAACGCCTACCGATAGTCCCCAAGAAAAACGAGAAACCAATCGAGGATCAAGTTCTGTTAATTCTTTAGGATAGCGATCAGAAGTTAAAATAATTTGTTTAGATTCATCAAGTAAGGCATTAAATGTATAAAAGAATTCAACTAAGCTAGCTTCTTTACCAGCCAAAAGGTGAATATCATCAACTAATAACAAATCTAAAGAACGACAATTTTTCTTAAACTCTTCAACCTTTCCTTTTTGTAAGGAACTCACAAAATCTTGTACAAAACTTTCTGAAGTCATATACATGACTCTCGCATTCGGCTTAGCTTGAAGTAAAGCATTACCAACTGCTTGCATTAAGTGAGTTTTACCAAGACCCGTTGGGCCATATAAAAACAAAGGGTTATGCTGAGAAGCACCTAATTGTGTTAATACTTTTCTACAAGTTTCCGCTGCCATTTGGTTAGAACGGCCTTCAACAAATAGTGAAAAAGTAAATTGTGGGTTTAATAGTTTCTTTTTTGATGTTTTCGGGCTAACTGCAGTGTTGGCAACAGGTTCAGGTTCTCTTTTAACCTTAGTTGGTTGCGATACAGGCGTACTTTGTAAGGCAGCTGTAGTTGTTGCCGGTTGTTCATTAGAAGACAAAATACTACCAGGACGAGAATCGACTAAGATTTCTACCTGACGTACACGTCCTTCTGACAACTGTTCTGCCAATATAGAAATTAACTCTAAATGATTCTCTTGAATATAACGTGTCCAATAAGGGTTAGGAGCATATAGACGTAGTATGCCCTCCACTTCTTCAGCTACTAAAGGGCGAATCCACATCGCAAAGACGTTATCAGAGAGCTCTTGTCGCAAGCGAGTTAAGCAGTCTGTCCAAAGCATGTGTATCCCCTATGTCTGCGTTTTAAATTCAAATCATTTAAAGATTAACCCTTCCTGATAAGAAGGGGTCGCCATTCTACCCAAGTTATCCACATCTGTCATGACGAATTCGGTTGATTTTGCCTAAAAAGAAATCTCTTGTGAATAAATTTAAATTCAAAACCAATTGTGAATAACTTTTTGCACATCCTGTGGATAAATTATCACATAAACTTATCCACAATCCACAAAGATAATAAAAACAGAGTTATCAACAGTTCAAATATATGTTTTTTAAATTTAAAACCGTGAAATCCACAGAAAAAGTCCACACTAATAAGAATAAATTTAAATTTTAAAATTTGAATTTATTTAATAGGGCTACTTCAAATTGTGGATAACTAAAAAATATGAATTTAAATTCAAATATATCAAAACAAAACTAATTTCACATCTAGGTTTGTTGATAAGTATGTAAATAAGAAGTGTATATCTTAAAAGTCATAATAAAAATAAACAATTACTTTGTGTATAACTTTTAAATGGTAAAAATTGACTTAATATAAAGAGAGGATGAATAAGTAAAAATTTGACTTAAATACAAAACTTTCTCTGTTTATCATTGACAGAGTAAACATTGCACAATAAAATCGCGGACCTTTATAGAAAGATCATTTTTGGGAGTTTCGATATGAAACGTACTTTCCAACCATCTGAATTAAAGCGTAAACGCGTTCATGGTTTCCGTGCTCGTATGGCAACTAAAGCTGGTCGTCAAGTATTAGCTCGTCGTCGTGCAAAAGGTCGTCATAGCTTAACTGTTTAATTACTGTTACGCTGACCAGACTTGGGTGTGATGGCACTTTACAGTTTTAGCACAGATCGTCGTGTGCGCTGTGCTGCAGATTATAAAAGTGTATTTGATGGTGCGCTTTTTAAAGTGCATCAACCCCATTTTTTATTTCTTGCAAAATTAACCGAACAGCCTAATAGCCGTTTGGGTATTGTCGTTGCTAAGAAAAAAGTGCGCCGTGCGCATGAAAGAAATCGAATAAAGCGTCTTGCTCGTGAGAGCTTTCGTCTAAATCAGCCGAAATTTGGGTTAGACATAGATGTTGTTGTAATGCCTAAAGTTGGTATTGAAACGATTACGAACGCTGAGCTATATCAACAATTAGATTTTGCTTGGCAAAAATTACAACGCTTGGCAAAAAAACATTCTAAAGTTGTCCCAACCTCGCAAAATTAAGAGATGACCAATGGTTCGTATTTTGCGTTGGTTCATTCGACTGTATCAAATTGCGATTAGTCCGCTTCTTGGACCCCGTTGTCGTTATATCCCAACTTGTTCCCAATATGCGATAGAAGCATTACAAACTCATGGTGCAATGAAAGGCGTTTGGCTATCTTCTAAACGTATTTGTCGATGTCATCCATGGGGAGGCTCCGGATATGATCCGGTACCGCCAAAAGCAATTCGTTTTATTTCGTTTCATCAAATAGATTCTCAAACGCATCATGTTGCTGTACCCTTTCGTGATCGTTTAATGAAGCAAAATCTCTCTAACCATTTGGGGTAATAGATATGCAACAATGGGCCAGGTTTGCAATTCTCGGGGCCATGTTTGTCACCGCATATTTGCTCATTTTGGCTTGGCAAAAAGATTATGGAAATGCTGCAACTGCACCGCAACAACAAGCGGCGGCTGTAAGTTCACATGAAATATCTGCTGATTTGCCAAATGCTAAAACTGCAACAGTGGCTTCCGATGTGCCACAAGCAAATATTACGCAGTCACAAACCACAGATGCGACAGCACCTGTGAATCAACAGCTTATTTCAGTACAAACTGACCTTTATCATCTTTGGATCAATCCAAAAGGTGGTGATATTGTTCGTATTGAATTACTCTCTCACGACAAAAGTAAAGACAGTAATCAACCATTTGTTATGCTTGAAAATGATGCCAAGCGTACATATGTTGCTCAGTCTGGCTTAATTGGTTTGAATGGACCAGATAGTAGTCGTGGTGGTCGTCCGTTATATGCGGTTGAAAAAACATCATATACTTTGGCTGATGCTAAGGGTGTACAGGATCAAAAGGGTCAGTCTGAAAAAGTTTTAAACGTGCCGATGGTATTTAAGACACCAGAAGGCGTTGAAATTATTAAAACTTTCACCTTTACCCAAGGTCAATACCCGATTGTTGTAAGTCATCAAGTCATTAACCGTAGCCAACAAAATTGGCAAGGTCAGATGTTTGGACAGTTAAAGCGTGATAACTCTGAGGATCCTGGTAAGTCTTCTCAAGGTATTTTCACTCTAGGAACTTTCTTAGGTGGTGCTTGGGGAACGCCTGATTCACATTATAACAAGCTTAAGTTTGCTAACTTCTCAGAAGAAAAAGTAAATGCTGATGCTAAAGGTGGATGGGTTGCAATGGTTCAGCACTACTTTGTAAGTGCTTGGATTCCTGGAAATCTTAAACTGACTCAAGCGAATGGTCAGCCTTATGTTGCTAAGCTTGAATCTCGTCAGTCTGCGGATCATATGAATATTATTGGCTTTACTTCGCCAGTAATTAATGTTCCAGCTGGCACTTCAATGGAAGTAGATGCGAAGCTTTATTCAGGTCCAAAAGTACAATCTGAATTAAAAGATTTGGCTGTAGGTTTGAACCAGACGGTTGACTATGGTTGGTTATGGCCAATTGCCAAGTTATTGTTCTTAGGTCTTCAATTCTTCCATAGCATTGTAGGCAACTGGGGATGGTCAATCATCTTGCTTACCATTATGGTGAAGATGATTTTGTGGCCTTTATCTTCAAAAAGTTATCGTTCTATGGCGAAAATGCGTGTGATTGCACCAGAAATGCAACGCATGAAAGAAGAGTTCGGTGAAGACCGTATGCGCTTCTCGCAAGAAATGATGGCGCTTTATAAACGTGAACAAGTTAATCCACTATCAGGTTGTTTGCCGCTATTGCTACAAATGCCGATTTTTCTTGCCTTGTACTGGGTGCTCATGGAAAGTGTGGAATTACGTCACGCACCATGGTTAGGCTGGATTCAAGACTTGTCTGCAATGGATCCATGGTTCATCTTGCCGTTAATTATGGGTGCGACAATGTTTGCTCAGCAAATGTTGAACCCGCAACCGGCTGATCCAATGCAAGCGAAAGTATTCCGTATTATGCCGATTATGTTCACGGTATTTATGCTGTTCTTCCCTGCAGGTCTCGTGTTGTACTGGATTGTGAACAACAGTATTACCATTTTACAGCAATGGTTTATTAACAAGAGTGTTGAAAAAAGTCGTCTAAACAAGACTGAATCAGCGTCTTAATCGTTGAACTTTTACTGAATCAATCCGCTTAAGATGGTAATCTTAGGCGGATTTTTCTTTGGCTGTATTTTAGGTTTTTTTAGGTGAATAATATGCAAAGTCAAACCACAATTGCTGCAATTGCAACGCCGCCAGGGCGTGGTGGAGTGGGCGTGATTCGCTTATCTGGACCTAAGGCCTATGAAATTGCTCAAAAGCTGACGCAAAAAAACTTGCCTGAAGCACGTATGGCTGGTTTTCGTAAGTTTTATGATGCTGATGGAAGCATCATGGATGAAGGGATTGTCTTGTGCTTTCCAAATCCGCATTCGTTTACTGGTGAAGATGTTGTCGAGCTACAGGGGCACGGCGGTCCAGTCATTCAAAATGCTCTCCTTGGCCGTTTATTTGAGCTAGGTGCAATTGCTGCAAAAGCTGGTGAGTTCTCCATGCGAGCTTTTGAAAATGGCAAAATGGACTTGGTACAAGCAGAAGCGATTGCTGACTTGATTGATGCAACCTCTCAAGCTGCGGCACGCTCTGCTGTTCGCTCTTTACAGGGCGCATTTTCAACAAAAATTAATACGGTTTTAGAAAAACTGATCCATTTACGATTACATGTCGAAGCTGCAATTGATTTTCCTGAAGAGGAAATCGATTTCTTAGCAGATGGTAAGATTTTAGCTTTACTCGAAGATGTCCAGCAGTCGGTACATGCGGTTCAAACTTCTGCACGACAAGGGCAACTGTTACGTGAAGGTTTGCAAGTTGTTATTGCGGGTAAACCGAATGCGGGTAAATCGAGCTTATTAAATGCGCTTGCTGGTGTAGAACGCGCTATTGTGACGGACATTGCTGGCACAACTCGCGATGTTTTGCATGAAAAAATTAGCTTAAATGGTCTGCCAATTACCTTAACAGACACCGCTGGCCTTCGTGAAACAGGTGATATTGTTGAAAAAGAAGGGATTCGTAGAGCAATTAAAGAAATTGAACAAGCTGATTTATTATTGTTGGTTTATGATTTAAATCAAGGTGATGACCCCTTAAAACTCGCTCAAGAATATTTCGCTGAACATATTGAACCACGTCGTTTAATGTTAATTGGTAATAAATGCGACTTAACTGGACAGGTAGCTGAAATTACTGATTTTCAGGGGTTCCGTCATATTACAGTTTCTGCAAAACAAGAGATGGGCGTACAAGGCCTCGTAGATGCGATTACAGCTCATGCAGGCTTTCATCCTGAGGAAGATACGTTTATTGCAAGAACACGCCATTTAGACGCAATGAAGCGCACACAGCTCTATCTTTCAGAAGCACGTGAGCAACTTGTTGTATTTAACGCTGGTGAGCTTGTTGCCGAATCATTACGCCTTGCTCAAAATGCTTTAGGTGAGATTACAGGTGACTTTAGTGCTGACGACCTATTAGGCAAAATCTTTGGTTCTTTCTGTATTGGAAAATAATAAAAAAAACTGGATGATGTAGAGTGTTATGTCATCCAGTACTTTTCTCAGCCGTATCTCTTTAAAACTTTTAAAAATTCATCTAACTCATTTTGATCGACTTCTGCACCTTGAAGTACATGATGGTGTAAGTGTTGTTCCATCAATTCACTCATTAAACCGTTTATTGCACCTTTTATAGCCGCAACTTGCTGCAAAATATCAATGCATGATGATTCTGGTTGTTCTATCGCATTTTCAATGCTATTGATTTGCCCTTTTAGTCGTTTTACACGATTAAGAATTTTTTTATCCTGACCAATGTGACTCATCTGTTTTCTCTTAATAATTTAATATACCGGTAGGGAGTATATTGGGTTTGAATGTTATACACGCCCATAGTGTATCACGTCATGATCAAAATCAGGTTGAAGGGCTTTCTAAAAGCGACTTATGTTCCACGTGAAACATAAGCATAACGATGTGGGAGTTTGGTTATAACTCGGTAATCAGTTCTGTTTTCATGAGCTGAACTGATTAAAATGATCTCCTCTCCTACCAATGAGTTGGTTTTATGCTTAAAAAAATAGGAATATTGGCATTATTTAGCTTAACTACAAGTTTGAGTTTCGCTAATGTAGATACTGTTCGGGAAAATATTAAAAAACAATATCCTAATTTGAAAATTAGCAATATTCAGAAAACCGAAATGCCAGGGCTATATAGCGCCAATCTCGATCAACAAATTATTTATCTTGGTGAAGATGGTCAGCATATGTTGGTAGGCTCTATGATTCGCTTAAAGGACCAGAAGAATTTAACCAAAGACTTGGTTTTAGGACAAAACTCAATTGATTGGAAACAATTGCCTTTAAAAGATGCTATTAAAACAGTCAAAGGTAACGGTCAGCATGTTTTAGCGGTATTTTCTGACCCAAATTGTCCTTACTGTAAAAAGCTTGAACCTGAACTCGATAAACTTAAAGACGTAACAATTTACACGTTTATCTATCCTTTAAAGCCTCAATCTATTGTGGTTTCCAGACAAGTTTGGTGCGCACCGAACCAATCATATTCTTGGAAAAAGCTAATTGAACAAGGTGTAAAACCAACAGTTGCAAGTTGTGCAAACCCAATTGATCGTAACTTAGAGTTGGGTAAAAAATTAGGTTTTAATGCTACTCCTACCCTAGTTTTTGCAAATGGTTTTAAATTGGTAGGTGCAAGATCTGCTGAAGAAATTCAGGAAGTTTGGAAAGAACTGGGTCTATAAATTAAAAAAAGCACCTTAAGGTGCTTTTTTTATGAACAAATTAAAGTTTAGCTTTTTCGGACAATCAAGTTGTAAATGAAAAGAATAATGACTGCACCAATCACGGAAGCGATAAAGCCTGCAGCTGAGTTTTCGCCGTAAAGCCCAAGCAAACGACCACCATAAGTGGCTAGAAGTGAACCTGCAATACCAATCAAAGTCGTAACGATGAAACCTGCTTTATCATCACCTGGATGCAAAGCACGAGCAATTAAGCCAGCGAAGAAACCAACCACAATAGCAACAATAAGTGACCACATATTTGTTCTCCAGTTGTTTTTTTGATGAAGTTAATGATTTTGCTTCATATTCTATCGTGCGACAGAGCTGTCTATTTTGTCTGTAGCAGATTGCGACTTTTTGTGTCTTTTTTGTTCAAAGCTAAAACGTTATATAAAAAAATAGCACCTTATGGTGCTATTTTTATGAAATTTATAGGCCAATTTCACCAATAAAAGGCAGATGACGATATTTTTGATCGTAATCTAAGCCATAACCCACAATAAACCTATCTTCAACTTCGAAGCCTAAAAATTTAACCTCGAGATCAATTTCACGGCGAGATGGTTTGCTCACTAATGTGCATAATTGAATTGAATTTGGTTCGCGAGTTTGCAACATTTCCACAACTTTGCTTAAGGTGTTGCCTGAGTCGATAATGTCTTCAACCACAAGCACATCTTTACCGCGAATTTCACCGTCAAGATCTTTTAAGATTTTAACATCTCGACTTGAAGTGGTACCACCGCCGTAGCTAGACACTGTCATGAAGTCGAGTTCGTGTGGTTTGGTAATGGTACGGCATAAGTCTGCCATGAAAATAACAGAACCACGAAGTAGACCAATCAGAACCAATTCTTTGTCACTATTTGCATAGTGAGCGTTAATTTGCTCGCCGAGCTCTTTGACTTTTGCTTGAATTTCTTCGGTTGAAATCATGATGCTCATTGCAACAGTCATGGCAGATTCCTACAAGATATAAAAGAAAAAATAAAAAAGGTGTTGACCTGCAACACCTCGAAAAACTGAGTTAATGGTAAAATTTTAAAGCAAAATGACGTTTCATGCACCCTTTGATGGCTGTGAAATTTTATCATTTTGCGGAATATGTCGATCACGTTTTAAAGCAACAGCACATATTCCAAATAATAACAAAAACTTAACAATACCTTTTTTACTGGACTGTTTCTTTTTGATAAGCACGTTTTCCATAAATATAAGTCGCCTCAATATTACGATCATCACCTAAGGTGAATAATGCAAACAGTGAATCTTCAACGGATTTAGATTTAGACTGGCGAAGTTGCTGGAGTGCGGTTGGTTTTAGGTTGAGTACCACAAAGTCGGCTTCTTTACCGACGTTGAAGTTGCCTAACTGATCTTGCAAATCGAGTGCTTTTGCTCCGCCTAGGGTTGCATGATAAAGCGCTTCATAAGCTGAGAGTTTATCACCTTGTAATTGCTGAACCTTATAAGCCTCATTAACAGTTTGCAGTAAACTAAACGATGTACCCGCGCCGATGTCTGTACCTAAGCCTACCTTCACTTGTTTTTCCCAAGTTTTTTTCAATGGAAATAAACCACTGCCTAAGAACAAGTTTGAAGTTGGGCAAAATGCGATAGCCGATTGTGTATCATGCATACATTGCCATTCTTGATCTTCCAAGTGAACGCAATGTGCAAAAACAGAACGCTTACCAGTTAGGCCATAATGCTGATAAACATCTAAATAGCCCGCTTGTTCCGGAAATAAAGATTTCACCCAAGCGATTTCATCTTTATTTTCACTTAAATGCGTATGGACATAAACATCCGGAAATTCTTGTTTTAACTGCCCTGCTCTTTCTAATTGTTCAGGTGTAGAAGTAGGTGCAAAACGTGGTGTAATTGCATAGAGAGCACGGCCCTTACCATGCCATTTTTCAATAAGTGCTTTAGTGTCGCTGTAAGCTGTTTCTGGCGTGTCACAAAGCGCTTCAGGAGCATTACGGTCCATGAGTACCTTCCCTGCAATCAAACGCATCTGAACGCGTTCTGCGGCTTCAAATAAGGCATCAACAGACTCGGGATGAACTGTACAGAAAACGAGGGCTGTAGTTGTACCGTGTTTTAAGAGTTCCTGAACAAAGAACTGCGCAATTTCACTTGCGTATGTTTTGTCTTGAAACTGGATTTCGGTTGGGAAAGTATAAGTATTGAGCCAGCTTAAAAGTTGTTCGCCGTAAGCTCCTACCATTTCGGTTTGTGGAAAGTGGATATGGGTATCAATAAAGCCAGGTACAATCAATTGCTCTGGGTAATGTTGAACTTCAACTCCAGTAGGAAGATGCTGTTGAGCTTCTTCCCATGCACCAAACCATTTGATTTTTCCATGTTCACTAATCAATACACCATCTTCTAAATAACGCACTTGATTTGGAATATCAGTTGGCTCAGAGACAGTTTGTTGAATATCTAAAAAACGACCACGCACAACGGTGGTATTTGCGATCAATGACATGGAAAGCCTATATATTTTCACTTTTTTCGATTGATTGTACCCCACTTAGCCAAGATTTAAATGGTATAACGTTTACTTAGTCCCCATTCAGCCAAAATCCGTCGATAAGTCGTTGATGAACGGTCTGCTTCAAAATGTGCTTCCATCATTAGATCAAGCGGTAGTTCTTCTGGTTTTTGTGATTCGACCATGTCTTGGTCTTCGGCAAAAATTTGCGCATTAAATGCATATACTTTTTCTAAATCACCTGTTTGGTCAAAGTTACGTGTGAGTGGAACAAATAAACGAGATTTATTACTTGAGATAGGACAACAGGCATTTAAGATTTTTAAGACCCCATCTTCTGGAAAATCGACCGTAAGCACGGCTGAAAAAGGTGGATAGACATCAAAGGTGCGCTTCCATAAAAAGCCTTCTGGTTCGAGATGTTTTAGTTCATGCGGATAGTTACTGACATTGCTGATATAGACCGTTTTTAAGCCATAGCTGGTACGTTCAGTGTGGTACTTAGGGACAACGGGATTATCACGACTGGCAAAAGCATTGTGATGCACCCATGCAAAATGAGCGACATCAATAAACCCTTCAAGCTGACGACCACTAGAACCACCAATATCCACAAAAGGTGGCAAAATCGCTTGATGCTCTGCATCATCCCAAGTATCTAATACAGGAATATTGGCTTTAGCAATATCACGACCATGAATACTGGTCCAAATGAGGCCATATCTTTGCACAACCGGAAATTTGGTCAGAGAAAAACGATCAGAAATTTTAGTTAGTTCGGGCTGAGCTGGTATTTGAGTACATTTCCCTTCGGTGTTATAGCGTAGACCATGATAAGGACACACAATCTCCTCACCATCGACCCAACCTTTGGTTAAAGGCACGCCACGATGCGGGCAAATGTCTCGAACTAGATGAATTTCGCCACTTTCTGTTTTATAGAGGGCCATGTTGACGTCTAGTAGCGTGACGCGTTGAGGTGCTGTAGAGACATCTTGAATACGCGCAACCGGATACCAGTGACTTGATAAAATTTCCCAATCTTTTGCTTCAAAACTGCTGTTACACGGCATGGCAAGTGGCGTTAAAGTTGGAATAGCATTCATGGCATCACTCCTTAAAAAAATCAGGGCTCTCGCGAGCCCTTAAAATCTAGGCTTTTTTCTTTTTAGGAGATGCAAAGAGCTTGCCAATATTAATTTTTAATAAATAAAATAATGAAAAATTTATTAAAATACATATATTTATATTGTGGTATTTTTGAATTTTCGTTCTAATTTAATTTTAAAAATGAAAGCTCATTATTCGCTGTTTACTTAAAATGCACTAATTGATCGCAAGTAATACTCAATAAAAAAGCACTTTAAAAGTGCTTTTTTAAATATCTCTAGGCGTTTATTACTCGACAAAATAATGCGCTGCAAAGTGGGCATCATTACCAATAATGTCATAGCAATCTTCACGAATAGACATGCCTGCACATTGATGTCCAACCATCCATAAACCGAGTGTAGGTAGTTGTCCTGCAAATAATGGGGTATCTACCCATTTCTGTACGACATAACCATATTTGTCATAGTCATCAAAATAAAAGCTACCAGAAGCCGCGCCTTGGTCATGGCCGTCTTGTAAAACTCGAATATTGGCCCCTTCCCTTGCCAAAATTGGCTTTTTCACCCATTTACCAGACAAAACTTGTTGCTGGTCATAGGTATGGGTTTCAACCAATAATGGATGGTTTGGATAACGCTTCCAAAGCTCAACCAGAATCGCTTTATTTGAAAGTAACATTTTCCAGCAAGGTTCAATCCACTGTGTTTGTGGATGAATATATTGAGAAAATGCTTCTTCCCAGATCCATTCCCATGGGTAGAGCTTAAATATGTTTTGAATGGGGTGATTATGAAGATCGACAAAATCTTGCCCGTTCCAGCCTATGTTTTCCATAGAAAGCTCGGAAACCTGTAGATGAGCTTGATAAGCGGTATCCATCAAGTACTCTAAATTGCCCCAGTCTTCCCTTCCAGCCTCCTGACAGGCAGCAAAATGCACATGGCTACCACGCGGTAAAATTGTCTTCCAGCGTTTAATCAGGTCTTCATGAATACTATTGAACTGGTCTCGATTTGCAATGCCTGAGACTTGTTCTATCCACAGCCACTGTGCGACAGAGGCTTCGAGTAAGCCAGTCGGCGTATCGGCATTATATTCCAGCATTTTGATATTTCGCCCATCGTAAGCGAAATCAAAGCGACCATAGAGCATGGGAGCATTTTGTTTCCACGAATGTTCAATATGGTTTATGGCGACTTCAGGAATTTGAAAATAAGCAGGATAATCGCCCCGTTGAATGAGATCTCCTACTACCGATAAACACATCTGATGCAGTTCATTTGCTGCATCTTCAAGTTGTTCAATCTGCTTAAGGGTAAACTCATACGCAACCCCTTCAGACCAGTAAATTGAGCCATCGAGAGAAGGTAAATTAAAATAATCAAAACCAATATTTTGATGCTCCACTTGCCAGTCTGGACGTGGAGTAAATATTTTTCTTTTCATATTCAGTAAATGCCTGAGAATTTAGCCGCCGAAAGAGAAGCCGCTACGACCAAAACCCCCACGAATTGGGGATGAAGAAGATGCGCTTTTCGCCGTACTTGAAATAATGGGGTGACCTACACTCAAATTGCTGTAAGGATGTAAGGTATTTCCGCGAAAAGAAACTTCTCGATTATTTCGATAATACGCAGGACCTAAATAGCGGCTACCGACATAACTAGAACCATGTCCACTTGAGCTATTTTCTTGTTTACATGTTTCATTATTCCAGTCGCGAGCACAGTCATATTGGTTGTTATATACGTCTTGTACTAAAGGACCATCATTATGGCTACATGCCGTGAGTAATAAAGGGACCACGACAAGATTAATTTTTTTAGAACGCATGAGTCTCCACACATTTTAATAAGTATGTTCGGCATAAAAAACCGAATAGCTATTATCTATTATGTTTCTGATTAGGAAAGATAAATTTTAAGTTGGCATATGATATTAATCTGCTTTTTTAAAGTACAGCCTATTTTAAAGATTTAAATGACAAAGCATCTCACGTGTAGATGCCTTGTTGTGATGAATTAAGACTGCAATTGCTTTTTGTTGTGTCGTAAAGAGAGATAAGCAGTAATTGCTAACACTATGACGATAAAGCTTAACGAGATCCAGATTGGCATGTGGAATACATCAAGCAACAACATTTTCGCGCCAATGAACAATAAGATGATGCCTAAGCCATACGGTAAGTAATGCAATTTAGAAGCAGCGCCAGCAAGTAAAAAGAACATTGCGCGTAAACCTAAAATTGCCATTAAATTCGCTGTTAAAACAATAAACGGATCGCTAGTAACCGCGAAAATAGCAGGAATAGAATCTACCGCGAAAATCACATCTGAAGCTTCAACTAAAATCAAAACTAGAAATAACGGCGTTGCCCACAATAAACCATTTTGACGGACAAAGAATTTGTCACCATCAAGCTGTGGGGTAATACGCATGTGCTTACGTAGCCATTTTAAAACTTTGATATCTTCGATATTGGTTTCTTCTTCTTGGCCCTTTAAGAACTTAAAGCCTGTATATACCAAGAATGCACCGAAAATATAAAGCACCCAAGAGAACTCTTGTACGAACCATGCACCAATAAAGATAAAAAGGGTACGCAGTACGATTGCACCTAATACGCCGTAGAGCAAAATTTTACGTTGTAATGCAGCTGGAATAGCAAACGCCGCAAAAATCATTAACCAAACGAAAACGTTGTCAATTGCGAGGGACTTTTCAAGTAAGTAACCTGCAAAGTATTCCATGGTTTTTTGGTTTGCTAAGGTCACCCCAACCGTTTGTTGTAGGTAAAGCCATAAACCACCACCAAATAAGGCTGCGACGCTTACCCACGCCACGCTCCAGTAAGCAGCTTGCTTAATTGAGACATCTTGACCTTGTTTTTGCTTAAAGCCCAAGAAATCGATCAAAAGCATGACAATGACTATGCCAAAGAATGCTATGTACAGCCATAAATTGCCGATTGTTTCCATAAATCCTCCATACATCCGGCAATTGGGCATAAAAAAACCTCGACCAGTTGCCAGATGAATTAAACATCTGTATCAACATGATCAAGGTCTTGCCTACATCATGAATTTCACGATGCTCAGATACCGACTTTTTAATAAAAGTGTATTGACGATATCTGACACATAACATTGCTGTTATGTTTGGAGGAGGCTACTCCCCTTGTCAAACTAAATTCTGTATTGGATAAAACCTATCCAATTTCACATAGAATGGCAGATTTTTTTGTATTACGCAACTGAACTTAATGTCGTGCTTTTAAAACAAAAAACTCTACGAATTATTTAATCAAACCGCGGTCTAAAAGCGGTTTGCATATAATCTGGTAAAGGTGAATAAAGAATGCGGTCAAACTTGTACCGTAAGCATTCCAGAAGTAATAACCTGCTGTGTTGACCAGAAGCGCGACAATAAAAGCCCCCAACATGTCTAAAGGGAAATGCACACCTAAATAAATACGTGACCATGCCACCACAAATGACAAAAATAACAGAATCATTCCAATCATTTTGCGCTGAGCAAACAAATAAGACAGCGCGATGGTGCTGAAAATCAGCATATGATTACTTGGAAAAGACGCTGTTGGTGCATGTTCAATAAACGTTGTACCCACACCGATCACAAACGGTCTTGGATGGTGATAAAACAGAGAAATAACATAACCCACTAAAAGTGATATGCAGGTTAAAAAGACAGATTTAATGACCCTATTTTTTAAATCTTGATCGCCATAAAACCATAAAAATGTAAGGATGGATAACAGGATATACAGGAGATCATTAGCAAAAAAGATAGCAAGACGAATGATAAATTGACTCGCATCCTGAGCACCATTGATGACATGGAATAAGCTAAGGTTGAGTGTTTCTAAAGACATTCATATTCCAAACAAGAACAAAAAAACGTGGGCTATGATAAAGAATTAAGCCTATTGTCTTGATAAAGAATTGTCACAAAAATGAAATATAGTTTGCTAATGAGTAAAGATTAATCAGCAGACCTAAATAATTTTTAATGCGTGATCTGGTGGTTAATATTAAAGTGTTAACGTGTTGGCACTTTATTCGAGAACGTTATTTTATGACTACTCAAGAAAAACAGAAAAAATTAAGTTTGAGGCCTTTATCTCCAAGAGATCCAAAACAGCCGCATAGAGCAGCGACTCCCCTCGAATTATTGTTCGATTTAATTTTTGTGGTCGCGATTGCAACAGCAGGTCAGCAGTTACACCACGCAATTATTGAAAATCATCTCTGGCATGCTCTGCCAAGCTACCTGATGGTATTTTTTGCGCTGTGGTGGGCATGGATGAATTTTTCATGGTTCGCCTCAGCTTACGATAATGATGATGCATTGTATCGATGCCTTACTTTTGTTCAGATTGTAGGTTCATTGGTGATGGCCGCAGGTATTCCTGATGTGTTTCGTAGTCAGGATTTTGACATCATTATTGTGGGCTATGTGATTATGCGCTTGGCTTTAGTTACTCAGTGGCTCAGAGCAGCAAAACATGATCCTGAACGGCGAGTTACGGCTTACCGCTATGCGATAGGTATAGTCTTGGTACAAATTGGCTGGCTTGTAGCTAACTTTGCTCATGTCCTTTCTATACCTCTATTTTTATGTCTAGTTGTGTTCGAGTTATTTGTTCCCATCTATGCAGAAAAACATTCGCCTACGCCGTGGCATCCTCACCATATTGTAGAGCGCTATGCTCTCCTCACCATTATTGTTTTGGGCGAATCAATTGTAGGTAGTTTTAATGCCATACGTGATGCGCTTGCGGCTCAATCTATCAATATTCCGGCTGTTTTTTTAATGATTGGCGGATTAATGTTGATGTTTGCAATGTGGTGGGCTTACTTTGATCGCAGTGAACAACATCATCATTTTAAAGGTGTGCGTCCATTTGTATGGGGTTATGGCCATTATTTTGTTTTTGTGAGTATTGCTGCCGTAGGTGCTGCGCTTGCCGCCGCTGTGGATGTTACTACCCATCATGCACATATCTCTGATTTATATATGGGTGTGATTGTTGCTGTGAGTGTGGTGCTTTATACCACTTGTATATGGATGTTATACGAGTTTGAGTGTTTAGCTGGAATTTCTAAATGGTTTTATCCTATTACCGCGCTTATTATTTTATGTATTCCGTTCATTTGTAATAACGTGGGATATAGCGTGTTTGCGATGGGTATTGTCTATACCTTACGTTTATTTATTTCCAATAAGTTTATGGAAAATATTGAACCTGAGCAGGTTTGAAAACGATTTAATAAAAAAGGGTTTCAATTTGAAACCCTTTTTTTAATCTTAAAGGAGCAATTTAGGCAGCTTTTGCTTTTAATGCACTCAAAAGTTTTTGATGTAAGCCACCAAAGCCACCGTTAGACATAATCACCACAGCATCGCCCTCACCTGCTTCATTAACAATACGGTCAATAATTTCATCAAGTGAACGGCTGACTTGAGCACGGTTTGATGCAGCTTCAATTACAGGTTGTAAATCCCAGTCTAAACCTTCTGGCTGGTACCAGATAACCTCATCTGCTAAGCGTGCTGAATGCGCTAAGCCATCTTTATGACTGCCCATACGCATGGTATTTGAGCGCGGTTCAATAATGGCCCATAAACGGCGTTCACCTAAGCGTTTACGTGCGCCATCTAAAGTCGTATCAATTGCTGTTGGATGGTGAGCGAAGTCATCATAAACCTCAATACCATTGACTGTACCGAGTAACTCCATACGGCGTTTTACACCGCCAAAGTTAGATAAAGCTTCACAAGCTGTTGCAAGTGCAACGCCCACATGTTGAGCCGCTGCAATGGTTGCTAAAGCATTCGCTACGCTATGTTGCCCTGTCATGCTCCATTTCACTTCACCAACGGCATTGCCATTTTCGAGGACTTTAAAATGGCTGCCATCAATTGAGATTAATTCGGCAGATAAAGCAGCTTTTTCATTTGCTTCTAAACTTGTACGAATCACTGGCGTCCAGCAACCCATTTCAAGTACTTCATCAATATGAGTTTCGGTAATTGGCGCAATAATACGGCCTTCACTTGGAATAGTACGCACAAGATGATGGAACTGTTTTTGAATTGCTGCTAAGTCATCAAAAATATCGGCATGGTCAAATTCAAGGTTATTTAAAATCGCCGTTTTTGGATGATAGTGAACAAACTTAGAACGCTTATCAAAGAAAGCTGAGTCATATTCGTCGGCTTCAACGCAGAAGTATTTTCCACCGCCTAAACGAGCACTTTCACTAAAACCAAGTGGGACACCACCAATTAAAAAGCCCGGATTTAAACCAGCTTGATCAAGTACCCAAGCTAACATGGTGGTAGTCGTGGTTTTTCCATGAGTACCTGCCACACCAAGCACATGTTTGCCTTGTAAAACGTGATCAGCAAGGAACTGTGGACCAGAAATATATGGCAGGCCTTCATTGAGCATGTATTCCACGGCATCAATACCACGTTTCATGGCGTTGCCGACAATAACTAAATCTGGATGAGGCTGTAAATGACTACGGTCATAGCCTTGCATGAGTTCAATACCTGCGTTTTCTAACTGGGTAGACATTGGCGGGTAAACGTTTGAATCGGAACCTGTTACCTTATGTCCTAAATCACGAGCTAAAAGTGCTAAAGAGCCCATAAAAGTGCCACAAATACCCAAGATATGCAGATGCATTGCTCGCCTTCTCCACTGCTTTTGTACACAGTATTAATGTGAATTACTGTGTTTTCATTATTGATAAATTTGCCAGCAACGATAGCAAGGCTCAACTGGAAAAGATAGTCAAAATTCGTTGTTGTTCTATGTGTTTGAGGCACTCATAAAAGTACAGCTTTATTTTTTAGATTTAAGCTGAATTATAGTTTTATCTTTTATAATGTTTTTGATCCATATTAATACTTAAATCATCGTGACGATGAAGGATGTGCCTTTGAGCCCAACGGTTTTAGCTTTTGTGCTATTAATTATTTCGAACTGTTTTATGACACTTGCATGGTATGGGCATCTTAAATTTTTGCACCATGCTCCATTCTGGCAAGCGATTTTATTCGGTTGGATTATCGCCCTACTGGAATATAGTTTTATGATTCCAGCAACTCGAATCTTGAGTGATCAAAACTGGACCTTGGGTGAAATGAAAATTACCCAAGAAGTAGTCACTCTCATTGTATTTGTGCCATTTATGGTGTTGCTATTTAAGCAGCCGTTTAAATTAGACTATGTTTGGGCCATGTTATGCCTGTTTGGCTGCGTCTATTTTGTATTTAGAAGCCAGTAATCAGCAATAGCTTGTATTGAATAACTGACTTTACAAGCTATTACTTTTCAAATACCTGATTATTTAGCAGAATATTTACACGCTTTTTTTAGAATTTTAGAAAATTGTTTATCTCTTGGCGTTGGGTCTTCATAGTCAAAAGCATAATTACTATCTAATGTAGTTGTACTCAAAGCGCCGTCCGGTTCAAAATTAGACATAGCATAACTATAGGTCTGATCGTCACAGTAAATACGATATTCAGTAATTGAATATACATTTCCTACCTCAGTTGCACCAAGATAATAACCAGTCATCAGAACTGGCTCTCTCTCATCAGTAGCAGATTTTCCAGTGACAATAAATTTCTCTTGCACCTTACCAGTTAATGCTCCACTTTTGATTTCTCCGTTATAACCCTTTTCTTTATTTAAAGTTTTAATGGTTTTTTGAAATTCGCTGATATTTAAATTTACTAAGGCCGCGTAACTCGTCGTTGTGCAAAGTGTGAGTGTTAAGACTCCAAGAAATTTTTTCATTATTAAGCTCTTATGAATTTGATTAAGCGCGTTATATTAATAAAAATTGAGAATGTGTCACTGTTAAACCATGACATTTTTCTATCAAATTAAAAATATTCACAGAGCTGGTCAGTTAAATTTTCGTGAGATGAAAAATCAGTCTATAATAATGGGCTTCCGAACCATTTAAAACTTGGCTCTCGTCGAGATTTATCTTCTTTTACTTTTGTCTCTGGAACATTAGCAATGAATGCGGCCGCAGCACAAGATGCTCAACCTCTCGTTGGAATTATTATGGGTTCTCAATCTGATTGGGCAACTCTCGAAAACACAGCCAATATGCTTAAACAGCTTGGTGTCCCATTTGAAGCGGAAGTGGTATCTGCTCATCGTACTCCAGATCGTTTATTTGAATATGCAGAAACTGCACGTGATCGCGGTATTCAAGTGATTATTGCTGGTGCTGGTGGTGCTGCGCACTTACCAGGTATGTGTGCTGCAAAAACTGACTTACCTGTGTTGGGTGTACCAGTTAAATCATCAATTTTAAATGGCGTAGATTCATTACTTTCAATCGTACAAATGCCAGCAGGTATCGCAGTGGGTACTTTGGCAATTGGTCCAGCTGGCGCGACCAATGCTGCGATTATGGCTGCTCAAATTTTAGGTTTAACTCGTCCTGAAATCGCAAAAAATGTTGCTGATTTCCGTGCTGCGCAAACTGATAAAGTTGCAAGCAACAATATTCCGGGACAGGTTTAAGAGGCTGAAATGGATAAAACTATCGGTATTTTTGGTGGTGGACAATTGGGCCGTATGATGGCGCAAGCAGCTTTACCATTAAATATTCAATGTACTTTTTTTGAAGCAAATACAGATTGTCCAGCAGGTGTTTTAGGCCAAGTTTTTTCTAGCCAAGATGAACAAGGTTTAAAGCAGTTTATTGAAAGTGCTGATGTTTTCAGCCTTGAGTTTGAAAATACGCCTGTTGCGGACGTAGATGTTTTGACTCAAACCAAAACATTGCACCCTCCCCGTATTGCTTTAGCGACTGCGCAAAATCGTTTGTCAGAAAAAGCATTGTTTGATGAACTTGAGATTCCTGTTGCGCCGTATCGTGCTGTAGATAGCCTGGAAAGCTTGAAAAAAGCTGTTGCTGAGCTTGGTTTACCGATCGTGCTTAAGACTGCAACTGGTGGATATGATGGCAAAGGTCAGTTTGTACTTCGTTCAGAAGACCAGATTGATACTGCTTGGGCTGAACTTGGTCCTGCAAAAAGTCTAGTTGCCGAAAGCTTTGTTAAATTCTCTCGCGAAGTTTCAATCATTGCGGTGCGTGGCCAAAATGGTGAAGTAAAAACTTGGCCATTAGCTGAAAACCACCATCACAACGGTATTTTGTCGCACTCAATCGTACCTGCACCGAACAGTGAAGCTCTACAACCTGTAGCTCAAGACTACATTACTCGTTTGTTAAATCATCTCAACTATGTTGGTGTGCTAACTCTCGAGCTATTTGTGACAGAACAAGGCTTATGTGCAAATGAGATGGCACCACGTGTGCATAACTCTGGCCACTGGTCAATTGAAGGCGCCGTATGTTCACAGTTTGAAAACCATATTCGAGCTGTTGCAGGACTACCATTGGGTTCAACAGACGTTGTTCGACCAACGGTTATGATCAATATTATTGGTCAGCATCCTAAAACTGAGGATGTACTTGCCTTAAATGGCGCTCATCTGCACCTTTATAACAAATCAGAACGTGCTGGCCGTAAGTTGGGCCACATTACATTAATGCCTGTGGATAGTAATGAATTGACGAGTTTATGCCGTCAATTAGCGAAAATTTTGCCAGAACCACTCGCATTGACAGCTGATATGACCATTTAATTAAGTTAAATTTTCTAAAAAGCGATCTTCGGATCGCTTTTTTTGTCTTTTAAATTTAAGAAATCTAATGTTGTTCTGCTGTGGATAACTTTTATTAAGCTTTTTGAATTTAAATAAAGGCTCTAATTTTGAATTTAAAAAAATGAAATAAGTCGTTTTGGTGGTTTTGAATTTAAAATAGGTTATCCCCAATGCTTAAAGTTTGAATTTAAAAAGATGTATGTTGTCTGGGTGGTGTTTTGAATTCAAAACTACATCTAACTTTTAAATTTAAAACATGTACTCATGAGTAGCTAAGGCCTTATAGTTCGTAAGGATGATGAAAAGTATAAAGAATATAGTGTGTAAGGTGGTTTAGGTGTGGGTTTTATAAGTTATCCACAGATAGATTGGGTTTAGGTTTTTAAATTTAAAGTGACATTTTGAATTTAAACTACAGGAGAGATTTTTGAATTTAAAAACCAATTAATCTTGTGTGAGAAGTTTTAAATTCAAAACTAGATGTAAAATTTGAATTTAAAACTTTGGAAATGAATTTAAAGAAGTAATTATGAATTCAAATTTACGATTTCTCTCTGAAAATTTTGAGTCCATAATGGTATGGTACAGACAAATTTAAATTTAAAAATTGAACTAGGATAATATGCGACGTTTTTCTTGTATTGTTGGGTCAATATTTTTGACAATGACTCAGGCTCAAGCAGAGCTGGTAATAAATGGTTCTACTTCTACAATGTCTAGTAATGCGACTGTTCCAGTAACGAATAGCAATACTTATACGCCTAATAATAATTTCCAGAGTTGTTTAGCAAATTTACGTTCACAGGCAATTGCTGCTGGAGTTTCAGGTAGTACTTATGAACGCTATACGCAAAATTTAACGCCAGACTACTCAGTAATTGATAAGTTAAATTATCAGCCAGAATTTTCTACACCGATTTGGGACTATTTATCTGGTCTTGTAGATGAAGAGCGTGTTGAGCTGGGGAAACAAAAATTAGCGCAATATCGAGATGTTTTAAATCGTGCATCTCAAGCTTATGGCGTACCAGCTGAAACAATTGTAGCAGTATGGGGTGTTGAAAGTAATTTTGGAGATATTTCTGGAAAATATCCTTTATTGCAAGCACTTGGAACATTAAGTTGTGAAGGGCGCCGACAAAGTTATTTCCGTACAGAATTTTTTGCCACTATGCGTATTTTACAACGTGGCGATTTAACCGAAGATCAACTTAAAGGCTCATGGGCTGGTGCATTTGGACATACACAGTTTATGCCATCAACTTATGAACGCTTAGCTGTTGATTTTGATGGTGATGGTCGCCGAGATTTAGTGTCGAGTACGGCAGATGCATTGGCATCGACGGCTAATTTCTTAAATAAAGCGGGTTGGCAAACGGGAATGCCTTGGGGTTTTGAAGTCAAAATTCCGTCAGGTATGTCAATTGATGGAGAAGGACGCCGCTCTAAAAAATCATTGAGTAGCTGGAGTGCACGTGGAGTAACCCGAATTGATGGTACACCTTTAATTCAAGGTGCTTTGTCTGATAGTACGCCTGCCGGTTTAATGGCACCAGCAGGAGCAAATGGCCCAGTGTTTTTAGTATTTAAAAATTTTGATGCCATTTATAGCTATAACGCAGCCGAAAGTTATGGACTTGCGATTGCACATTTATCTGATCGCTTAAAAGGTGGCAAGCCATTCATTGCTTCTTGGCCAACAGATGACCCAGGTACTTCTCGTGCAGAGCGTCGAGAGATTCAGCAATTTCTAATTAATCGTGGCTATGATATTGGTGCTGTAGATGGCTTAATTGGTGATAAAACACGTATTGCTATCCGTCAAGAGCAGACTCGTTTAGGTTTAAATCCAACTGGACGGGCAGGGCAGCAAATTTTAAGAGCATTCCGTCAGGAACAAGCCCAGAAAATGATGCAATAAGGCATTAAATAAAAAAGGTCTGCATATGCAGACCTTTTTTATTTAGCAGTTAAACTATGGATTAATCTAGCTTTACAGCTTCCAAAATGTCCAAAATAACTGAAGTGACATCTTGGCTTAAATCACGATCATTAAAGATTTCATAAGCAGTAATAGTGACATCGGTGTCACTTGGTAACTGCTTCTGTTCTTCTTCGATTAAATGTTCGATGGGTAGTAATGTCTGCTTAACTTCAAGATGTAAAATATCTTTATATTCAATATTTTCATCTTCAAGCTCAATTTCTTGCTCATTAAAATAAGGCAGTAAAATAGAATGAAGGTACGGTTTAAGTTCAATAATATCAAATAGTTCGATATCTCGAGTTTGTTCAATCGTACTAATGTGGTCATTTACTTCAATCAGGATATGATAATAACTCATCTTGATCTCCATTCTATTTTAGACGGCTCTTACAACCACAATAACATGACTTTGACATGAATTTCGATGTATCTATTTATAAAATAGATACATCATTGATGTCTTGTATCTAATTATTGAGGTAAAGCGTTTAATAGATCACGATCAGCGTCAGTTAAAATATCACTTTTTTTATCACTATCTTTGCGAACTGAGTACATTAACGCGCCTGGTTGATTGCTATGTTTCAAGCCAAGCGCATGGCCTAACTCATGAGCAATCGTTAAACGTAAATCATCGATAGAGCTATACTCATAGATTGTGATTTGTTTACCGTTATAAATGCCTTTCTTAAATACATCAGCTTGTGCATTTTGCTTAAACTGATTTAATGATTGATTAAACTGGTCATTAATCTGGTTAAAGTGATTAACCTTTTTGTTTAAGTCCGCAGCTTGCTGATTGTAAGCAGCAATATCTTTCTTTAAAGAAACAGTTTGTTTCTGTAAATCTTTTTGAGTTTTCGCAAGAGATTTTGCCGTGTATTCAGGTGCTAATTTACCTTCGTTAAATTGCATCATTTGTTGATCAAAATTCTTCAATTTCTCATTTAAGATCTGTTTTTTGTTTTCAAGATCAGATTGAGTTTGACTTAAATTTTGCTTCAACTGCTTAATTTGCTGTTGTTCATCAACTACACGTTGTTGATCTTGTTTAAATTGAGCAGAGATTTTTTGACGCTGTTCTGAACGATTTTTGCTGTCATCGTATACAAGACGAATTTCTAACTTTGCATTTGGATCATAAGTAAAGTAATTTTTACCCGTACCTTCTTTCCAGATATCAGCAGCTTGCTGAGTAATCTGAATCAATTGGTCTTGACTTAAACCAAAACGAGGATCAACTTCAGCAATTTTATATGTCAAATGTTGAGCATTTTTTTGCTGAACTTGAGTATTCACAGGAGTTGCAAGGTGAGCATTGGCCTGAAAATTAGAAAAAGCAAAAGCCAAGCCTAAAAACAAAGAAGTTAAGCGCATAGTCGTCACGGGAGGGGAGATTTGAAAGAAACGTATTATAAGAAGATAAAATGAAAAATCAATCAAAAAATGTACAATTTCGACAAATAAATGAGACTTTAGTCTCATTATTTTTTACCATTTGCCAAATTATTTGTTAGAAAAATTTGATTAATTTTTAATTTATTTAGTTTATTTAATCAGTTGCTTTTAATGATTTTCGTTATTGGAACTATAAAATGAACCCAGTAAATCTAAATCCGAATGTGTTAATTTGAAGTTATGAATATCCTGTTCTTTTAAACGAGGATACATTAAAGATTTAGGGTCAGTAGTGTGTTTTAGTCCCAGTGCATGTCCAAATTCATGGGCAAGTGTTAGACGCAAATCATCAAATGAATTAAAACCATAAATTTGAATCTGATTTTGACTGAATAAACCTTTATGGAAAGTCTCTGGACTAGCCGTTGTACTTAAATTAAATTGTTTAATAGATTGACTAAGCAGACTTTGCTGTTGATTTATTTGCTTAATTTGTGCATTAAGATTTTCTATTTTATTGTTATGTTGAGAAAATTTTGTTTTTAACTTTAATGATAATTCGGTTAGCTCAGCTTGACGTTTAATTAAATCAGCTTGATTAAATTTACTATTATCTCCTTGGTTAAAAAGAGTTACATCCTTTTGATATTGTTCAAATCTATTATTTAGTTCCTCTTTTGCTTCATTCAAAAGAGCAGTTTCCTGATCTATTTGTTGTTTAGATAATAGAACAGTTTTATTTTTCTCCCGCAATTCTTCCTGCTGTTGTAATAACTTATTTATATTAATTTTTTTTTCATTTTGAACAGCTTGATAATCATCAAACACTAAATTAATTGTAAGTTCTGCTTGTGGGTCATAAATAAAATAAGTTTTTCCTGCCTCTTTCTGCCAAATCCCAGCAGCTTCTTGACCAATTTGAATAAATTGTTCCTTGGTAATATGAAAACGTGGATCTATATAATCAATCTTGTATTTTAGAGGCTGATTAAAAGAAATAGTTGATAAATGGCTTTGAGCAAAAGCAACTGTGTATAAGCTCATACTTAAGTAAAAGCTTATTCCCCACCATAGAAATTTTTTCATGGCAAAAATAAAAATATAAATAAATTCTTATTGTTAGTAAGTAATTCTGATTCGTCAAAGTGATAAAGGAGACTAGAGATGGTGGTTGTTTTGTGATCTTGCTAAAGAAAGGGAAGGGATAAATCTATTTATTTGGCACTAATGGAAAATTTAATGGATTTAATAACAGTGATTTTAATTTTTTGAAATGATTATAAATAATAAATAGTTAGTTTTAATAATTAGCTATTTTGACGACAAAACAACCAAATTGATATAAAAATAATAATTGTTTTTTTTTGTAACTCATAAAAAACCGCGCTTTCGCGCGGTCTTTTCTAAAGAGACAAATTATTTTTTGTCATCTTTTACTTCTGTAAATTCAGCATCAACAACGCCATCATCAGCTTTTTGTTGACCAGCATCACCACCTTGGAATGCATTAGGATCAAAACCTTCAGCACCACCAGCTTGTTGTGCTTGTTCATAAGCACGTTGAGTGATCGGCATCAAAATGTTTTGTAAAGCTTCAGTTTTCGCTTTGATCGCTTCAACATCATTTTCTTTAGTTGCTGCTTCAAGTTCAGAAACCGCTGTGCTTACCGCTGTTTTTTCATCTTCAGTCACTTTGTCACCTAGATCTTTAACAGCTTTGTTCGAGCTTGAAATTAATGCATCAGCTTCGTTACGAGCTTTTGCAAGTTCTTCAAACTTACGGTCTTCTTCAGCATTCGCTTCAGCATCTTTAATCATCGCTTCGATTTCAGCATCAGATAAACCTGAGTTTGCTTTAATCTGAATCGATTGCTCTTTACCAGTGCTCTTATCCTTCGCAGATACTTTCAAGATACCGTCAGCGTTGATGTCAAACGATACTTCAATTTGCGGCACACCACGTGGAGCAGGTGGGATATCGCCTAATTGGAAGTTACCCAACAATTTGTTTTGTTGAGCCATCTTACGTTCACCTTGGTAAACTGAAATATCTACAGCTGGTTGGTTATCAGCAGCAGTAGAGAACACTTGTGATTTCTTCGCAGGAATCGTCGTGTTTTTCTCAATGATTGGTGTCAATACACCGCCCATTGTTTCAATACCTAAAGTTAATGGTGTTACGTCAAGAAGCAATACGTCATTCTTGTCACCAGACAATACAGCACCTTGAATTGCTGCACCGATTGCAACTGCTTCGTCAGGGTTCACGTCTTTACGTGGCTCTTTACCAAAGAATTCTTGTACTTTTTGTTGTACAAGTGGCATACGAGACTGACCACCAACCAAGATTACGTCAGAGATGTCAGAAGTCGAAAGACCAGCATCTTTAAGTGCAATACGGCAAGGTTCAATTGTACGAGCAACTAAGTCTGCAACTAAACCTTCAAGTTTTGCACGAGTTACGTTGATCACTAAGTGTTTAGGACCAGTCGCATCAGCAGTGATGTATGGAAGGTTAATTTCTGTTGCATTTGATGAAGAAAGCTCGATTTTTGCTTTTTCAGCAGCTTCTTTCAAACGTTGTAACGCAAGTGGATCATTTTTCAAGTTCACACTTTGTTCTTTCTTGAATTCTTCAACCAAGTATTCAATTAACGCGTTATCAAAGTCTTCACCACCAAGGAAAGTATCACCGTTAGTTGATAACACTTCGATTTGTTGGTCGCCATCAAGGTCTGCGATTTCAATGATAGATACGTCAAAAGTACCACCACCTAAGTCGTAAACTGCAACTTTACGGTCGCCTTCTTTTTTGTCCATACCGAACGCAAGAGCCGCAGCCGTTGGTTCGTTAATGATACGTTTAACATCTAAACCAGCGATTTTACCCGCATCTTTAGTTGCTTGACGTTGAGCATCGTTAAAGTAAGCAGGAACGGTAATTACCGCTTCAGTTACTGTTTCACCTAAATAATCTTCTGCAGTTTTTTTCATCTTTTTCAAGATTTCAGCAGAGATTTGTTGAGGCGCTAATTTTTTATCGTTTACTTCAACCCAAGCATCACCGTTGTCTGCTTTGATGATTTTATACGGTACAAGACCAATGTCTTTTTGTACTGCTTGATCTTCATAACGACGACCAATTAAACGCTTGATCGCGAATAATGTATTTTTAGGGTTTGTTACTGCCTGACGCTTAGCGCTTTGACCAACCAAGATCTCGCCATCTTTATAAGCAATGATCGATGGAGTTGTACGTGCGCCTTCAGCGTTTTCGATTACTTTTACTTTATCGCCTTCAAGTACAGCAACACATGAGTTGGTAGTACCTAAGTCAATACCAATAATTTTCGCCATTTGGTGTGTTCCTCTAAAATTCTGTTGCAATGTTTTTGCTTGTTATTCGATATGAGAGTCAATCGGTTTTTTTCAAGCATTTTTATGAAAAAAAAATCAAAAAACTCTCAAATTTTGTGCTTTTAGCGAAGCGAAGCTTCGCTTTTGCTCATTTTATTGACCAACCATAACCATAGCAGGGCGCAACAAGCGACCATTTAAGGTATAGCCTTTTTGTAAAACGGTGCCGATTTCATTGGCTTTGGCATTTGGATCAATACCAACAGCTTGGTGTAAATCTGCGTTGAAACCATTTTGAGTATCAGCTTCTACAACGCCAAATTTCTCAAGAGTCGTTAACAATGACTTCAAAGTTAACTTAATACCTTCAAGTACAGGTGTTTCTTCGCCACCAGCAGCTTGAATTGCACGTTCTAAATTGTCGACAGAATCCAACAATTCTTTGGCAAATTTTTCAAGCACAGTTTCTTTATGCTTCTCAGACTCACGTTGAATACGCTCTACACTTTTTTGTGCTTCGTAAACTGCATTTGCAGTACGAGCTTTTTCAAGTTTAAGATTTTCTTCTAGTTTAGTGATTTGCGCTTGTAAAGATTCAACGGTAACGTCGTTTGCTTGCTCTACACCTTCAGCCTGAGTTTGCTCGTTAGATTGCTCAGCTTGCTCATTTTGAATGTCTTGAGCTTGCTCGTTTTGCTCATTAGCCATTGATGATCTCCGTTTAAATGGGTTTTTAAACATGTACAGTCCTTTTTGGCATCAGTATTTACTGTGTAAAACCTGAACTGCCATGCATATGCTGTAATTCATTAATAGGGATGAAGTATGGGCATTGCCTAAAAATTCAAGCGTACACGGCAATTTAAAGCTTTTAATTTTGCGGTTTTAAGTAAAAATCCAGATTTTCGATCATAAAAGCTATAAATTCTTGAGTGATTCGGGGTAAATGTTGTCTAGAAGCATACACAACCGACAAACTTAACGCAGGAGCCGTAAAATTTTTAAATAAAGCTGTCAGGCGTTTTTCTTTTAAATCTTTCTCAACTAATAATGACGGTAACATCGCAACTCCCTGGGCATGTAAGCACATATCGTAAAGCGCGTTCACATCATTACTTTTAAAAGTAACATTTAAAGGATAGTTCTGAGGTTGCTGTTCATTATCAAAAAGTGTCCAGAATTGATGCTGGCTATGGTGAGCAATACATTCATGCTGAATAAGTTGACGAGGATGGAGCAGGGGGCTGTGCTGTTTTAAATAATCAGGATGAGCACAGAAAACAGACTCAATCTGACAAACTGGCCGAGCAATTAAACCATCAGCTACCTTTTGAGTAATACGTAGCGCCAAATCCACTTGTGCGTCTATAAGATCAATTGTGCTTTCAGTTAGGTAAACATCAAACTGAATATGAGGATGCTGTCGCTTAAATTGACGAATACATTCTGCTACCCCAAGTTCAAATAAAAATAAACCGCATGTAAAACGGATTGTACCGTTATGTTGCTCAGGCGCTGCGAGCTCTTGTAAAAGTTGTTGTTGCTGTAAAATATTTTCACAGTAGAGCAAAGCTTTCTCACCTGCGGGAGTAAGAGATATTTTTCGGGTATTTCTCTGAAATAGTCGAGTTGAGAATGTGTGCTCAAGGTGTTCAAGATAACGCGAAACCATGGCACGAGAATAATTAAGATGCTCTGCGGCTTTGGTCAAATTGCCATGTTGTGCAATAGAAACAAAGACCTGAATCGCTTTTAAAGTGTCCATATGTCTAGCTATTATTACAATATATGCAACAGTTTATCTTAAATTAGTGCATTTATCTTACATAAATTGCAATTTAAAGTATTTCTCATGAAACAGGAGAATACCTAATGAAATTATTTAAATTAACAGCTTCTGCACTTGCTACTGCAACAGCATTAACTATGGCTCAGTCAGCTTTTGCTCAAGACCTCAAAATTCAGAGTTTTCTGGCTAAACCAGAACACTTCGGTGTGACTTCAACCTTAATAGAAGGGGATAAGGAAGTTTTATTGGTTAATGCACAATTTTCAAAATCTGAAGCATTGCGCATTGCCGCAAATATTCTCGATAGCGGTAAAACATTAAAAACTATTTTTGTAAGCTATGGTGACCCGGACTATTATTTCGGCTTAGACGTATTTAAACAGTATTTCCCGAATGTACAGATCATTGCTACGCCGGAAACAGTAAAACATATCCAAGATACTCAAACGCTTAAAGTTAAATATTGGGGACCAAAAATGGGTGCAAATGCACCTAGCCAAATTATTGTGCCTCAAGCTTATACAGCTAAGACTTTAAAACTTGAAAATGAGTCAATCGAGATTAAAGGTAAAAAAGAACTTACCTATTTATGGGTACCGTCTGCAAAAGCAGTAGTAGGGGGGATTCCTGTATCTTCAGGCATTCATTTATGGATGGCCGATACCCCTAAAACTAAAGATCGTGCCGAAGTTATTCAATCTTTAGAAAGTATCAAAGCTCTTCAGCCTAAAATTGTTGTACCTGCTCATATGGTTCAAGGAGCTCCGCAAGGTCTTGATGCGGTTAATTTCTCAATTAATTATTTAAATAGTTATGAAAAAGCAGCTAAGGCAACTAAAAACTCTGCTGAGTTGAGCAAACTTATGCAAAAGCAATATCCAACTCTTCAAAGCGTGGATAGTTTAGAGTTAGGGGCTAAAGTTGTAAAAGGTGAAATGCAGTGGCCATAATCTAACGTTTAAGCCATATTCACTTTCAAAAAAAGCCGCGATCATTCGCGGCTTTTTTGTGAAGAAACCACTTTTAAGGGTAAAAAAGCTCTGTAACAGTCTACGTACCTTATATAGCGTTTCTATAAATGAAAAAATTTTAAATATAAGGAACCAGCAAAATAAAAAGAAAAAATTGATAAAATTAAACAAACGTTTATCTATGGTTTAATTTATAAATTAGGTTGGTCAGATTAAAAAATTGAATTTAATAAAAAATTGCAGAATTTGTACTTCTACTACTACAAAAGACAACCAATGATACGCACGTCAGAAAAAAAAATTGTGAATTATAGGCAGCGCGAAGATGAACTTTGCATTTAAACGTTTGTCGTAATGAAAGGAAAGCAATCATGAAAAAATTAGGTCTTATCTCTGTAGTACTTGCTGGTGTTGCTCTTACAGCTGTTGGTTGTGCATCTGAAGCTGGTTTAAACGCATCAGGTTCTGCTCAAACAAGTGCTAGCCCATCTGGTGTACACGCTGGTGCTGGTATCGACGCAGGTGTTTCTGGTCAAGCTCAACCAGGTCAAGTAGATGCTGGTGCTTCTGGTTCAGTTTCAGGTTCTGCAACTGCTCAGTAATTCACTGCTAAAATAAGAGATATGAGTTTATAGAGCATATATGTTCAAGATGCCGATACATATATGAAATGAGCTGCTACTCATTTTCTATAAATGAAATAGAATTTATATTTCTCAAAAAAGCCCCAGAAGACTTATCTCTTTGGGGCTTTTTATATAATAGTGAATTTAATCATCATGACGATAATCTCGGCGATCATGATCTCGATCTTCTACCCGTTTTTTATCCCAATCACGGTGCCTTTTTTCCCATTCACGACGATCTTTTTCTTGTTCACGAATATCTTTACGTTGTTGTTCATATACTCGTTGACGCTCTTCCCAACGTTTCCGTTCCCAATCATTATATCGACGTTGATCGTCACGATCATAGCGACGATCATGATCATGGTAACCATATCCGCCACCACGATAATAAGGGTCATCTGGATAAGCAACACAGCCTACAGTTAAAAGACTGGTTGCTAACATAGTAACAACTAGTTTTGCTGACATAGCAGTACCTCTTTTTGTCTGTTAACAATAATTGGCAAAAAAGTCCTGTTTTAATCGACAGATTTGTTAATGACATTTGCTATAAATCAGATTAGCGTAGATTGGTTTTTACCTTTGTATCTTGATTGCATGAGTTGTATGCGAATATAGTCAAACAACAAAGAATTCTGTAGAAAATATGAAGGATAAGAGGGATTCAAGGAGACAGGCATGACAGCATTTAATCAAAAAATTCAAACATTGCTAGATAAGGGGCAAGGCCCCGCTGCTCGAGCACTCGATAGGTTGCCTCGAATAGCCCAAGAGTCTCTCGCTAAAATTTTAGGATATTCTTATCAATATCCAGATCTCGATTCATTTACTAAATGCATGATGGCTGTGCAAATTAAACAGGGGAGAGTGGGCTTTATTGGTTCTGACCCAATTGAATCAAGAAGAATGTTTGATTCACAAATGCATGCCATACGCCAAAAACCAACCTATATTGAGTCGGTAGAGGATATTCGTCTACCACTCCAAAGCGGCACAATCTTTGCCAGACATTATCATCCTGCTCCTAACAAGAAACTGCCATTAATTGTGTTTTATCACGGAGGTGGTTTTGTCGTAGGTGGTTTAGATACTCATGATGAGGTTTGTCGTTTATTAGCTAAATACGCCAGAGTACAGGTTCTCAGTATCGACTATCCTCTTGCTCCAGAAGTTTCACCACAACATTTAATTCAGTCGTGTGAAGATGCATTAGCATGGGTTTATCAAAATCGCAGACAATTAAAAATATTAAAAAATAGAATTGCGGTTGCAGGGGACAGTGCAGGTGGAAATATTAGTACTGTTGTTGCGCAAAGATCAGTAAATAAAGCTTATGCTCCGCAAGCACAATTACTTATCTATCCAACAGTGGATTTCAAAAGCAGACATCCTTCTTTTTATGCTTATAACGAAGGGTTGGTGTTAACAAATACCGATATTGATTACGTCACACAATATTATGCAACTCAGCATAATGTAGAACTTGACGATCCAATTATTTCACCTACCTATGGCAACCTAAAGAAAAATCCACCGGCTTTTGTGATTACAGCTGGACATGATGTCTTACATGACGAAGCAAAAATATATAGTCATAAATTAAGACAAAATGGCGTAAAAATGTATTACGAAGAATTTCCGGAACAGACTCATGGTTTTATTAACCTGACACCAATTTCTAGAAAAGCAAAACGCCATACTATCGAAATTAGTAAAAATTTCAGAAAATTCTGGGATAAAAATAGTTAAGCAAACTCAATAATCCATGTTTCACGTGGAACATGGATTAAATAGAAAATAGAATTAAAATTCTTAATAAATACTCACTAGAATTCTTCGTTGTAGACGATTAGATTTAATGATTATCTTTTTATAAAGTTTATTGTAGGAAAATATGAAAAAGCTATTGATGTTGTTTTGTCTAGGTCTAAGCAGTCACTCAGTATGGGCTAATAGCTTAGTTGAGATGCAAACAAATTTGGGCAACATCGAAATAGAGTTATATGATGACAAAGCACCGATTAGTGTGAATAACTTCAAAAGCTATATAAAGTCTGGTTTTTATAAAGAGACAATCTTTCATCGAGTCATTCCTGGTTTCATGGCACAAGGTGGTGGTATGACTGCAAATATGCAGGAAAAGACAACACGAGCGCCTATTAAGAACGAAGCAGGAAATGGTATTGCAAATACACGTGGTACTTTAGCCATGGCTCGTACATCAGATCCAGATTCAGCTACTAGTCAATTTTTTATAAATGTTGCAGATAATAAATTTCTTAACCGTTCACCGGGAAATCCTGGGTATGCCGTTTTTGGTAAAGTGGTAAAAGGAATGGATGTAGTTGACCGTATTGTTCAGGTTCCTACATCAAACTATGGTATGAATCAAAACGTGCCAAAACAGCCTATAAAGATTGTAGATATAAAGATTAAAACATCGAAAAAATAAATTAATGATATAAATCAATTATTTAATAATTTTATAAGCTTTATTTGGGTGAAAAAGAACCGGTCGAACGCGGATATTTATAAAAGTGCTTGCGTACTGGTTTTTTTTCCCTATAATGCACTCATCCCGACGCGATACACGAAAATATCTTAGCTTACAGGGTTAAGATAAAAGCTTAGTATTGTGTCGAATCTGTCTCTGACGAAGAGCAGAAAAATCATTAAGAGAATTGAAGAACAACTTGTGTGGATTTTTACTGATTGATTAATCGAAATAATTTTCATTGATTGATTGGTTTAAATTACTCGAAGTTTATTTGAGCGAAATTTAAGTCAGTAATTGA
>NZ_JBIUCS010000022.1:0-50283 GCF_044538485.1 Acinetobacter sp. ABJ_C5_2 | reverse complement strand
ATAAGACAAAGTAAAAAAACAATTAATCTAGAGTCTAAAACAAATATAACATTTGAGATTTATTGGTTACATTGGCAAATCTCTACACAATATATTTTTTGGTTACACTTCTTTCCTCAGTGATTTTTTATTTTTAAACAGAGGTTTTTATTTATTAAAACAGTATAATTTATACTTTTAAAAATATAATTATGAAGTCATTATGCTCTCAATTTTACTTTATACAAACGAGCACTCTCAACACTTCTAATAGGAATATGAGTTATGGAAAAACAAGAAATTATATCAATTGTAGATAGATATTTTTCTAATCCTATTTCTAAAGTAACGAATTTTCCTACGCATAAGCTAAAAAATAATGCACCTACTGAAAAAGAAAATTCTTTCTTCTTTCTACATGACTTTGGTACTTATGAATTAGAAGCTAAATTCAATTATTGTGATGGTTTTCCACAGAAAATTGCTTTACTGATACATGGCGGCAACTCTGATTTAAGTTCTTTAAGTCCTTTGGAAAATCTACTTAGAAGTAAAAATATTGGAATGCTTTCATTCAATTTAAGTGGTTTAAATAATACAAGTGAAACGAAATCATCTTTATCACAGAACATAAATGAAAGTATGGTTTTTTACAGCCTTCTAAAAAAAGTGGATATTGTTATTGGATATAGTTTAGGCGGTTATATTGCAATCAATTTAGCGAAAAAATTTCAAATTGATCGATTGATTCTGTTATGCCCAGCAATATATTCAGATCAAGCAGTCAAAAAAATGTATGGAAATGAATTTAAAGATGAAATTTCCAAACCCTATAGCTTTTATTCATCATCAATTTGGCGTTTTTTAATGGAATATAAAAGAGAACTCACAATAGTTTATGGAGAGTTGGATGGTATAAAAACAGATAATGGAAAGTCGAAAGGGCTTTATGAAATTAATGGTATTAAGAAATATTCTCCTATTCCCTATGAAATAGTCCAAACCTTAAAAAAAATTTCCATGCGAAAAGCTAACTTTAATTTCATAATTGAGAAAAATAAAGATCATTATCTTTTAAAAAATATCAGAAATTATAATTTTTAAAAATATTGATTAGATTGGACTGTAAAGGGTTCTCTTCTTATTAAAAGCGAATAGATTGAATTTTGAACTCCTACTCTCTTAGATGAAGTTGTTATTGTCGTAAAAATAAGGCCCCTTAAACTTTCTAGTTTAAAAGGCTTCTAAAATTCATTTAAATAAGAAATAGCTTTAATTTGTAGGAGCTAATTCAAAATCTGAAACAATACCGCAAAGAGTAAAATATTTGCGATCACTATGGCCCAACCACCATAGAGCATGTATTTCAGTTGACTTGAACGTGCTAAACCCATTTGACCAAACATATCAGAAGATGGGAAAGGACCAAACCAGTCTACTTGGGAACTTGATAATAAAACTGCTGTAACCGCTACAGGTGGAACCCCATTTGCCAGTAAAATTGGTCCAAAAATTTTATTGGTAAAGGTCATTTGTGCAACAGCTGCCCCTGGAATATGCCCCACAATATTAAATAAGAAAATACCAAAACACAGCATAGCAGGACTTAAGTCGACCAAATACGGTGTCGCATGATCTAATAGTGTTTGGTAAGCATTGAGTTTTTCAACAAGAACTAAAATTGGATTGTATAACCAGTAAAGAATAAACATCCAGACCAATTTACCGCATCCCTCGTAGAGTGCTTCTAAAATCTGCTTAGGACTAAAACCCGCAACGAGGCCTGTTAAAGTGGCAACAGTAAGCATCACAATAATTGCAAAACTAAAGCCTGCTTTAAAAATAATTCCAAGAATTGCCATCACGATAATTGTGCCAATAAATACAATCGCTGCACGTTTACTTCTTTTCAATTCAGAGGCACTTTCTATTTTTTCAGAAGGTTCTAAGAAATTTTCATTATAGGTATATTTTCCGAAAGTCCACTTTTGGATATAGCCAGACATGAACCAACCTGTAAGAAGTGTGACAACACTCATAGGTATGGCACAAGTGCTCAAATATTGCGGGTAGGTCAAGCCTCCCAACTCTAAAATAGTCACTGTACTTGGTGTAAAAGGTCCTATAAAGAGACCGACAGAGCCTGCCGTCATCAAAAGCAAAGCAACGGTAGGCGGCGTTAAACCAACTGCTGCAGCAATGGGAATAATGACAGCAACAATAATGGCATTACCACCTGCCATAGTACCCAATGAACCACAAATAACAACTGATGAAATCATGATGCCAAGTTTCACGCGAGGAATACTTGAAAGCCCGACTTTATGGACAATAAATTTGACCAATTCTTTCGCTGCGCCTGTTCGGTTGGCAACTTCACCAACCCCGGCTCCCAACATAATAATAAGACCTACAGTCGCAATAAATGAGCCCGTAGACTTTGCAAGAATTCCACCTAATTCAAATACACTGGTAGATGTCATTATCACACTGATAATAATCGCAATAATAACAGCAAGGACAATATCGAGACCGATAACAGTTAAGAGAGCTAAAGCAAAAATAGGTAATAACCCAATTAAACCGACCTCCTCTATTGGTAGGCCTTTTGCATAAAATGCTAAAGCAAAGCTAAGAATAATAATGGTGATAAGGGCAATATTTTTAGGTGTCCTTATATTAGGTATTGTTATAGAAGATTGCTCAACTGACATATGTATCACTCCTTGATCATTGGGCATTGAATTTCATACCAATTTACAAGGGTTCATTGACATTAAATAATGAATTCTAATAGATTACCTATAACTATTAGTTATGTGCTCATTTATGAATCTTCGACACCTAGAGATATTCTATTTAGTCATGCTTTTTGGTTCACTCACAGAGGCTGCATCATCGTTATGTATTTCACAGCCTGCCGCAAGTAAATTGCTCAAACATGCAGAGCAACGGCTTGGTTTTGCACTATTTAAACGGGTCAAAGGAAAATTACAGCCAACCAAAGAAGCCTATACTTTGTATGATGAAATTAAGCCAATTTATGAAAAAATAAATGAATTAAATAAGTTGACGGATAATTTGGCGAGAAATACTCAAGGTCAAATCACACTCGGATGTTTACCCAGTTTAGGTTTGAGTCTCATCCCCAAGTTAACTGCAAAATTTTTAAAAAAATACCGAGATGTTTTTGTCAATATTGGTACAGATCATACTCAAGCACTAGAGCAAAAATTATTAAGACGTGAAATTGATATTGCGGTGACGTTCCAGCCCCATACTCAGCATGGCATTATTGCCACACCTGTTCTGGAAATCCCTCTGGTTTATATTGATTCTCAACCTATTGACTCAAATCAAGATATTCATTCAATTGATGAAAACAGGTGGATTCAACCCTACGCAGATTCCCTCATGCAAGTCGTAAAAAAGTACAGAACATTTAATAAAAGTATTGTGAATGTACAAACCTACTATATGGCGAGTGAACTGGTACGTGAAGGTTTAGGCTGTAGCATTACCGATATTTATACTGCTGCACACTCCTTACCAAATCACATGATTCACCCAATAAAACCAAGTTTGTATACCACAATTTATATTTTAAAAAATGCCAATGTAAGTACAACCAAAGCGACTGAAGATTTTATTGAATTAATAAAAAGAGAAATTGCTTCGATGACACCATCGATTAACCAAAAGTTATGAGTACTATGTAAAAACTCATTTGTTTAACCCTTTTTCTTCTTCTTTAATACAAATGTGTGTTGCAAATATAGCATGGAAGAATGAAAAAACATGTCGTTGTCATTGGTGGTGGAGTCATTGGTTTAAGTACAGCCTATGCACTTATTCAAGCAGGTCATAAAGTTACAATAGTGGAAGCGAATGACAAGATTGGCTGCCAGACAAGTTTTGCAAATGGTGGTCAACTCAGTTATCGCTATGTTGCACCTTTAGCGGATGCAGGCGTTCCGTTTCAGGCGCTGCAATGGTTAGGAAAAGCCCATTCGCCTTTAAACTTTAAATTGAATTTTTCACCTCTTCAATGGTCGTGGTTATTCCAATTCCTCATGGCATGTAATCGTAAAGACAATATTGTGAACGGCAATCATATTTTACGGTTATCCCTATATAGTCAAAGTATTATGTCTAAATGGCGTGATGAAATTGATGATTTTGACTGGGTAAAATCAGGAAAAATGATTATTCATCGCAATGAAAAAGCATTTAAAAAAGCAGCATTAACGATAGATCCAACTGTACAAAAAGTGCTTTCACCGGAAGAAACCGTTCAACTTGAACCTGCATTGAAAGGTATTGGATCTACATTAGTGGGTTCAATTTATACACCAGATGATGAAACAGCAGATTGCTACAAATTTTGTTTAGCTTTGTATAAAGCACTAGAAAAGAGTCGTAACTTCACATGCTTATATACACATGAAGTGACAGATTTTTTTGCAGAAAATAATAAAATTACTGCGATTGAAACAAATCAAGGACGTATAGAAGCAGATGAATTTGTCGTTGCTGCGGGCAATAGCAGTACTGCACTTTTTAATATGGTAGGTATTTCAGTCCCAGTTTATCCATTAAAAGGATATAGCCTGACTCTACCCTTCCCAGAAAAAACCAATGTTGTACCCAATATGAGCGTAACCGATTATGCAAATAAAATTGTATATGCAAAATTGGGGAATCAGCTTCGCATTGCCGCAATGGTCGATATTGGCTATCAAGATATCTACATTCGAAAAGAACGTATAAATGCATTGAAAGATACGGTACGAAAAACATTTCCCGATTTATTGGGTGTAAATACTGCACAAGAATGGAGTGGTTTACGTCCATCCACCCCTACCGGTTTACCCATTCTGGGTCGTACGAAATATTTGAATTTATGGGCAAATATTGGCCAAGGTAGTTTAGGTTTCACATTAGCTGCTGGTTGTGCCATGGTCATTAGTCAGTTAATTAGCCAAGCAACATCACCAATTACATTAGATGGTTTATCTCTGGAGAAATAAAATGAGTCATGACATTCAACGTATTGACACAAATGCACGTTTATCAGGTTGTGTGCTTCATAACGGTTTAGTGTATGTTTCGGGTCAAGTTCCAACAACTTTAGATGCTGATGCCAAGCAACAAACTTTAGAAGTTCTAGCAAAAATTGATGCTTTACTTGAACAAGCTGGTAGTGATAAAAGCCGTATTTTAACTGCACAAATTTGGATTAAAAATATTGCCGAAGATTTTGCAGTGTTCAATGAATGTTGGGAAGCATGGTTACCAGATGGAGCAGCACCAGCACGCGCGGCTATTCAAGCAGATTTGGCACGTCCACAAGTATTAGTAGAAGTAATGGTTACGGCGAGTGTTAAATAATATTTTTAAAGTCAAGCTAGTAAATTTGCTAGCTTGATTAACTCACTCTCAATTATAACCACTCATCAACTCGATGTTGCACATCTTTAGAGGTAACGCTGATCACCTCATCCTTACTAAATACTTTACGAATTGATTTTAATCTGACCAGTTAGTTAGGTTGAGACAAAATAAATTTTCAAAAGACATTTTTAAAATAAAAAAACCCATTCCAAAAACTTGAAATGGGTCTAGTGAAAACCACTGAGCCTGAAATAGTAAAAAAGTAGAGCCTAACAATATCTACTGTAATGATTTGATGAGAAAATACAATATATATTCAAATAATTTTTAGATGAAATTTATTAAAAACGAAATTGTAAATATTAACTAAACAATACTAATTAAAATTCAATGATGAAAATTGTTCTCTTACCATTTTGGCTAGATGTTAATATAACTTTTCGCGAACCAAAATAATCTTTAAAAAATACTCTACATCTATTCAAATATAACCAAAATGCGATTTATATCAACATTTTAAAATACTAAATCTTAACACTCTTTAAGATTAGCCTGAGGACGCCCCCAATTTTGTAATTGTAAAGTTCTGGAAATACTCGATGTATTATTTAAGGAAAACTTTACAACTTTAAGTAATAGAATCTAGCAATTTGTTCAAATATCTCTGAGCTCACTCCGCAAAAACACTCATAAATATCTACTATTCCACATTAAAAATTTACTTCACATTGACTTTCTAACAAACGTTAGTTAGATTATTTAAAATTCAGTTATCTAAGAAGTTATAAATGATTTTAGTTAGTCAAAAAGATCGTACCTGGACTGATAGTAATATCCCAGGAGTTCAAACCTGTCGAACTTGGATTAGTGAAGACGGTATTGAAAGCTATTTAGCAAAATTTCAGGCTGGAACAAGTTTTCCAAAACACACTCATATTGGATGGGAACAGATCATTGTTTTAGAAGGTGTGATTCGCTTCAACGATGTCGAAATGCAGGCTGGAGATGTGTTACAAGTTCAAGGTACTGACGAACATAAGGCATTTGCCGTAGAGAACACTCTCTTGTTCATTACTCATCATGGCGGTATTGAACTGACGGAATAATATTATGACCTCCTCTACAAAAAACCATACACCTTTGACGCGAGAAAAAATACTAGGAGCCGCAATTCATCTGTTTCAACAGCATGGATTCAGCGGACTAGGCATGCGACAAATCGCTGACTGCTTACAAATAAAGGCGCCTAGTCTCTACTACCATTTTGAGTCTAAAGATGATCTGGCACGATCTGCACTTCAACACTACAGAGAAGAGCAATTCTATCGATTGCAGGAAATTGAAAAACTGGATGGCTTAACCCAAAAACTGCATGCATATTCTGAACTTTTCGCCGAGATGCTGAACGACGAAAAACGTCTATGCTTATATATGGTAATGGTGAGAGAAGCCTCTTTCCAGCAAGAGCCATGTGTAAGTGAATTGAGGTTGTTCGCCAAACAGAATATCGATTGGTTAGAAGATACTTTATGCCAAGCAAAAAAAAAATCACCTCAACCTATTGAAACAGAGCGAGACATGGCTGAAATCATATTTGCTTCTCTCGAAGGTATCATGGCCACCTCTCTAGTTGATGAGAGCCCATGTACACACTTTCGCTCAAAAGCTAAATCTTTCCTCAACATTATGTTGCTCACAACCGTTAAATAAAAAAACAGGCTCTAACAGCTCTAGAATCTGCGCTTTAATTGTTATTGGTTAAATGCTCGGATTTAAAGGATAAGAGCCTGTAATTAAAATCTTATACACAGCAGATGGTTATCGATTTCTTGCTTATAGCCATTCTTATAGTCACAGCCGACATGCAGGCTGGAAAGTTTATTTTCCGCTTTGGGTACTGCACATCATGGCACGTAAATAATAATATAGTATCTGTTGATCATGCTATTTAGCTTCAACCAACATATTGATGATACTAATTAAAATTAAGTATTAAATACACATATGAAAAAAGCCCCTGCTTTTAATAGGGGCTTTTCGAATTTGGCGGAAGCGGTGAGATTCGAACTCACGGAGGACTCACACCCTCGTCGGTTTTCAAGACCGGTGCATTAAACCGCTCTGCCACGCTTCCATGTGCGTAAGAATACAAAGCTTATTCATTTTATTCAAGAAAAATATCACCGCTTTGTGTTCAAGTGCATATTGTTTCATCAATTTTACAATCGAGCAGCTAATTCTGCTCCTTCTTTGATCGCACGCTTCGCATCTAGCTCTGCTGCGAGCTTTGCTCCACCAATAATATGGTAGTTCGCTATAGTCGACTCACCTTCTTTTGGCATTAAGTCTTTTACCGACTCTTGACCTGCACACACCACAACCGTGTCTACACGTAAAAGCTGGTCTTGACCATTATGCTCAATCCAAAGCCCTTCATCAGTGATTGCTTTATATTGCACACCACGTAACATGCGTACACCATGCTTTTTAAGTTGTGCACGGTGTACCCAACCTGAAGTCTTGCCAAGACCAATACCGAGAGATGTTGTTTTACGTTGTAGTAAATAAATTTCACGTATTGCTGGTTCAACCACAGGTGGCTGCATACCACCTTCAGAAATATAATTCGGATCTGGGTCTACACCCCATTCACGTTGCCACTCTGCTAAAGGTTGAGGCTGTGGCTGATGTGGTGGTTTAAGTAAAAACTCAGATACATCAAAACCAATACCACCTGCCCCAATCACTGCAACTTTTTGTCCAACTTCTGCACCTTGTAAAACTTGAGCATAGGAAAGAACTTGTGGTGAATTACTTCCTTCAATTTTTAAAGCACGTGGTATTACACCCGTTGCCACAATAACTTCGTCAAAACCTTCACGCTCAAGTTGCTCACGATTTACACGAGTGTTTAAACGTACATCTACCCCTGTTTTTTGAAGCTGTACTTTAAAGTAGCGAATTGTCTCGTGGAATTCTTCTTTACCTGGTACAACCTTGGCAAAATTGAACTGACCACCTACATCTTTATTGGCTTCAAACAAAGTCACTGCATGACCACGACTTGCCGCCACAGTTGCAGCAGACATACCAGCTACACCACCACCTACAACGGCAATACGTTTTGGCTGTTTAGTCTTTAAATAGACCAGTTCTGTTTCATGGCCTGCACGTGGGTTAACCAAACAAGACACACGCTTATTTTTAAATGCATGATCTAAACACGCTTGGTTACACGCGATACAAGTATTAATTTCATCAACACGGTTGGTCGCAGTTTTATTTACCCAAAAAGCATCGGCCAATAAAGGACGAGCCATTTGAATCATGTCTGCCTTGCCTTTTGCCAAAACCTCTTCAGCAGTTTCAGGCATATTAATACGGTTAGATGCAATGACTGGAATTGAAATATGTTGTTTTACATGAGCCGTGTAATCGACAAATGCTGCACGAGGTACCGACGTTACAATGGTTGGTACACGTGCTTCATGCCAACCAATACCCGTATTTAATAAAGTGACACCCGCCTTTTCTAAAGCTTTAGCAACAGTGACTACTTCTTGCATGGTGTTACCGTCATGTACAAGGTCGAGTAGCGATAAACGGAAGCAAATAATAAATTTTTCGCCTACTTTCGCACGGATTGCTTTCACAATTTCAACCGGAAAACGCATACGGTTTTCGATTTCACCGCCCCAACGGTCAGTACGCTGGTTTACATGGCGACTTAAGAACTGGTTAATCAGATATCCTTCTGACCCCATAATTTCGACGCCGTCATAACCTGCTTTTTTAGCAATGTCAGCGCACTGTGCGTAATCTTCTATTGTGCTGAGAATATTTTTTTCAGAAAGCTGACGCGGTTTAAATGGTGAAATTGGTGATTTAATTGCTGTTGAAGACACCACAAATGGCTGATAACCATAACGCCCTGCGTGCAAAATCTGCATTAAGATTTTAGAGCCATGTTTATGGACAGCATGGGTTACCAAACGGTGCTGAGGAACATCAAAGAGACTATTCATGGTTCCACCCGCAGGTGCCAACCAGCCTTGACGGTTCGGAGAAATACCGCCTGTCACAATCAGGCCAACCCCACCTTTTGCACGCTCTTCAAAATAAGCTGCCAGTTTTGGATAGTTAAAAAAGCGGTCTTCTAATCCCGTATGCATAGAACCCATAACTACACGGTTTTTAATGGTAGTGAAGCCCAAATGTAATGGTTTTAATAAATTGGCGTAACTTGTCATGCTGCGTCCCAATATTTTTTTGCAACTTGTTGCATAGTACTTTAATACTTTTTTAACGATTTTGGATGACCAAGAATTATTTTTTATTCGAGATTATGGTCAATCTATATATAAAGAAGACAATCCTATGTTTTCTTCAAATAATAAATACCAATCATAACAAGTGAATTAATGCTTTTTTTGCCAAAAAAAGCACCATGAATAGTGCTACAATAGCCGCCATTCAGAATTCTCGAGACCACCTCAACGGGGTCTTTTTCATAAATGTTAGGATTAGCAATGACTGATAATGCAACTATCTTGCAGCATGTACCAGTAGGCAAAAAAGTTGGGATTGCCTTCTCCGGTGGTCTAGACACTTCAGCTGCTTTATTGTGGATGAAACAAAAAGGCGCTGAGCCTTATGCATACACTGCAAACTTAGGCCAGCCAGATGAAGACGACTACGATGCAATTCCAAAGAAAGCAGAACAATACGGCGCTGTAAAAGCTCGCTTAATTGACTGCCGCTTACAATTGGCGCTTGAAGGTATTGCTGCAATTCAGTGTGGTGCATTCCATATCAGTACAGGCGGCGTTCCTTATTTCAATACGACTCCACTCGGTCGTGCAGTAACAGGTACAATGTTAGTTACTGCTATGAAAGAAGATGACGTAAACATCTGGGGTGATGGTTCAACTTATAAAGGTAACGATATTGAACGTTTCTATCGTTATGGTTTGTTGACTAACCCAAATCTTAAAATTTATAAGCCTTGGTTAGATCAAAACTTTATTGATGAGCTTGGTGGCCGTGCAGAAATGTCACAGTTCCTCATCGATAATGGTTTTGACTACAAAATGTCAAAAGAAAAAGCGTACTCAACTGACTCAAACATGTTGGGCGCGACTCACGAAGCGAAAGATCTTGAATACCTAAATGCTGGTATCAAAATCGTTGACCCAATTATGGGCGTTGCTTTCTGGAAAGAAGAAGTTGAAATCAAACCTGAAGAAGTCACTGTACGTTTTGAAGAAGGTGTACCTGTTGCGTTAAACGGTCAAACTTTTAACAATCCGGTTGAACTTATTCTTGAAGCAAACCGTATTGGCGGTCGTCATGGTTTAGGTATGTCTGACCAAATCGAAAACCGTATTATCGAAGCGAAATCTCGCGGTATTTATGAAGCACCGGGTATGGCCCTTCTTCATATTGCTTACGAGCGTTTGGTTACGGGTATTCATAACGAAGATACAATCGAACAATACCGCATTAACGGTTTACGTTTAGGCCGTTTACTTTACCAAGGCCGTTGGTTCGACTCTCAAGCGCTTATGCTTCGTGAAACTGCACAGCGTTGGGTTGCTAAAGCGATTACTGGTGAAGTGACGCTTGAACTTCGTCGTGGTAATGACTACACCATCATGAACACTGAATCTCCAAACTTAACGTACGAAGCTGAACGTTTAACAATGGAAAAAGGTGATTCAATGTTTACGCCAATGGACCGTATTGGTCAGTTGACTATGCGTAACCTCGACATTACCGATACACGTGCAAAACTAGGTATCTATACAGATGCTGGCTTGCTTTCAATCGGTCAAGGTTCTGCAATCCCTCAATTAGACATTAAGAAAAAATAATTTTCTTATGACGTCAAAAAAGCCACCTCTATAGGTGGCTTTTTTATATTTAAAGTTAAGTTAGGCAATTTCGGCAACTTGTAAAGGTTGATAATAAATTTGGTTCCGTCCGAGTTGCTTTGCCCGATATAAAGCCTGATCTGCTGCATGAATTAAGTTATCTTGTCCCATCTTTAATCCGCCCGTATATACGGTAAACCCTAAGCTGATAGTGACGTACTTCGACACTAATGAAGCGGCATGAGGAATAGCTTGCCGTTCGATGGCTTTATAAATATTTGCTGCCACTGAATAAGCACCCTGTGCAGGTGTTTCAGGTAACAGTACGACAAACTCTTCACCCCCATAACGCGCAACAAAATCGACATGACGAATCGAGTTTTTAATTGCAGAAGCAATAGATGAGATGACTTTGTCCCCCATCTGATGCCCATAAAAATCGTTATAGTTTTTAAAAAAATCAATATCAATAAATAAAACAGCTAAAGGACGTTTCTCTTGATTTGCTCGGTAATAGAAGAAATCAAACATTTCATCAAAGGTACGACGGTTTGAAATTTGAGTCAGCGCATCTTGCTGACTTAAATGCAGTAGTTCAGATGCTTCTATCCGTAAAATCTGTTCATTAATTTCAGCAAGTTGGTTATTTAAAAAAAGACTTCGCTCTCTTGAGATAAGCATCGTGCTAATTGAAAAACCTAAAATACAAGTACCAAATAAAGCACGACCCAGCGCGATATAATCACAATTTACGTTTAATAAATTAAGAAAAACAAAAACCAGTATTGCTGCGGATAAACCTACATACAGCATATGGAGTGGTTTGATCCCGCTTAAGATAAACCCAAGCATATATAAAAAAGAAAGAAGCAACATCGACTGATTTTTAAGTGCCATATTTCCAACACTCAGCAACAACATAGCACTCGTAATAATGCTAAAGAAAACGATGCCGCAGGCCGCAAAATAAAAGTGCTCAGAAAGTTTTTTGAATCTGGCAAAAATCCAAAATAGTAAAAGTGCGAATGCAATATTCATGGCACTTAATACACAATGAACAAAGTCCAAAGTAATATAAGGCTTGCCTATCACTAAGTAGTCAGTTGGAAGGGCTAACAAAATGAAAATTAAATAAGTGAGTACACCGCTTGCTAGAAACTTTGAAATATTTTGCCGAGTGCGGTCAAGATTTAAACACCAGAATTTTTTTTCAAGTTTTTTTGGCAAAGGCATATTGGCGTAACGATGGGTATGTAGAGTGACCAAGTACTCGATTTCTTCTTTAGATTTGAGTAATTGATGAACATTTCCCCTATTCGCCACTAGTCGATTCCTACATATTTCGCGTTAACAAAATATAACATTAATTTTTAAAGCTCCCTGCGCTTTATTTTGCCATTTGTCCGTAATTCTCGTTACCATTTTCACACTTTATCGATTATCATTTGTTTTATTTCGAAGTTTGAACTGCCTTGAACTCTATTACCCTGCTCCAGCCAGATGATTGGCATGCACATTTACGTGATGGTTTAGCATTAAAACGTACTGTTCCAGATTTGGCTAAACAATTCGCTCGCGCGATCTGTATGCCTAACCTTGTGCCGCCTGTAAAAACAGTAGAAGAAGCTTTAGCTTATCGCGAACGCATTCTTGCTCATGTTCCAGAAGGCAATAATTTTGACCCTCGTATGGTGCTTTATTTTACTGATCACACTTCACCAGATGAAGTTCGTAAAATTAAAGAATCAGAACATGTAAATGCAATTAAACTTTACCCTGCCGGTGCGACTACAAACTCAGACAATGGTGTGAGTGATATTCGCAAAGTTTATGCAGTCATTGAGCAATTAGAAGAGCATCAAGTGCCGTTATTGCTTCATGGTGAAGTGACTCACAATCATGTAGATATTTTTGATCGTGAAAAACGCTTCCTAGATGAGGTATTATCACCATTATTGAAACAGTTCCCGAAACTTAAAGTTGTGCTTGAACACATCACAACAAGTGATGCTGCACACTTTGTTTTAGAACAAGACCGTAATGTTGCAGCAACAATCACTCCTCAGCATTTATTATTTAACCGTAATGATATGTTGGTTGGTGGTATTAAACCGCATTTCTACTGTTTGCCAATTTTAAAACGTCAAACGCACCAAACGACTTTACTTGAAGTGGCGACAAGCGGTAATCCTAAGTTTTTCTTAGGTACAGACAGCGCCCCTCATGCACAAAATGCAAAAGAGAATGCTTGTGGCTGTGCAGGCTGCTATAGTGCACCAAATGCAATTGAGCTTTATGCACAAGCATTTGACCAAGTCGGTAAATTAGAGCGCCTAGAAGGTTTTGCTAGCCACTTTGGTGCAGACTTCTACGGTCTACCGCGTAATACTTCTACCATTACTTTGGTTAAAGAAGATAACCTCGTTCCAGAATCTTTTGATTATTTAGATAATCAAAAAATCATCCCGCTGCATGCCGGGAAAACGCTGCAATGGAGAAAAGTGTGACACAAGAAACCTCTGTCCCGGTCATTGGCCAACGTTTTCGTGGCTTCTTACCTGTTGTTGTCGATGTTGAAACGGCAGGTTTTAATGCCCAGACAGATGCATTGCTAGAAATCGCGTGCATTCCAATTGTGTATGATGCTCAGGGACAATTTGTCCCTGGTCCTGCATTTCATGCACATATTAACCCGTTTGAAGGGGCTAACCTCGACCGCCGTTCGCTAGACTTCATTGGTATTGATCCATTCAACCCAATGCGTATTGCAATGGCTGAAGATGAGCGAACTGCGTTACGTCGTATTTTTAAATCGGTCAATGAAGTTCGTAAACAACAACATTGTACTCATGCAGTACTTGTAGGCCATAACGCGCATTTTGATCTTGGTTTTTTACAAGCAGCAATTGCACGTACAAGCACGAAAAACCAAAATCCATTCCATAGTTTTTCAGTTATGGATACGGTTACGCTAAGCGCCGTTATGTTTGGACAAACTGTGCTTGCTAAAGCATGTATTCAAGCTGGAATTGAGTTCGATGGTAAAGAAGCACACTCTGCTTTATACGATACTCAGAAGACTGCTGAACTGTTTTGCTATATTTTGAACAAACTGTCGCCTTATCTCCTTGACAGTTTGGTGGCGGCTTCTTAAGATACCGCCATCCTCAACGTCCCTATCGTCTAGAGGCCTAGGACATCGCCCTTTCACGGCGGTAACCGGGGTTCGAATCCCCGTAGGGACGCCATATTCTTTCTACAAAGAATCATCGCTTCAAATTATTTTATCTCACTTCAAATTTTATCCATGAGATAAGTTCCGTATTTTCAAAATCAAGACTTCAACTTTACTTCATTAATATGTTGTGCAGGTTGCATAGTTGGCTCATCTCTCTCAATAATTATTGCATCAGCAATTAACTTTGTTTTTGTTAAATCTGGTTCTATTGGGACTTGAGCTAATGAACTCGATGCAATATTAAAATCACGATGTATTTGTGCCAGTTCTGGTGTTCGTTTATAGCGTATAACTTTAAAACCTGCTTCTTGAATTAAAGTATCTCGCTCTGCATCAAACTTTTCTTTCCCTTTATGACTAGAATCGTCTAGTTCAACAATAGCAACGATATTAAATGCTTTATCTAACACAACAAAATCAGCAACTTTGCGATTAAATAAATTACGCGTCGCGTATCCTTGCGCTGTCATAAAAGCACTGAAAGCAACTTGCGCCAAAATAATATGTTCCGGCAAAGCTTCCTTTAGTTTCATAAAAGTAGGTTGTTCATTCATAGTAATGATACGCTTTCCCTTGATTGGGTTACGTTTTGCATTTCTATTCTTGCTTTCCCCTTTCTTTAAAACACTTAAAATCGCCAATATCATTATGGCTATTAAAAATATGCCAACTATCGCAAACATCGAATTTCCCCTAAATAAATATAAAAACTATTTTGATTTTAAAAATACAATTAAAAACGGCTAGCTATAAATTATTTATATGATTTTAAAAGCTATTGTTCTATGTATCTAATGCTCTATTTTAGACTGTAATTTATAATTTTTTAACCCTATCTTTTTTGTTTTTAATTTTTATCATTGATATTTCCAAATAAAATACACTTGTGCAAATTTATCACTGATTCCATATTCCTTTTACACACAGTTACATTATAATAATTCTTATTTTTATACTGATATTTATTATCAACAAGGTTTTAAATGGATCTTAAGCTTCGCCTCCTCTCCCTGAGCATTGCTCAACTATGCTGTATCTCCTCTGCTTTTGCAGATACAGACACTTCTTCAACTACTCTTGCCACTATTAAAATTAAAGCCCAACAGGCATCAGATCAAACTTATAAAGTTGATAGCTCGAGTAGTGCAACACGCAGTGAAATTGCTTTAAAAGATACCCCTCAGTCGGTCAGTGTGGTCACCCAAAAAGTAATTGAAGATATTGGCGCTACTCGTTTAATTGACGCGCTTGATTTAGCTGGCGGCGTGACTCGTGCTAATAACTTTGGTGGTCAAGGTCTAACTGGTTTTAACGTGCGTGGGTTTACCAGTGGTGAGTTTTATCGAAACGGGTTTCCAATTAACCGTGGTTATCCAAATGCGCCAGATAGCAACACCATTGAACGTGTAGATGTTTTACGTGGCCCCTCTTCTAGCTTATATGGACGTGGTGACCCAGGTGGTACGTTTAACTTAATTTCTAAAACACCAAAGTCTGAGCAACAAACCACTTTAGGGGCACAGCTCAGTAGTGAAGGTTTATATCGCACTACTGTCGATACAACAGGTACTGTACCTAATGCGGAAAACGTTGGCTATCGTCTCAATGTGATTGCAGAAGGTGGTGATAGTTATCGCGACCATGTTGAATCTAAACGTTATGGCATTGCTCCAGTCATTCAATGGCAGGCTTCCGACGCAACAAAACTTACATTTGAAGCCGATATTTTAAGAAACCAACATCCGCTTGACCGTGGCCAAACACGCTATGCAGGTCAGAAGTCTTTTATCAGTTCACCAGACACTTATTTATGGGAAACGGGTAAAGACAACAACCGACTTTACAATGATAACAATATGGCTCAATTAAGAGTTGAACACGAGCTTGGAAATGACTGGAAGCTCAATGCTGGTGTGCAATATTTAAATGGCAAGTTACATGGCTATGCAGTAGAAGCAAATGGAATTCAAAAAGACGGGGAAACGCTAGGTCGAAATTACAACTACCGTGAACTAAAGTGGCAAGATACCGATGCTCAAATTAATCTAACAGGTAAATTCCAGTTTTTGGGTTTAGCAAACACCTTAGTTACTGGGCTTGAATATGAAAACTATGATTATAAGTCATACATTATTCGCTCAAGTGGAGATGTCGGTAGCTATCCTATTAATATCTACAACCCTGTTTTAGGGCAACCTCTACCTGAGCTTTATCGTGTAACCACACATGACCGTGAAAACTTAAAAACCACTGCCCTTTTTGTACAAGACCAAGTCGATTTAAATGAGCGTTTAAGCGCGCTATTAGGCTTACGTTTTGAACATTATGAGCATGACTATAAGAACCTATTACCGAATACCGCGAATTGGAATACCAGTCATAACGCGTTTATTCCACGTTTAGGTTTAATCTATAAAGCCAGTGACGATCTTTCCATCTACAGTAATGCTGCGAAATCTTTTAAGCCAAACACTGGTGCTAGCCGTAATGGAGACGGGTTTGATCCCGAAGAAGGCTTAGCTTACGAGTTAGGCTTTAAATGGCAAGCATTTGATAATATGTTATCAATTGATTCCGCTATTTTTTACGCCAATAAAGAAAATGTCTTAACCCTAGATCCTGTTGATTCAGCCTATAAAGTAGCAGCAGGTAAAATTCGTAGCCGTGGTATAGAGTTAAATATTGCTGGTCAACTTACACCTGCTTGGAAAATTATTGGTGGCTATGCCTATACAGATGCAGAAGTAACTAAAGACAATAGCTTGCAAAAAGGAACGGCTCTAGCCAACATTCCAAAAAATAGTTTTAATCTTTTAAATATTTATGAATTTCAGGATGGGCCTTTACAAGGGTTGGGCTTAGGTATCAATCAAAAATATATTGATAAACGTGCAGGTCAAACAGCCAATAGTACCTACACCATGAAAGGCTATGCAGTTACCGACCTCGTGTCTTATTATCAGGCAACGCCAAAATTACGCCTTAACTTAGATGTGAAGAACATTTTTGACAGAGTTTATGATGAAAGTGCTTTCAATTTATATGCCTATCCTGGTGAATCACGTACTGTTCAATTAGGTATAAGCTATACGTTCTAAATTAAAAGAACCAAACATCAGCCTTTTACCGTGTAAGATCTCACTAGGGATAGCAGTCATTAAGAAAGCCACTGTCTAAAAATACAGTGGCTTTTATTTTCTCATATAAAATATTATAAATTTATGATTTATAATATTTTATTATACTTAAACTATGTTCTACCCTATACTAAAAACAGATCAAAACTATAATTTGACATGACATGCAAATTCGATTATTTCATTTACAAAATTCACGCTCTCAACGCATTATTTGGTTTTTAGAAGAATTAGGACTCAACTATGAGCTCATCACTAAATATCATTCAGATGAAGACAAAAATAATAACTCACCGCATCAACTATCAAAATTTCCAACGCTCGAAATTATTGAACAAGGACAAACTGCAATTTTGGCTGAAACCTCAGCAATCCTAGATTATTTCTCTCATTTACACCCACAACTGGGACAGAACAATTTATTAAACCAACAACTTCAAAATTTTTATTATTGGAAAAATTACTGTGAGGCGACATTCATTCCAGATCTGGTACTTAAACAAATCTTTCACCAAATCGCAGAGCGCACACCTTTTCTGGTCCGTTTCGTTCCTAAGCTTTTAAAATATGGATTTGATCAAGGCTATCTCAATCAATCATTAGAACGACACATGAGTATGATCGATAAACATTTAGAACGTCACTTATGGTTTGCCGGAGATCAGTTTACTACTGCTGATATTTTGATGTGGTTTCCATTATTGGCTTGCTCACCAAATTACAGCCAGTTTAAACATATACAGCGTTATCTGACCCAGATAGAAAACAGACCTGCCTTTAAAAATGCTCTAATTAAAGGTCAATGGTCTGCTTCTACGTTTCAGACTTACTGGGCTATTGCTTGGTAATTTATTTATGCAGATTTACGTGAATTCACGCGCCCCTGAACAACGGCCTTAATATTGCCCTTCGCGTAATTTAAAAACACAATTAAAGGCGATAGTTTTGGATTTGGTTTTTTACCCTGCCCAATTGCTTTAAATTGTGCTGCGTACCAAATGATTTCCATAATTGCCATTTTATCGACAAAAGGTAAACCTGTTTTAATTGGTTTTACGGCGTAGCGAACATCTTGGCCTGCGATTAAACGGTCAGTTAAATCTGTTTCAACTGCAAGTGGACGAGCAATACCAATAAAGTCACATGCACCACTTGCCAAAGCAGCATTCATGCCTTCGACCGTACGGAAGCCGCCTGTCACCATAAGCTTACATTTAACATGCTGACGGATTTTTTCAGCAAAATCTAGAAAGTATGCTTCACGTGCAATAGTACTTGCCTTACGTTTATCAGCTTTGGCACCAGCCATTGCAGGTGCTTCGTAAGTTCCACCTGAAATTTCAATTAAGTCGATCCCTGCTTCATCAACGGCTTTAAATACCGAAATTACATCTTCTTCGCTAATACCACCACGCTGGAAGTCAGCAGAGTTAAGCTTCACTGAAATAATAAAATTCTCTGAAGTTGCTTCACGTACCGCTTTATAAACTTCTAGTAAAAAGCGAGTACGGTTTTCAACTGAACCTCCCCACTGGTCTGTACGTTTATTGGTTAATGGTGATAAAAACTGGCTAATTAAATACCCATGTGCACCATGTAACTGTACTCCTTCAAAACCTGCCTTTTCACAAATACGAGCAGCGTTCGCAAAACGTTTAATAATATCCAAAATTTCTTCATGCGTAAGAGCACGTGGAGTGCCAAACATAGTCGCTAAAGCTGGACTAAAAGGAACTGCTGAAGGTGCAACTGTTTCTTTATTTAAGCCTTTAGGGCACTGACGACCTGGGTGAGACAATTGAATAAGCTGTACCATTCCATATTGTTTACCGACCGCTGCCCATTCTTTTAAACGCTCTAGGTCACGCTCAGTTTCAATCACCACCACGCCTGGTTCGTTTTTGGCTTCGAAATTGACCATGACGTTCCCAGTAATCGCACAGCCTAAACCACCTTTAGCCCATGCACCATACAAGCCCAAATGTAAGTCATTTGGCTGCCCCTCATAGTTTGCAAGTGCCTCACTCATTGCACCTTTAATAATCCGGTTTTTAAATGTGGTATTTCGAATTGTGATTGGTTGTGCAATCTGGCTCATGGTTAACCTCTTTTAATACTTTAGAGCAATTACTCTAATTTAGATGAGTTATAGGTCATGTCAAGGGAAAATCGATAACTGACAATAGCACATGTCAAATTTAAAAAGTATAGAGAAATGCAACTTTTTGCATTAAAAATTTAAATAATATTTATGCTTATAAAACACAAACTTATTTAAACAAATTAAAGACTTGCCGTAATTAACTGCTTAGTATATTCAGTTTTAGGGTCATTAAATAACTGTTCAGTCGGCTGATATTCAACAACTTTTGCATGCCGTAATACCATCACTTTATGACACAGTGCTTTGACCACATTTAAATCATGACTAATAAAAATATAGCTGAGGTGCTCTGTTTGTTGTAAACGTCGCAATAATTGAATCATGGCTTTTTGCGTGGTTCGATCTAAGGCGGACGTTGGCTCATCTAAAATTAAAAGTTTAGGTTGAACCACTAAAGCTCGTGCTAGAGCAACGCGTTGACGTTGTCCACCCGAAAGCTCGTGCGGATAGCGATGTTGAAAGTCTTCAGCCAACTCAACTTTTACCAAAGCAGATTCAACTTGCTGTTTGATCTCGTTATCAGCCACTGCTTTCACTTTTAAACCTTCAGCAATAATCTGCCCTACTGTCATACGCGGGTTTAAACTACCAAATGGGTCTTGGAAAACAATCTGTAAGTCTGACCTGATCTTACGTAAAGCTTTTTGTTCTAGACGGTTTATATTTTGCTCTAGAAAATTAATCTGCCCCTCACTTTTCAGTAATCGAACCAGAGCTAAAGCCAATGAAGATTTTCCAGATCCGCTTTCACCTACAATGCCTAATGCTTCGCCTTGATTAAGCTCAAAATTTATATTTTCGACCGCTTTGGTATAACCCTGAATTCGGTTAAAGAAACCACGTCGTATTGGATATTTAACATTGAGTTGTTGAACAGATAAAATCTTATGACTGGGGGAAAGTGGTTCAGCAAAACCAAGATCATGTTCTAACAATTGCTTAGTATAAATTGACGCAGGATTTTCAAAAATCTGTTGAAGCTGACCTTGCTCTACCACTTGCCCTTTGTCTAATACAATCAGCTCATCGGCATAACGGCGTACCAAATTTAAATCATGGCTAATTAAAATCAGCGCCATGCCATATTTGGTTTGCAAAGATTTTAATAGTTCTAAAATTTGCGTCTGTAAAATCACATCAAGCGCAGTAGTTGGTTCATCTGCAATTAAAATCTTAGGTTGAAGTGCTAGTGCAGCCGCAATCATGATCCTTTGTTTTTGTCCACCTGAAAGCTCATGCGGATAACGTTTTAAAATGTGCTCAGGATTAGCAATTCCTACATCTTTTAATAATTGAATTACCTGCTGCTGAGCTTTCGGTTTTGACCAACCTTGTAGAATAAAATGTTCACCGACAATTTTTTCAACCCGATGCAATGGGTTTAAAGCCGTAGAAGGCTCCTGAAAAATCATGGCAATTTGGCGGCCACGTATATGTGTTTTTGTCTTTTCATCTGTTTCTAAAATATTTTTTGAATCAATAATAATACGACCAGATATTTTTAATTTTTCTGGTAATAATCCCATCATCGCCAAACAGCTTATTGTTTTACCTGAACCGCTCTCACCTACAATTGCAAGCGTATCACCAGCTTGTAAGTGTAAATTGAGACCCTCCAATAAAGTCTGATCTTGCGTAGATATTGAAAGGTTTTCTATTTTTAGCAAGGTAGTATCAGAGTTCAATTTATTTTCTTGGGTCAAATGCATCGCGTGCCGCCTCCCCAATATAAATTAATAATGACAACACGAAAGCAAGGCTAAAAAATCCTGATAAAGCCAACCAGGGTGCATCCAAGTTATTTTTACCTTGTAGCAATAATTCACCTAAGGAAGCTGCATCTGGCGGTAAGCCATAGCCCAAGAAATCGAGTGCTGTTAAAGCAATAATATTGGTGGTCAAAATAAAAGGTAATTGCGACAGACTAGAGTTTATGGCATTTGGCAAAATGTGCTTAAAGATAATTCCACTATCATTTACACCCAAAGCCTGAGCCGCACGCACATAGTCAAGTTGACGCGCTTTTAAAAATTCGGCACGGACAATTCCTACAAGTACGGTCCAGCTAAAGAACAGCATAATAAAAAATAGCCAATATACATTTGGGGTAAACATGCTGACCAAAATCATGACCATAAACAGCATGGGTAAACCATTCCAGACTTCTACCAGTCGTTGTCCCAGCAGATCGACCCAGCCACCATAGTAGCCTTGTATAGCACCCACAAAAATGCCTAGTAGTGCTGCACAAGCTGTTAAAACTAAACCAAAAAGTAATGAAACTCTAAGTCCATAAAGAATACGTGCCAATACGTCTCGCCCTTGGTCATCTGTTCCTAACCAGTTCTGCTTAGAAGGTGGCGATGGCACAGGTACAGCTAAGTCTAAATTAGGTGTCTGATAAGAAAATTGAATGAGCGGCCAAATCGCCCAACCTTTATGGTTAATAAGTTCTTGTACAGCAGGGTCTTTATAATCTGCTTCTGTTTCAAACACACCACCAAAAGTGGTTTCGGGATATGTTCTAACGACAGGCAAATAATAAGCATCCTCATATTTCACCAACAATGGTTTGTCGTTAGCAATGAGTTCAGCACCCAAGGACATCACTAAAATGAGGCTAAACAAGATAAAGCTTGCCCACCCTAATTTATGTTGCCTAAACTTTTGCAGCCGTGACTGCACAATAAAAGACATTATTTGCCTCCTTGTGCATCAAAGTGAATACGTGGATCAATCCATTGATACAGCACATCGCAAATAAGACGTAAAAGCAGGCTAAAAAGCGTGAAGAAAAACAATACGCCAAAAATAACCGGATAGTCTCGCTGAACAATTGCTTCAAAGCCTAATAAGCCAACACCATCTAGATGAAAAATAATTTCAATAAAAAGATTTCCCACAAAGAAAATGCCTGCTAAAGCCTCTGGCAATCCAGCAAGAACCACTAAAATGGCATTACGAAATACATGTTTATATAAGACTTGCTGGCCATCTAAACCTTTTGCATAAGCTGCCAAGACATAAGGTTTATTGAGTTCTTCTAAAAATGAATATTTGGTTAGATAAGTTAGGCTAGCAAAACCACCCAACACCATGGTAATAAGCGGCAACGTCATGTGCCATAAGTAGTCCGTAATTTTTCCGAAAAGACTTAATTGATGAAAATTATCCGACACGAGATTTTGCAATGGAAACCAGTGAAAATATGATCCACCTGCAAAGAAAACGATAAGTAATATAGCAAAGACAAAACTTGGTACTGCGTAACCTACTACAAGTAATAGAGAGGTAGAACGATCAAACCATGTACCTTGTTGTTTGGCTTTTTTAATACCAAGCGGAATTGAAATAAGATAAATCAGCAAAGTGCTCCATAGCCCAATCGAGATCGATACAGGCATTTTTTCCAAAAGCAGCTCAACTACTGATTTATCTTTAAAAAAGCTTTGTCCAAAGTCCAAAGTCAAATAGCCTTTTAACATCAGTAAAAAACGTTCTACTGGAGGATGGTCAAAACCGTACTGTGCTTTAATTTGCTCAACCATTTCAGGGCTTAATCCTTTAGCGCCCTGATAATACATTTCAGTACCTAATATACGCCCTGCTCCTAAGCCACTTTCTACCTCATGGATTGCTTGTTCTACAGGTCCACCCGGCGCAATTTGCACGACCACAAAGTTGATCAATAAAATAATGAACAATGTTGGAATCATTAAAAGAAGTCGCTTCAGAATATATGAACCCATATAACAGGATTTCCTTTAGGTACGTGCTTTTATTGTTGATGTAAATATTGGGCAACTTTTTTGGCTTGGTTTGGATTACTCCACCAATACTCTATACCAGCAGAGAGCACGGGTTTCACTTTAGGTTGCTGATACATATTCCAGTATGCATACCAATAATCACCTTTTCCATAAGTCGGAATTTGGTAATACCCTGCGCGAAGTAATCGATCAAGAACATGAGTATAGGTAATTTGCTGTTCACGGTCTTTAGCAGTGACCAGTTTTGAAATGACTTCATCAATAACCGGATTACGAATACCAGCATAGTTATAGTTGCCATCTTGAATGGCTGCTGCGCTACCCCAGAACTGAGCCTGTTCATTGCCCGGATTTAAAGATTGCGGCAAATTCATGGTGGTCATGTCAAAGTCATAACGGCGTGTACGTTCTAAATATTGTGGCGCATCGACTTGCCGTAAATTAATATTAATTCCTAATTTTTTTAAATTTCTTACAAATGGCATGAGTGTTCGTTGTTTGCCATCTTGCTGAATAAGAAACTCAATTTGTACAGGCTTGCCTTCGGGCGTATATAACTGCCCTTCTTTAATTTTATAGCCTGCCTGAATAAGTAATTGTCTGGCAGTTAATAAGTTTTGACGGTTAAAACCACTAGCGTCCGAAACTGGATATTTCCAGTCTGCCAAGACAGCGTTTTGCATGACTGGAGAAAGCTTTGGTAATAAAGGCTTTAGTATGGCCAGTTCATTCTTTGCAGGATGACCTGTTGCTGCCAACTCACTATTTTCAAAATAACTTTGTAGTCGTTGATATTGTCCATAAAACAAAGCTTTATTCTGCCATTCAAAATCATAGGCATAGGTTAAGGCTTGTCTAAAGCGAATATCGTTTAAAGGTTTGCGCCGTGTGTTAAATACATAACTTTCGGTTGCAATCGGGTTATGGTGTCTAAATTTATATAGAGTGACTAAACCTGCTTTTACCGCTGGAAACTTGTAGTCAGTGACCCATTTTTTAGGATTAGTTTCTTCATGCAAGGTATATTGCCCAGATTTAAAACCTTCGAATGCAATATCCCAATTTCGGTAATAAACATATTTTAATTGGTCGAAGTTATAGCGTCCTTTATTAATAGGCAAATCTTTTGCCCAATAATTCGGGGTTCGTTTATAGCTAATACTACGTCCAGCATCAATCTTCTCAACCACATACGGCCCTGAACCTACAATAGGTTGCAAGGTAATACGGGTAAAGTCACGGTTCATCCAATCTGCTTTTGAGTAAATCGGCAAGCTCGCCACAACAAATGGCATTTTAGGATTATGACTAGACTTAAAGGTGAATTTAACTTGATGTGGATTGATCACTTCTGTTTTTGCTAAGTCTGCAAGATACATTTGTAGACCAAAATTAGATTTAGTCTGATACGTATCAAAACTAAATTTTACATCTGCTGCTGTTAAAGGCTGTCCATTACTAAAGCGAGCTTTGGGATTTAAATAGAAAGTAACGGATTGGGTTCTTTCTGGGTCATACGAAACTTTCTCGGCTAAAAGTGGATATAAAACCCCAACTTCATCGAGTGACTGAGTCATTAAGGTATCAAAAAGATAATTTACACCTTCTGTCGCGTTTCCCTTCCCATTCATGCTGTTTAAGTTATCAAAAGTCCCTTGCGCAGCCCGACTCAACACTCCACCTTTAGGTGCATTTGGGTTGGCATAAGGCATAGCAGCCATTGCAAGGTATTTAGGCTTAGAATGAATTGCGATATAAGGCGTGATTTGCTGTGCAGAGAATACAACTTGTGAAAAAACACTGAGCCCGACTAGCAGGCTCAGTTGAGAATATAACTTTTGCATAAAGTTCTAATTATTCTATAAATTAGGCACTTTAATGATATCGCCAATACGTAATTGAGTCGACGGTGTTAAGTTGTTGAGTTCCGCCAATAAAGTGGTTTCTAGACCATATTTACTCGCAAGACCAATTAAGGTGTCGCCACGTTTGACTTTATATTCCACTACAGTTTTTGGAATCACAATATTTTGACCGCGCTGTAGGTTAGCATTTGCTTTTAATGCATTCATTTCAGCAAGTTCACGAACTGAAATACCTGCACGACTCGCAATCGCATTTAACGACTCACCAGCTTTAACCGTATACTTTTCAGTATTTTTGCCTGCTGCAACAGGTTTAGCTGATGATTTTGCTGTATCAGCTTTCGCTGTTTCTACAGTAGGTACATCACCTGTTAACTTTAAATGCTGACCGACACGCACACTGCTGTTACGAGACAAGCCATTTAATGCAGTCAGATAATCTAACTGTAAATGATAACGGCTGGCGATGCTTCGTAAGTTATCACCAGATTTAACAGTATAAGTATCTGGTGTTTCTTCTTTGGCATTTTTAGTCGTAGCCTTGCTCGGTGTTTCAACCTCACCTGTCAATTTTAAACGCTGACCAGCACGAACACCTGCTGTGCGAGATAAACCGTTTAAATCAGCCAAATAACTTGTTTGCAAGTTATATTTAGCTGCAATCGCATGCAAACTATCGCCTGACTGCACAACATAGTGGTCTGGAACACTTACGCCTGCAGGTACTTTCAAGTTTTGACCAAGCTGTACATGGCTACTCGCTTTTAAGTTATTCAGTTCTGCAAGTTCGGCTAAACTAATTTTAGACTTGGTCGCAATACTCGATAAGGTATCACCACGCTGTACTTTATAACTTTCGGTCTTATACGACGGACCTGCTGCAAGTTTTTCATATTTCCCAGAAGCTTTGTTGTCATCAGATTCATCAACAGCAGCAACTTCTTTTGCAGGTACATTAATTTTCTGACCAGCCATTAAATTACTACCAGCTGACAACCCTGGTGTTAGCTCTGCCAATTCCTGATTAGATAATGCATAACGATCTGCAATTAACTTCAAATACTCGCCGCGTTTAACTGTATAGCTCTTTGTTGCAATACGACGTGTACTTGCCTGAACAGCTTTAGGCTCTGCCTTAGCAGAATTACGGTTGCCTTTAGGCTCTTTCAAATGCAGCTTTTGACCAACAAATAAGCCATCACTGACAGATAAATCGTTATATTCAGCAAGCTGTTTTACTGACAAATTAAATTGATTTGCCACACCTGTTAAACTGTCATTTGCTTGAACAACATATACATCAGGTTTAGCTGCTGATTTTGTCGTAGACTCAACCTCTTGCGGTTTAGCATCATACAAATACAGGCTAGTTCCTACAAATAGAGTCTTTTCAGGATCAATCTGGTTCCATTTGGCAACATCACGCCAGTTGACCCCATTTTTCATTGCGATAATCGCTAATGTATCGCCCGGTTGTACGGTATAGGTACTACGCTTACCTTTAGGCTGTACAACAACAACATCGGTATCAGTTTTAATATAAGGCTTATCTTTATTACGCTGTGCTTCTTCAGAGTTTGCAACGCTTGCGTCTTCAGTTAAAGTTTTCGGATAAGCAAAACCTTTACTTAACTCTTTACCTTGTTGTTCAGCAACCGACAGGCTCGTCTGAATCGCAGTTAACTTAATTTTGCCATCGTAAGGATCAACAATTTCGGTACCTTGCGGTGCAATTGCCTTTAACTCAGCAACCACTTGATCTTTTTCAGCTTGAGTGGCCTGTGGCTGTAAAGCTTGCTCAACGGTTTCCTTCTCACCTTCAGCACGAACCGCCGCTAAAATTTTCTCACGCTCAACTGCTGAAATTGGTGGTTCTGTTCTTACTGGCTTAACATTGGTTGCAGGTGTTACTGCAACTGGAATACGAGGTGCACTTGGCACATCCGCGGATGCTGCAAAAGCAGCTAAAGCATCAGAACCACGCGGCGTTGAACCTTTTACAGTTACAGAGCTGCTGGTTGTTTTAGCAGGTGTCGTTGGTCTTACAGGCTGAACCTGAGTCGCTGGTGTCGTTTTAATTGTGACTGAACTTGAAGGACTGGTTGTCGGTTTAGACGGCGAAGTGACATTTGCCCACCAACCTGAACCACCACCCGCTTTCATTCCTTTCAATTTATTATCAACGGATGGACTTACATCAGCCGGAATTAAAATACGCATTGGGCTTGCAGGGTCTACTGTTTCACCACGATAGCCTGGGTTTAATGCATATAACTCGGCACGACTAAGACCACTGACCGAAGCAATTTCATTTAAAGATAACGGCGCAGATAATGTCACTTCACGGAAATGGGGTCTGTTCGCAATTGGCGGTAATGAAACCCCGTAAGCACGTGGATTTTTAATAATTTGTGCAACTGCCAAGAAACGTGGAACATAGTTCATAGTTTCTTGTGGAAGTTTTAATGACCAGTAGTCCGTTGGTAAGCCAGCAGCTTGGTTACGGTTAATCGCCTGTTGGATACGGCCCGGACCAGCGTTATAAGCTGCCAAAGCCAATTCCCATGAACCAAACTGGTTATATAAGCTTCCTAAGAACTCATATGCAGCACGTGTAGACTCAACAACATCACGACGTCCATCGTACATACCAGTTTGTTGTAAACCATAAATACGACCAGTACTTGGAATGAACTGCCATAAACCAGCTGCTGCCGCACTACTTGTTGCAGCAGGGTCATATGAACTCTCAATTACCGGTAATAACGCAAGTTCAGTTGGAAGACCACGGCGTTCTGCTTCTTTAACAGTATGATATAAATAACGACTTGCGCGAGCACTTAAACGGTCAAGGTAGGGCTGACGTGAAATAAACCAACTACGCTGCGCTTCAATACGCGGATCCCAGTGATCGAGGTCCATTTTGAAGCCCACAGCCATACGCTTCCAAACGTCACCGTGTTTTAAAATAAGTAAACGATCACCCTCTACAGCACGCATATCTGTTGCTGAAAGTAAATCTTCTAACGAGTCTAGACTGCTTGCATCAAGATAGCCTGCTCCACTGACCTGTTTTGTTTTCGAGGTTTTTGCAGATTGCGGAGTCGAAGAGCAGCCTGTTGTAATACCCAACGCAGCTAAAGCAGAGCTAAGTACTGTAATTTTGAATAATGATGCTGCAGATGGCTGCCACACAAATGTGGTTGGTTTATACATAAAAACTTCCAAACAACTCGCGTAATATTTCTTGGGGTCTGCCCACAAACCCTAGGTCTTCGATGCCATTGTAGTAAAGCATGCAAGATAGACAAGGCAATAATTTAATGTCATTTGCATGGAAATGTTACAAGAAATTAAAAAAAGCTTGCTTTGTAACGATGGAACCGAACTTTTTGCGTATACAATACACCATATTCAGTTCTTTTTCTTTCAGTTTAGGTTTCGATTTATGTCTCAAACAATCACACTGTATGTTGATGGTGCATGTCGTGGCAATCCCGGTTTAGGCGGTTGGGGTGCATATGTCATTACCGAACAGGGTGAACATAAATTATTTGGCGGCGAACCCGACACAACCAATAACCGCATGGAGCTTATGGCTGCTATTGAGGGCGTTTCTTTTTGCCCTCCTGATGCACAATTAATTATCTGGACCGACTCAAATTATGTAAAGCAAGGCATTACAGAATGGATTCATGGCTGGAAAAAGAAAAATTGGAAAGATGTTAAAAATCCTGACCTATGGCAAAAACTTGATGCTGTTTGCTCAGGTAGAAATATTGAGTGGAATTGGATTAAAGGCCATGCAGGACATCCTGGCAATGAAATGGCAGACCAACTTGCAAATTTAGGTGCAGATAAAACTGCTCAAGAGCTCAAGCAACCACAGTCTGTCGCTGCACCGCAAGATATAAAAAAGCCTGAACAGGACTGGTTGCTAGATGATCCTTTTGGATTTGATCTGGTTGAAACAACCGAAGATGAAGATGTCGCTCTTGAACCATCACAAGAAGTTGAGATGATTACTGTAGACGAAGAAGTAAATGAAGTTGAAGCTGTAGAGCAAGAAACAAAGCAGCAAAGTAGCAACATTCATCCACAGATTGTACTTACAGAAGCAAAGCTTAAATTGCAAGGCCCTCGTCAGCTCATTCTCGATACTGAAACAACTGGTTTCTATTTCCAAGATGGCGACCGCATTATTGAAGTCGGCGCAATCGAAATGATTAACCGTAAGCTTACGGGTAGTTCGATTCACATTTATATTAACCCTGAAAAACCAGTGGGCGATTCAGAAAACATTCACGGTATCAGTGATGATTTCTTAAAAGATAAACCGCTCTATGCAGATATTGCTGATACTTTGTTTGAGTATCTAAAAGGCGCAGAAATTATCGCTCATAACGCAACCTTCGATATGAACTTCCTCGATATGGAGTTTAGACGTGTTGGGTTACCTGCTCTTTCAGAAGTTTGTGAAGTTACCGATACCTTAGCTTTAGCCAAAAATAAGCATCCTGGACAGAAAAACTCACTTGATGCCTTAGTTAGACGTTATGAAATTCCAGCGCGTGACCGTACTTTCCACGGTGCGTTACTCGATGCTGAAATTCTTTCTGATGTTTACTTGGCAATGACCGGTGGTCAAGTTTCCTTTGATATGGATGCTTTATCACAAAGTGAAATTGACCAGCAAAAAACCACTAAAGCTAGAGTTCAAATTGATTTACCCGTTATTTACCCTTCAGATGAAGAGTTGAACATACATGAGACTTGGGTCAAAGAATTTGAGAAAAAACATGGAGAACCTTGCCTTTTTGCAAAATAAATTTTTGATTCTCTAGTGTTTTTTTAGTTTCCCCTTTTGCAAGTTAAGTTATATTAGTCGTATAGATTTTTAGCTCAAAATATTGAGCCATGACGAATATAACAATTGATTTTTTTTGCAAAGGGGAATTTTTATGTCTGAGCATAATTCGATTCAATTTGATCCAACAGCGTTACTTATTATCAAGAATGAAATTGATAACTCAATAAAACTGGTAGAAGGTGCTGTAAGTACATTAATTGAAGAACAAGCTCTCCCTTTTGGTATTGATGATGCATTAGAACAATTTAAACAATGCACTCAAGTATTACGTCTTATTGATATCCCCTATTTGGCAAAAATTACTCAATATTCAACTGAGTTGATGCAAAAAATTATGGCTAAGCCAGAACACATCAACACCGATGAGGTTGTTGCTCTAAGTGAAGGCACGACCATGGTGAAACGCTATATTGAATTTATTTGTTTACGTGAAGTTGAAGTACCCCAGTTTCTTTTGGACACTCTAAACAATTTAGAAAAAGCCTTAAATAAACCATTAACATCATCTGGTCAGCAGATCGCCTCAAACCTTACAACAACTTCACTTGAGTTACCGTTACCCGAAGTACTCATTAATGAGAAAACTCAGTTTATCCATCAGCTTTATAAATTATCTTTACATCAATTTTTAAATAAAACTGAAACCGCTCGAGACTTTCAGGCATTCAAATTGATTGGTAGCTATTTAGTCAGCATGGCTCATGGTCAACCAAGCCAACAATATTGGCAATTGGTTAACTCTGCCTTTAATCACATTGATGAACTTGTTTTAAATGATGCTCGCTTACGTGTATTCATTAATCTTGAAAATGCTATAGGCCTATTTTTAGCATCGCCAGAAAGCTTTGAGGCAAACTTAACTGCTCTAGCAGATATTATTAGTATTGTGATTGGACAAGAAGACCAGCTTGCGCAGCAAATTCGTGGGCAGCTAAACATTGGTCGTGAGTTCCTTACCGACACTCAACTTAAAGCACTGAGCCAACATTTGTATGGTCCAGACTTTGATACCATGCAAACGGTAAGTCAATTGATCTTAGACGAAATGAACAAAGTTCGTAATGATATTGAATACAACTACCAAAACATGTCGCCAGAAAAGGCTCAGCAACTTCAAAGCAGCCTTATGCAGCTTGCTCATACCTTTAACTTACTCAACTTAAATGAAGCAGCAGCCGAGCTTTCTCATCAAGCAAGCAGTTTAAGTCAAATCAATATATTGAGTAATGAAAACTACGCTCAGCAGCTCATGAAGAGCATTTTATCTGCCATGAACGCGATTGGTATTTTGGTACGTCATTACTCATCTAACCGTCTACAAATTCGTGTGAACAACACTAATATTTCTTTAGATCGTTTAGATGAAGCACATGAAACATTATTAAATGAGACAAAAAATTTAATCGATTTTGTATGTCAAAGTTTGACTTTATATGCCAACGATCAAACCCAAAATATTGAAGCAATTGCAGGCTCATTAAAAGAATTGGCTGGTGCGGCTGAATTTTTAGGAAGTACGGTTCAACAAAATGCTTTGCTTGAAACTGCTAAATTTGTACAGCAGCAAATCGATCAGAACCAAGCTTTTAGTCATGATCAGATTCACTGTATTTTTAACGTATTAGCTGGACTAGATATGTTAGTTGACAATTTAAAAAATAAACAGCCTGTTCTACAATCCATGTTTGATGTAGCATTGCTAAGTAGTCAACAACTTCAAAAAAAGGCAGCTTAATGTCTGAATTATCACTTGCTTATATTTTTCATCACCAACAATTATTGGTTGACCAAAACTTTCAATTACCCAAAGTCGAAAAGTTAGCAAGTGATCTGCTTTTCACTCATGATGAACAGGTCATTGCACGTGACCTTCTGAGTGAAGAAGCTATACCAGAAGGTCTGCAACTCGTTCCAATTCGTCAACTTATTTCTAACTGGTCAAAAGAGCAATTTTTACAGGCGAGTCGTGCTGTACAGTTGCTCGAATGGCGACGTAACCACAAGTTTTGCAGCCACTGTGGACATGCCACCGAAGTACACTCAAGTGAATATGCGATGGTATGTCCTGCTTGTGGTTATCACCAGTACCCTCGTGTAAACCCCTGCATCATTACCATCATTACTAAAGGTGATGATGAAATCTTATTAGCAAAATCAATTCACAATAAAACCAACATGTATGGTTTGATTGCAGGTTTTGTAGAAGTTGGGGAAACTCTTGAAGAGGCTGTTCAACGCGAAGCTTTAGAAGAAGTGGGCCTTAAACTTAAAAATATTCAATATATGTCAAGCCAGCCTTGGCCATTTCCAAGTAATCTTATGATTGCATTTAAAGCTGAATATGAGTCAGGCGAGATTTCTTTGCAGGAAGATGAAATTGCCGATGCACAATTCTTTAAATTTGATCAGCTTCCTGAAATTCCATTTAAAGGCAGTATTGCACACGCAATGATTACGCAGATTACTCAAGCAAAGTAATCTGCGCTTTCTAAAACTCAATAGTTTTAGAATACTTCTTCAAGAAAATGCAAAATGGTTCGTTTTGTTCTGAAGTAGTGACTTACAAAACTCGATAGACTGGCCAAAATCGTGATGTGGCCAGTTTTAGGGATAATAGCAATATGGCTATGATTCCCCTTCTCCCTAAGAGCTTGATCCATATCCAAAGTATTATGTTGTTTTACGAGCTGATCATTTTCAGCCATGAGTAGATAATGCTTAATATTATTTTGATTTACAAAATAATAAGGCATCACCTCTTTATAAGAAATGTCCTGATCAAAAGCATCTTCAGCAAGCGGATCACCCTTATAATCAAAATGATACGGACCAGCTAAACCAACTATTGCCTTAATTTTACCTAAACATTCAATTTTAGTTGAGTCAGGGTGATAAACAGCAGACATTACATTAAATGCACCTGCCGAATGCCCCATAAGCACAATATTCTCTGTCGAGATTTCGTGTTTTTCCTGATTTTGATGCAAATAATTTAACGCGTGTGTTAAGTCATCTACATAACTTGGAAAAATATTTTTGGGTGCAAGCTGATAGTTAATGACAGCAACGTCATAACCTTCTTTTGTAAAGGCTTCACCAACAAATAAATAGTCTCGTTTATTACCGTGTTGCCAAGCACCACCATGTACAAAAACAATGAGTGGTCGATGTGCTAAACGCTTAGTAGAACGATAAATATCTAGACGATGGCGAGGCTTTAAGCCATAACGCACATTTAAAACCTGCTCGAAACCATCTTTTGGTGTAAAACGGTTTAAAGCAAAGCTCCCCAAATCATAGAGGCGGAACTCTTTATAAAGAGTTCTCGCCTGCTCAATTTTGCTTTGTAATTGTTCAATTAAGTTCATATTTTATTGTGCAGTAGATGATGCTGGATCTGCTTGGTCCGGATCAATTGCAACAGGAGTTTGAACTGTTGGTTGAGCAAGAACATTATTAATTACTGGCGTAGTCGTTGTGTTGCCCGTCGATGCTGCCGGAGCCGGTGCTAAATCAATGTTATCAATAAGCGTCACAATTTTGGTCACGTTACCCACATTTTGAAGCACATTGTTTAAGTCATTAATTTCAGCTGTATTTAAACGCCCCATCACATATAAAACGCCATCTTCGGTATGGACGAGTACTTTACTGTCCGATACAACTGGCGCTTTCATTAATAGAGCACGTGTATTTGCAGTTACACCAGCATCTTGCATGATCGTGTTATAGCTTACTTTGTTACCTACCGTAATATAGTTATGTACGGCTTTCACATCGCTCATCGCTTTAACATTGTCTTCTGCTAGCTGTTTCAAGTATGGGTCTGGCACCTGACCAGTTAACAATACCGTGCTATGGAAGCTTTCGATGTTAATACGAGATTGTTTAAAACGCTGATCAAGCTTATAGAGGTTAATATTCGCTGTACGTTTAATTGAAGAGTCAATGAATACTTGACCTAAGCTACGTACACCACTATCTGTTCCAACTGGAGCTGTACCTGTTCCACCAGAAATAAAACTTGCGCAACCTGACAAACTTGCGACACAAAGCGCTGTTACAGCAATACGTTTCAACACTCCACCAGACTCCTATCAATCTCTTCTTGGCTTGATCATAAACATCGGTTTTAATTTGCTCAAAAGAGTAATGAACTCTTAATCCAAAGTAAATGCATTTTCGATCCATTGCAGATCATAATGGAATTTCGAAAAGTCTTGCTGTACTGTTTTTGCAATTTTCTGTGGAAAATCAAAACAAATCACATCAAAACGACAATAAAAATCCTGATAAGATGGATAGCGCTGTAAAAACCTCATCGCCGTTTTAATTATTTTTTTCTGTTTGCTCAAAGTGACCATTTCACAAGCTTGACCATAATTTCCCTGCCCTCGCGCTTTTACCTCAACAAAAATCAATTCGTTACCGCGTTTTACAATCAGATCAACCTCACCACGGCGAGAGTGATAATTACTAGCGACCCATTCATAATTTTGTTCTTTTAAAATTTTTAATGCTGTTTGTTCAGCCCATTGCCCGAGCTGCTGTGCGACTAACATAATTTTCCCCATTAGAAATGTAAATACTCTCAATGCTTGCTCTATACGTTTTTAATTTTTTTCAATTGAGCAAATCAAAAGCAGATGTCTTGAAAAGTAAAAAAGCCCAATGACATTGTTCACGCCAAAAAGATAATTTCGGGTACACTAACCCATTAAAATTGTTTATCTGTACGGAGTAAAAACCAAATGAGTGCTCAGTTATTTGTTGTAGCCACCCCTATCGGGCACTTAGATGATATGACTTTCCGTGCAATTGATATCTTAAAATCAGTTTCTATTGTGGCTGCCGAAGATACACGCCAGTCAGCTCAATTGTTTAAGCACTATAATATATCTACTCCACTTACAGCATGTCATGACCACAATGAAAGCAATAAAATTGATCAGTTAGTTCAAAAGCTACTTGCTGGTGAAAATATTGCTTTGATTAGTGATGCAGGCACACCACTTATTAGTGACCCCGGTTTCAAACTGGTTCGAGCTGCTCAAGAGCATGGTATTAGAGTTATACCTGTACCTGGTGCATGTGCTGCAATTGCGGCGTTAAGTGCTGTAGGCCTACCAAGTGACCGTTTTAGTTTTGAAGGCTTTTTACCATCAAAAGCTTCTCAACGTATTTCGCAACTCGAAAAACTTAAAAATGAAACTCAGACCTTAATTTTTTATGAAGCACCACACCGTATTTTAGAGTGCGTAAAAAATATGGTTGAAATATTTGGTGAAAACCGCCCTGTCGGTTTTGCACGTGAAATTACCAAAACTTTTGAAACCATTAAAAAAATGACTTTAAAAGATTTGGTCAGTTTTATTGAAAATGATCATAACCAAGAAAAAGGTGAAATTGTTCTTGTGGTTGGTGGTGCAGCAGAAAAAACCGATCTGGAACAAGAAAAACTAGATGAGCTCTTAAAGCGCTTACTTCAAGATTTATCTGTTAAAGCGGCATCTCAACTTGCTGCAGATCTAACAGGTATTAAGAAAAAAGTCGCTTATCAACGTGCACTTGAACTGACACAATCTTAATTTTTTAACTAAGTGCGGTGATGGCAAATACTTTATGCCATCCCGCGCATGAATTTTGCATAATAATATTAATCATAAAAACAAGAGTATTGATATGGCTGAACAGCTTGGAAAACTTGGCCCCCATGAAGGGCAAGAACTAGAATTATTATTGTCTGGTAAGAAACCAATTGCTTTATTTTATGACTTATTACCTACTGAATTTGTGAAGCACCTTGAGCAAGGTACTTTAACTATGCTCAGTAAAGATATTGAAACGTCTTTATCTGTACCTTTTTCAATTATGCTGATCTATAAAGATGCCTCTTTAGCAGATTTAAATGAACTCGTGTTATGTATTGAAAAATCAATAAAGGAAACTCAACTTGAAGAGCGCCTAGAACTCGACCGTAGAATCGGACAACTTTTAGGTTATTCAGCGCAAGACATAGAGTTTTATATTCAACACCTTACAAACTTTTTATAATCGTAAGCTCTTAACCTTATCGCAGTATTTGTTTTGCTGATTGAACAATCTTTTCGGTCAGTACATCAAGTTGCTTCGACTGTCTTTTCCAGTGGTGCCAATACAAAGGAACATCCAGTTGAGCCTCAGGCATAATGTCAATAAGTGTTCCATTTTCAAGTAATGGTTGAACTTGAAGTTCGGGTACCATTCCGTAACCTAAACCCAGCTGAATTGCTTTAACGAAAGCATCTGTGGCAGGAATAAAACTATAAGGATAACTCTGCATCGGTAAACCATATCCTTTTAATAAAACTTCCGAATGCATTAAATCTTTATGATTAAAAATAACTGCTGGTGTTTTTCTTAAATTTTCTCGGTTAATTCCACCACTAAACCAGTGGTTTACAAATTCGGCCGATGCCAGCATTTTATAGCGCATTTTACCAAGAGGCTGAGCTAAGCAACCCGCCATAACCTGCTCTTCTGCTGTGATACATGCATTAACCTGCCCCGTTTCTAGCAAAGTATGCGTGTGTGATTGATCATCAATTTTTAGCTCTAACACTATTTTTTCTTTAAATAATGTTTGCTGAATAGTGGGTAAAAGCCAAGTTGCTAATGAGTCTGCATTTGAAGCTAAAGCAATTTTATAAAATTCCGATTCAGAAGATTTACCCATTAAACCTTGTAAAAGATTTTGCTCCATTAACCTTGTATGACGTAAATGCTGCAGCAAGGTTTGCCCTGCTTGGGTGAGTACACAAGGGCGGCCGCGTATAATTAAAATCTGACCCAAATATTTTTCTAGTGCTTGTACACGTAGTGATACAGCAGAGGGAGTTACACATAGATGCTCTCCTGCTGCATCGAAACTCCCGACTTCTGCAACTGCGAGAAAAGCTTCACATTGCTTACTATCTAACATATACAAACCTAAATTATTTTTAGCCAAACCTAAATATTCTTAATTTTACTTATTTCTTAATAAAAAGTCAGATAATTCCCGCATCTGATTTTTTTGCTTAATGGTTATGCTTTCTCTGAGTGTGTTTTTTAAAGGTTTAGGTATTGGTAGCGGCCTAATTGTAGCGATTGGTGCCCAAAACGCTTTTGTTCTAAAGCAAGGGCTTAAACAGCAATATGTATTTTGGTTATGTTTAATCTGTGCCCTGTCTGATTCGATTTTAATTGCCTGTGGTGTATTAGGTTTTGCCGAAATTATGACAGCATCGCCTATCTTAATCTCGGTCGCTAAATATTTAGGAGCAACGTTTTTATTGGTCTACGGTGCAAAAGCATTTTATGCTGCGTTTAAAACGAATCAAGGCATGGAGCTTGATGGCAGTCAAAAACAGACACTAACCCAAGCACTTGTAACCTGTCTGGCCTTTACTTGGCTAAATCCACATGTTTATTTAGACACAATTGTACTGATGGGTTCAGTTGCAACTCAGCTAGAAGATAAAATTAGTTTTGCTTTGGGCAGCATTCTTGCTTCTTGGATTTTCTTTTTCAGTTTGGGTTATGGTGCAAGATTATTAAAACCACTATTTACCAATCCAAAAGCTTGGAAAATTTTAGATTTTCTTATTGGTTGTGTTATGTGGAGTATTGCAATTTCACTTCTCATCTAATGCATTCAAACACTAAAAAGTACCATGCTTACATGGTACTTTTTATTTATGCAATCAAAATTAAGCTTCTGAACCCAACATCACCTTTGATTGTTTTCTTTCCTGTAATGATTGCTTAATCACAGCATAGCCCGAAGATACACCTAAATATGCAATCACAAAGGCCACCAATAAATCCGGAAATACAGTGCCTGTTCCAAACACGCCTACAGCAGCAAAAATAACAGCAATGTTGGCAATAGAGTCATTTCGACTACACAGCCACACAGAACGCATATTGGCATCCCCATCTCTAAATGCATAAAGCATTAAAGCAACAGAAACGTTAGCAATTAAAGCCATTACCCCAATTGCCCCCATGACCATTGGTTCAGGTGAAACACCATGAAAGAATGACCATACTACTTTTGCAATGACGAAAAAACCAAAAGCAGCCATCGTAACACCCTTAACAAGAGCTGCGGTTGCACGCCAGTAAAGGCTCATCGAGAGTACAACTAAAGACAAAGCATAATTTGCTGCATCTCCGGCAAAATCTAGTGCATCTGCCCATAGTGAAACAGATTGGGCTTTATAACCGCCTACAATTTCAACGACAAACATGAGTGCATTAATTACAAGAGCAATCCATAACGCTTTTCTAAAGCGCGGGCTTACTTTCTTTGTAGGAGAACATGTTGAAGCACATCCACATCCAGCCATTTTATTTCCTCAAAAACTCTTTTATAGTGATTAAAAACCCTTGAGTAGCTCCAGAGTCAAGTCTTATGAGTCTTTCTATTGGCCAATTATCAAAAAAAGCGGATGTCCCAATTGATACTATTCGTTATTACGAAAAAGTAGGTGTGCTGGACCGCATTCAGCGCTCAGAAAATAATTATCGTGTTTACACAGATCAAACACTCGCGGACCTATTATTCATTAAGCATTGCCGCGAATTAGATATTTCTCTCAACGACATTAAAACGCTAAAAGAAATGAAAGCTCAGCCGAAACAGGCTTGTACGGAAGTTGATAATTTGGTGAATAAATATTTGATTGAAGTATCGGAAAAAATTGAACGACTTTTGCTTTTAAAAGAAACACTCATCGATTTAAAACAACACTGCTCGACCGACCGTACAGTAGACGAATGCGGCATTTTAAAAGAACTGCAAAACAACCTTTAACTCAACCTAAAAGCCAATAAAAAAGCATCACTCATGTGATGCTTTTTTATTATTAAAGGTCGCTATGTTCATCTGGCGGAACTTCAGTAATTCTCCCGCCGCGAGCTAAAAATGCGGCAATTTCATCTTCCAATGCTTGGCGCTGTTTTTGTTTCGCAGTTACGGTAAGCGTTTCTGCTTCAGCAAGATCAGCATCAGTTAAGTTGCCTGCTTCTTCATCAGCCGCGCCACTCTCAGCCGCTTTGGCTTCATCTTCATCTACAGCAGAATCTTCTGCATCTTCATAATCATTGATATCTGTCATATTTACACTCCCCACAATGATTTGTATTGCATCATCGCTATGGTCTTTGAGACCTCAGAAATTTAGCAATCTCTTTGCATTTAGCAAAGAGCCAAATTGGTCAAATCCGTATCTTTTCTGACCGATTTGGTAATGATATATAAATGATTGTTTAAAAAATATCTACTGATATTTATTTAGACCAGTAGAGCATAAACTTCGTAATTATTTTAACGACTATACAGGGTGTTTTGTAAAGCCCCTAAACCGTTTGCTTGTTGCATAAAACGCTCTTTTAAGAACGAAATTTGTTCAACCTGCTTAAGCCCTGCATTTCTGACCCAAATAAATGGGAATAGCTCAGAACTTTCTAACCAACCAATTGCCGACATACTATGCATCATCGCATCGTTTTGTCCTTTACGGCGGTGCTCATAACGCATTAAGGTTTGTTCATGCGCCCATACGCCACGACCTAAATCATGCAGTAGTGCATCACAAAGTACCGCAGCATCTAAACAACCAATATTCACCCCTTGCCCAGCAAGCGGATGGATAACATGAGCTGCATCGCCAATTAGGGCTAGGCCAGCTTTAACGTATTGTTTTGCAGCGCGCGCTTTCAATGGAAATTGGGCTCTTGAACGAACATCGAGCACTTCACCCAACATATGTTGGCTTTCACGAGTTAGAAGTTGCATAAACTCAGCATCACTTAAAGCTGAATATTCATCGGCATAATCATCTGGTAGTGTCCAGACAATGGACTGCCAGTAGCCGTTTTCACTTTCTTCAAGACTCGCCATTGGCAAATATGCTAAAGGCCCTGTAGGTAAGAAGATTTGACGAGCAACATAGTGATGGGGCTTAGACGTTTTAATTGCACAGCTAATCGCTGCTTGCTTGTAATCTAGTACATCTAGGTCAATAAAAGCTTGTTCACGTACAAATGAATTTGCACCATCAGCACCAATAAGCAGTTTAGTTTTAAGTGTAGATCCATCAGCCAGTTGTATATGCCAAGACCCAACACCTTGCTCAATACGGGTAACACGAACTTGAGTACGATAATCGGTTAACTGCTCAAGCATTTTTTGTTGAATGGCAACATTCAATACGCTCGGCTCAACCATAGAACCCAAGGCTTGTTCTGGCATTGGTCTTTGTACAGACTCATGGCCAAAATTAATTTCACCATAGCCATTTAGGTTCCACACTTGCATGCCGGTATAAGGCATTTGACGTGCTAAATCATCCCAAACATTCACTGTTTTAAGTAAATGAATGGTCGCTTGGCTAAGTGCTAAAACACGTGGGTTCATCACACTTAATGTTTTTTCAACATCAAGTACAGGGGCAGCATCAAGCACCGTAGGCTGTACACCACCTTGTGCAAGTAATAAAGCAGTTAAGCCACCAACTAGTCCACCACCCACAATAACGACATCTAACACTTCGCTCATGCTTTTAGCCCCATTGCATAGTTCGCTACCAGTGGCTTAACACCCGGAATTACATCAAATGCAATTAATCCCGTATTACGAATTAATTTTAATAATGGATTTTGGTTACTAAAACCACGAACGACAGTATCGCAGAACTTAATTACTCGTTGTTGATCAGATAAACGGGCTTGTTCATAGGCAAGTAAATTATCTGGGTTACCAATGTCATCAGATGTGCTTAACTGGTTTACCAAATAACGTAGCAACACATCTGCATCACGTAGGCATAAATTAAAACCTTGCCCTGCAACAGGATGAATGGTGTGTGCTGCATTACCCATTAAAATAACGCGTCCAACCGCTTGTTTATGCGCAAGCACTTGTGAAAGCGGATAGCTAAAGCGTTTACCTGTTTTTTCAAATTTACCCGCTCTGTCACCATAGGTTTTTTGCAAAGCATCTAAAAAGTGTTGGTCGTTTTCTTCGCCTAACCACTCATCTTCAGTGCCCTTTTTAACAGGCCATACCACTGAGCGACGGTATTCACCCGGTAAAGGCAACAACGCCAAAGGCCCTAAAGCACTAAAACGCTCAAACCCTACATGCTCATGTGGCTTTGAAGTTTGAACAGTCGTAACGATCGCAACTTGATCATAGTCGTGGACATCAACACCCACACCAATTGCTTGACGACAGAAAGAATCACGCCCATCTGCTGCAATTAATAATTTTGACTCAAGCTTTAAGACTTCATCACCACGCTGAGCTTCGATATGTACCTGTTCAGCGTCTTGAGTTAAAGCAGTGACTTGTACACCATCAATTAGCTCAATCAAAGGTTGTTGGCGTACTTGAGTTAATAAAACACGACCGAGCCACGCATTCTCAATGACTTGTCCAAAGCTTTCGACTTTCTCTTGTTCTGCAACTAAACGTGCTTTACCAAAACTGCCTTGCTCAGTAATGTGAACTTGCAAAATTGGAGTGGCATGTTGTTGTAATGCATCCCATAGCCCTAGCTTTTGATAAATCTGTACGCTACGACGCGATAAAGCCGTATTACGTGCATCGAAACTGGAATGGTAAGGGGCAACATTCTGATCATCATAGTTTGGGTATTTCACAGCTTCTAATAGCTTGACTGCGATATTAGCCTTCGCCAGCATGAGGGAAAGGCTCAAACCCACCATACCCCCACCTACAATAATCACTTGTTGTTGCATCGAGTTTGCTCCTTTGGCGAATACGTTTAATTATGCTTTAGCTTGCGCCATTAAATGTTCAATGTCTGCAATATCTTTAACTACATCGGCAGTTAAAACTCGTGGGCCTTTTGACGTTGCGACCACATCATCTTCAATACGAATACCAATACCACGCCATTTTTCATCTACTGTTTCATCATCTGGCGCAATATATAAACCTGGTTCGACAGTAACGACCATGCCCTCTTCATATTGTCGCCACTCGTCATCTTTTTTATAAGAACCGACATCATGTACATCCATACCTAACCAGTGGCCTGTACCATGCATATAAAACTGACGATATGCTTCATTTTCAATAAGCTCACTCACATTACCTTTGAGCAAACCTAAATCAACTAAGCCTTCAGTTAAAATTTTGACCGCAACCTCATGAGGTTCACGGTAGGCATTACCAATACGTACTGCATCAATCGCCGCATATTGAGATGCCAATACCACTTCATATAATGCTTTTTGTTCTGGACTAAATTTTCCGTTTACCGGAAAAGTACGGGTAATGTCCGATGCATAAAACTCATATTCACATGCAGCATCAATTAAAACCAAATCACCGTCTTTAAGAGACTGGTTATTTTCAACATAGTGCAAAATACAAGCATTAGCACCGCCACCAACAATACTGTTGTAAGAAGGCACACAGCCGTTTTGCCCAAATACATAATTAAGCTCGGCTTCAAGTGCATATTCCATCATGCCGGGGCGAACAGTTTGCATTGCACGAGTATGTGCCTTAGCACTAATTGTTGAAGCAATTTGCATTAGCTCAATTTCTTGCGGTGACTTGATTAAACGCATTTCATCAACAATGCGATCAAGTTGAACTAACTGAGCTGGAGCAGCTTCATGACGGTGCTCTGCATTTGCTTTTTTAATCCATTGGCTTACTCTGGCGTCAAATGCAGCATTGTGTCCGATTCGATAATAAAGACGTTCTTTATTTAATAATTTTTCAATAATTTCTTCATCAAGCAGATCAATCGCATAGGCTTCATCTGCCTCATATTCTTCAATTGCGCCATCAATTCCAGCACGGTAACCATTCCAGATTTCCATCTCACGATTACGTTCACGACAAAATAGACTATAGCTATAGTCTGTAACATCATCAAAAGTTTCTATGACAGCAACTGCCTCAGGCTCTGCAAAACCAGTCAAATAGAAAAAACTACTATCGGCACGGAATTTATAATCCGCATCACGATTACGGTACATTTCCTCACGCGTTGCAATAATCGCAATGCTGTTTGGACCCATTTTTTCTGCTAGACGATTTCTGCGATGTTGAAAATCAGCTTGAGGCAATTTCATAATGATCTACTTGATTTAGAATTTTAAAGTCAAAAAATTAAACACAGCCAATAACACATCGCCTCAATTAACTTGGGCGATGTGGTGTAAACATTTCTACAATATTTTGATCTGCAGTGCCTACAGCAGAAGTTTTACTTTTTGCATAAAAGTTTTTCAATAATGAACTTTCAGCAACTGTTACTTTCTTTCTACCAATAGATAAGCTCACTGGAATAAGACGTACAAATTCATACAATTCTTCGTAACTGCTTTCGCCTTCTTCGTCATTATCAGAATCTTCAAACTCTACTGCTGCCACATCTTGTAGATGTTCAATTAATTCGCGCTCATCAGCACGTACATGACCGGATGCCAAACCAAAACCAAGTACAACGCCAGCACACCAGTCTGATAATGCTTGTACACGGTCTTGAAGCGTATGCTCATCATCTGGAAGCATTGGTAAATAGTCCAATTCATCTTCCGACAATGCATGCGCTACATCTTCGGTTTCATCAGTTAAAAGCGCTAAAGCTTCTTCATTTAAATCAGGAACATTAAGTGTTGTTAAAATTTGTGTCCATTCTTCACGCGTTGGTGCTTCTGTCACACAAACAATACCTGTTAGTAAACCATGTAACTCACTAGGGCTTGAAATTTCTTCAATTCCTTCAAAATGAGCGTTCCATTCTGTCCAGCCTGAAATATCGTCTTGCATTCGTTTATCCAATCTCTATACTTCGTATATATTACCTTTGATTGCAATTCTGTGCGACCTCGTTATGTTAGAACAATTACAGCGGCTACAAGCGCATATTGGCGTTTTAAAAACACGCTTACATCATCTAGAGAGTGAAAATTCTGCTCTCTCGGAAGCTAAACAACTAGCTGAAACAGAGCATCACGCACAAGTTGTGCAAAAAAATAGCATCATCACTAAAAAACAAGAGGAAATTGAGACATTAACTGAGCAACTCACTCAGTTACAAGGTCAATTTCAACAATTGAATCAAGATGCTAACACACTTGCAGAGCGTTACAGCCGCCTAGAAAAAAGTACGACCGATTTAAAAAATCGTTTTCAAGAAATTTTGGCTGAGCGTAATGAGTTACGCGTCACTAAAGAAAAACTTCAGTCACACCAACGTCAAACTCAACAAGAGTTACATGATTTGCAGCAAGACCGTGACCGTTTGTTACAAAAAAATGAACTTGCCAAAGCAAAAGTTGAAGCAATTATTCAACGTTTAGCAATTTTAGGTACAGCTCAAGATCAAAATGCGCAAGAAATTCAGCAACTTGCTCACCCAAATGCTGAAGCTGGTGAGGAGACACAATCATGAGTGAACAAGTCATGGTAGAGCTTCGTCTGATTGAGCAAACATTTAGGCTTGCAACGACATCAGATAAAAAAGATGAGCTTGAACGTGCAGCTGAACTTCTTAATGAGAAATTCAACGATATGCGCCGTAGCGCCCCTCGCGTTGAGCATAATAAACTTGTCATTATGGTTGCCTTACAGCTTACTCAAGAAGTGTTAAGCTTGAATAAATCTTTGCAAGAATATACGCACTGTGAACGCCTACTACAGGCTATTTTGGAAGATGTTGAACAAACTATTTAATCAAATTCCGATAATAAAAATGCCTTGCTCTATTCATTGATAGTGCAAGGCATTTTTATATTGAGGTTCTCTTATGTACCTCATGATTGTTATATGTACTTTTAGTGTACAAAGCTTCATCAAATGAAGACTAACTTTACAGTTCAATAAACTCAGACGATTGCCAACTGAATAAGATAGGTTATACTTAAGCTATCTCTGGGATGTTCGCCAGCGGGTCTATTCCCCTGCCGATACTTAAACTTATGGATTGCGTTCTGTATATTTAGAGTGTATGCCTACCTTCGAGTAGGAAACCCAGCAAGTATACGTCGCGTCCACCTTGAACTCGTCGGGTTCAGGGTAACGACACATGCAGCGGCATCTTCGGAGCATTGATTTTTATTAAATGATTAGAAATATAATTTTTATTTAAATTAAGCACTCTAGACAGAACTGTCAGTCTATTCCTTTTATTTCTTATAATTAATTAGCTAAACTTAAAAAATTAAACGCATATTATTTTTCGTTTCTATTTAAGCATTCTTGATACCACCCTGTCTGAAAATCTTCGATGGCTTTACGCTTAAAGAAACTTGTTTTAAATACTTTGGCAGCATAAGCTGAGTTAATTAAGTCTTGATAAAGCTGCTTTGCCTTTTCATCTGCAAGCCCATCAGCAATTTGTTGTAAATCTTGTGAAGGCACTTTTTGTTGTCGTGCTTCCATCACGTTATAAGCAACTTTTTTTACGACATTACAAATATCGGGATCATTTGTGTTTTCAGTAGCGTAGCAACCCGAGGCAATCAAACTTAGCAATAATATTTTAAATTTCATATCCCTAGCCTATATTTATTATTAAATGTCCATTTAATAAAACGAATAAATGAAAAAAATTTTTCTTTCAAAATGTTCAGGTGGGATTGATGACATAAAAGTAAACCATCATGACCACTAACAAGATAGAAGCAAGCGTTAAGTAGGTGCCAACCGTATTAAAACTCTGCAAAAATTTTAAGATTTGCATTTCAAATCCAATCAAAATTTAAATAATTAGCAGGAATAAATTTAGCACAACTAAATAATGCTAATCAATTCACAATTATTATTTTTCATGTGATAAACAGCATATTTTTAATTATCACATTTTATTCCTAAAGTTCCTTTATAGTAATCCGTTGCACTTTTCAAATCTGACAGTAATTTTTCTTCAGTATACGGCTTTGGTGAAACTTTTATTAATGCCGGCATATATTGTTTTTTATATACATCAGGATAGTCATGGCATAAAATTTTAACCTTAACTTCTTGAGGTGTTTTGGGATTATCTAATTGATCTAAAAACTCACCAATTTTTCGGTCAGACTCTTCAAATTGAGCATTATAGTCAACTTGAGGAGCTTCAGATTCTGCCTGTTTTGTGCATGCACTCAGCAAAGCCGTGCATACGATCACTGTTAAAATTTTTAGCTTCATAGACTTCACATTTTCATATTCATCTTTAAATATACTTATCCTGATTAAATGTAAATAAATACTGTAAATACGTAAAAAAGCTAAAAAATCTTATAGGGATGTCTTTTTCTAGAGAAAAGCAATTTTTAATTTATCGATTAAACTAGATTGTTTTTTATAGTAGTTAAATTTCGGTGAAACTATAGAAAAATAGGTATAATTTTGCACGACTGATCTCAAATCTTTGTTAGATTTATCCATGAATGAACTAAGTTTTATTAGAAAAAATTTAAGATCTAAAAGACGTTCTTTAACTTCGTTTGAGCAAAAACAGGCTGAGCTTAGCGTATTACATTTTCTGAATACTCTTCCTATTTTCCACTTTTCAAAAAAAATTGGCTTATATCTACATGCTTTCGGTGAAATTCATACCGATCTTTTGATCAAGCTTTGTTTTAAAAAGAACAAAAAAGTCTATTTACCAATGATCTGCTCAATGAATCAACATTTAGTATGGGTAAAGATCAATAAGAACCAGTATTTAAGTCGTCGTTTTTCTCATCATCCCTTAGGTATGAAAGAGCCTATGGCAACGCGAGGAAAACATGTATCACAGCTTGATTTACTGCTTATGCCTCTTTTAGCTTGTGATCAATATGGGACACGTATTGGCATGGGTGGTGGTTATTATGACCGTACTTTGGCCAGTGCTCAGCATAAACCTTACCGATTAGGATTGGCACATCAGTTTCAATTTATTGAACATACATTAGAACGCCAAAGCTGGGATCAGCCCTTAGATGGTTTACTCACGCCGCAGCACTTTTATTATTTTAAAAGATGATTTTTATAGAAAATTTATAGAACCTTAAATATATCTTTTTACTTTTTTAGTCCCTTAAAACGAAAAAGTAACCACCCTAGGGATGATTACTTTGCCGTGACAGACCGTTTTACCAACTTATATTAACACGTCTATTTGGTGCTAAACATTGAATAAGTTGTGAACTATTGTTACCGCTACACTGCTTATATAAATCTGTCTGACTATTTGCGTGTATTTGGATTCGGCTTGCTTCAATACCATGCTGCACCAATAACTCAGCAACTGTATTGGCACGTTGTGATGATAATTTCTGGTTATAGCTAAATTTACCTAACGGATCCGTAAAACCTGAAACAATAACAGGAGTCGTTGTTTCGCTTTTCTTGATCTGCTCGGCAATTTTCGCAACACTGTCAGTGCTTTCTTCAATAGCATTAACATCGAATCGATCAAAGGCAAATAAGACACTCGCTGTACGTTCTGTAATTACATTACTATGAGCTGGCGCCTGATTCTTTTCACCCAAAGCAACCAAACCTTCACATGCTTCACCTTTCCAAGATAAACGTTCTGCTAGATAATGCTTATCAAAATCAATACGCAACTGGCAACGTTGATACTGATTCGTGTTAGGAATACGGACATCTAATACATAGTTCCAGATTTTTACCGCAAACACCCCTTCACTAAACTGAGGATTTCCTAGTAAAGCTCGAATTTGGTCTTTATTTAGGCCTTGATCTAAACGAGCGACATCTTGGTATTCATAACGTTTTACTTGTTTCAAATAACTATCTGAAACTTTAGGAAAAGTGACATCTTTTTGAGATATTGCTTCTTCTTGTGCATAACCAACCATTGCCAGGCCAGAAAGAACAGCAATAAATAACGCCTTAACTGTATTTTTCATACTTTTACTCTCGAAATGGAGAATGAGGAAGGCCTTGCCTTCCTCGCCTAGTCAAATTAGTCAATTACACCACTAATACCGATACGAACACTTGGATCGCCTTGAGAAGCTGCCGCTACACCACCTGTAAGCGACCAACGTCCATTATCAGCAGTTTTACGTAAGGTCACACCGACAGCATTTTCACCACCATGATAGGCAGCGCCCACAGCATAGGTATATTTACCTGCGACAAATGGTGCATTTTCTAAAGCCATCGCAGCAGCAATACCTGCATTGGCTTTTTTCTCAACGTCATCAATGCGCTTATTCGTTGAATAGAATGCTTGCTCCAGCTTATCGCTCACATTATCAATTTTGGTATTTAATGTTTGATCAGCTTGATTCAATGCACCTATCGCATCACCAACATTGTTGTAGGACTTATCACCCACGTTATAGGTCGGGTTTGAGAAGCTTTGGGTAATATTGTTATAACCAGCCCCACCGCCTAAATAGTTAGCAAGCGCCTGATTGGTCGTATTAAGCTGAGAGCCATTTACTGCATCTTTTGAAGTCGCTGTAACAGCACCCGCTTTCACGCCAGTCACTGTACGGTCACCTGCTGTTCCAGCAACATTCACTTGAGTACCACCAGTGTCTTTACCTACAGTAATCGCAGCGTCTTTATCTGCTTGCTGCACTAGACCAGTTTTACCATTGTTAATGTCATTTTTAAGGTTCGAGATATCACCCGTATTTTTGTCGACCTGTTGTTGAACATTCCACAACTGACCTCCATTCACTGCATCTTTAGAACCTGCTGCTACAGTACCATTCGCTACATTCTTAAGTGCAGTACCATTTGCCCCACCAGCGAATGTCACTGAATCTTTATTTACAGTACCATCTGCATTTTTGTCATACTGAACTGCACTATTAGCCAAAGCACCAACATTGTTATTAATGTTCGTGATTGCACTATCAAGTTGGCCTTTGTTCACTGCATCTGTCGTGTTAACACCAGCAGCTACATTGCTAATGACCTTATTGCCTGCGCTGATTCCAGAAGTAGTGATACTTGGGCCACCCGCAATGATTAGGCCTGTTGCTCCTAACTGAACGTTATCACCAACTTTTACACCAGTCGTATCAATAACTGTATTACCAGCCGTGACACTATCAACCTTCAAGTTTTTGTTCAGCGCGACCTTGATATTACCTTCATTATCAGTTTCGCTGCTTTGAGCAACAGTTAAGTTATCATCACCTGTAAAGTTGACTTTGCCATTTGGTTTAATCTTTTTAGCAGTCGCTGCATCACCATTGGCTGAAACAGTCCAGCCTGCATTCGCTGCTGTACCTGCATCGGTGACTGCTTTATCCAATGCCGTTAAAGCATCGCCAACATTGTTTGCACTCGTACCTGCCACATTGTAAGTAGGATTAGTAATCGAACCATCTGGATTAGCTTTAGCACCACCACCAAAAATATTGGCTGTAGAATCACCATTCTTAGTCACGCGACTATCGAGGGTATGTAACTGACTACCATTCACTGCATCTGTTGATGTAGATGAAATGGTGCCTGCTGCAACATTGGTAATCTTCTGATTGCCTGCATTAATACCAGACTTGGTTACGCTTGGGCCACCTGTAATAGTTAAACCATTGGTGTCTAGCTTGCTGTCGCCTGCTGTTACACTGTCAACATTAAGATCACGATTTAAGCCATACTGGATCTTGTTACCAGTCTTGGTTACTTTCAGGTTGCTTTCGCCTGCAACCGTACCAATGTCAACTGTATCGCCAGCTTTCACTGCACCCGCATTGGCACCATTGCTTTGTAGTGTCCAGCCTTTATCCAGTGCAGTGATCGCGTCACCAACGTTGTTCACGTTGTTGCCATTCACGCTATAGATCGGTGAACTGACTGCGCCCGTAACCGGATTATAGACTGCTCCACCACCCAGATTGCTTGCCGTACTTGTACCTAAAGCATCTGTCTTGGTATTCGCGGCTGTAGTTACTGCACCAAGTTGACTTACATTAACAGCATCAGTTGCATTAGTGCCTGCTGCTACATTGGTAA